>NZ_JBFRDX010000002.1:0-292002 GCF_052114005.1 Marmoricola sp. RAF53 | reverse complement strand
GTCTCGGGGTGAGTTGTCGGGTGCCGGTCTGGTCGCGGAGGTAGGTGTAGCCGGCTGGTGATCGCCAGCGGTAGGTCCCGGGTCTCTGGATGTCGTAGTGCCAGCCGGCGTGGGTTTTGAGGCGGTGGTGGTGGCGGCAGAGGGCGGCGAGGTTCGAGGTCCKGGTCTGGTCGGTGCCGCCGTCGGGGTCGTAGGGCTCGATGTGGTCGAGGTCGCAGGCGCGGGCGTTGCGGGTGCAGTAGGGGAACACGCAGGTGCGGTCTCGGAGGATGACTTGTTCGCGGAGCCGGTCGGAGGGCTGGTAGGCCTTGGTTGCGAGTTCTTCGTTGAGGTCGATCACCGGGCGGAKGGTGATCTGGGCGCCGGGTGCGTTGAGCCAGCCCTGGATCTGTTCCTGGGAGATCAGGTGGGGKCCGCGGTTCTCCAGACGGCCGAAGGGGTCACGGGGGTCGAGGTGGAGGTAGAGGGTGATGGGGCGGCGGGGGGCTGGTGGTGCGGTTGCTTCTTGGCTTGCGGGGTTTCGAGACGGCCGCTGCGCGGCCTCCTCAACCAGCGATGAGGAGGGCAGCGGCAGTTCGCCGCGGGCCAGGTTCCCCAGCGCTTCGGCGCGGCGGGCGTCCAGGGATGCCTGCGAGCCCCATTCCTTCAACAGCGCCGCATCGGCGGAGAGGCGGGCGTCGAGGTCGAGGGCATCGACCAGGTCGAGCTCGCCGTGGATCAGGCTGGTGCCTTCGAAGGAGACCTGGTGGTGGTCCACGGTCACGTGGCGCTGATCAGCGCGACGTTCGGCGATCTCCCGGGCGGTCTCGGGCATGAACCGGGCGATCGCCTCATCGACCAGCCGGGCGGTCTCCGCCGCCCCGATCCGGTGGGCGAAGCGTGCCACCTGCGCATCGACGTACGCGGCCGCGTCCATCGACAGGTGCAGGGTCTTGGAGGCGATCAGTCGCGCTCGCCACACCTTCAGGGTCCCGGAGGTGATGCGGTGCCAGACCCGAGGCAGCCGGTGCGCCAGCTCCATCGCCTCGGCGATCAACGCCCGACCGGAGCGGTCCGACATCCCGAGCGCGGCGCTGAACTCGGTAACGCAGAAGTTCGAGACCAACGGCGCGCCCTCGCCCGCCAGCGGAACCGGGGTGTCGCCCCAGGTCGCCGCGAAGTCCGGGTCGGTGACGGTGTGCTGTGCTGCCCAGGCGACTGCCTGCACGAGCAGGCCGACCTCGGCAGCATCAGCCTCGGCACGAAAACGACGCGCAGCGGTCAGTGCCGTTGCTGCGTCGAGGGTGCCCGAGGTCATGAGATGAATCTAGGGAACGGCACCGACAGTCTTGGTGTCGGAATTCGCCTTGTCCACAGGGAAATTCGGGGTGGCTGCGAGGACGGGCCCTGCCTTGCTCACGCCGTCTCGACAGGCTCGACGACCACAGCTCGAGGACCACAGCTCGACGCCCAGGTGCTCCGCCGTTCACCAAGTTCGGGTGACCCCGTACCACGGCCGGAAGTGGTGGACTCGGGTGCCGACGAAGGGATCCGTCCGCGATGAGCGAGCACACCCCCCACGAGGACGCGGCCACGGTGCCGCTGTCCCCGGAGGCCCTCGGCGCTGCGCCGGGGCCGCGGTCGGTGCTGCTCAAGGTGCTGAGCGCGGCGCTCTCCGGCGGTCTGATCGTGCTGCTCTTCGGGGTGCTCATCCCGACGCTCAGCGGGATGGGCGAGGTCTGGGACGCGATCGCGGGCATGAGCCCGGCCACCGTGGTCGGGCTCGTCCTGATCGCGCTGCTGATCCGGCTGCTGCTCTGGATCGCGTTCGCGGTGATCGTGCCGGGGTTGTCGCTGTTTCGCTCCGCGATCAGCAAGGAGGCCGCCACCGCGGTCAGCAACATCGTCCCCGGGCCGTCCGGGACGGCGGCGCAGTACGTGATCCTGCGCTCCTGGGGCGTCAGCACCGAGCGCTTCGCCGGGGCCACGGTGACGATCGGGGTGCTGTCGAACGCGCTGATCCTGGTCGCGCCCGGCCTCTTCTGGCTCGTCTGGGTGCTGCTCGGGATGCCGGCGCTCGGACGCAGCGAGTGGGTCTGGCTGGTCGGCCTGGTCGCGATCACGGTCTCGGTGGTGACGATCCTGCTGGTGAGCGCGGTGTTCGGCAGCGAGCACCTGGCCGCGCGCGTCGGCCGGGTCGCGCAGCGCCTGGTCAACCCGCTGCGCAAGCTGTTCAAGAAGCCGGCGATGACGACCTGGCCCGACCAGGTCGTCGAGCTGCGCAGCAGCACTCTCGCCGAGCTGGAGCTGCACCGGGTGAGCCTGCTCGGCTGCGTCTTCGCCGGCTACCTCGCCAACGGCGTGCTCCTGGTGGCGAGCATGTACGCCTGCGGGGTCTCGGAGAAGGACCTGCCGGTCTCGCTCGGCCTGACCCTGTACTCGATCGGCCGCCTGTGCCTGATCGTGCCGATCACCCCGGGCGGCGTCGGTGTCGCCGAGGTCGTCTACACCACGATCTACGTCGCCGTCCTGGGCGAGGCCGCGAAGAACGAGGTCATCGCCGGCGTCCTGGTCTTCCGGGCGCTCACCTACGCCCTCCCGCTGATCACCGGGGCGGTCTCCTACGTGATCTGGCGGGTGCTCCGGTTCCGCGAGCGCCACGAGGCCCAGGAGGCGGCCGCCGGCGCCTGAGCGGGCCCGTCCGGCCGCCGGGTCGGCGGATCGGCTCCGATCCGGTATCCTGGTCGTGCAACTCGTACGTCGGCCCCGCGAGCCGAGGAAGCCCTGGATCTCAGGTGTGTTCCCGTCGTGGCTCAGCCCGGCCGACGACACACGCGGTCCGTCGCGACGACGGTGCGGCCCGAGTCGCCGGGTCCGTCCGGGCGGGCCGAGGGGATGTACCGGGGGAGACCCGGGGTGACTGGTGCGGCGTCTGGCCGCACGAAGGACACGGAGGATCAGTGGCTCGAACCAGGCAGCGCCAGAGCGGTGCCCGCCGTACCGGCACGCAGACGCGACGCCCCGCCAACGGGCGCGCCCGCGACGAGGGCGGGATCATCCCGCAGCTCGCCCGTGCCGTGCGCGAGGTGGAGTCGGCGGTCGAGAAGCGCTCGATCGCGCCCTCGACCCGCACCAAGTTCCAGGTCGTCGCCCTGCTGGCCCGCGAGGAGCGGCTGCGGATCAAGGCCGACGAGACGCTCTCGGAGTCGCGCCGCGGTGAGGAGCTCAAGCGCCTCGACGGGATCGCCACGATCCTGGCCCAGACCGCCGGTCGCGACTCGACGCTCTTCGAGCTGCTAGGCGACGGCGCCGAGGTCGACAGCGAGGCCCGGGCTCTGATCCGGGAGATCAAGACCGCCGGCGGCATCGAGGTCGCCGAGGAGGTCCCGGCTCCCAAGCAGGTCGAGCCGAGCGAGTCCGAGCCGCGCCGGGTGGTCCCGCAGTCGGTGCTCTCGCGCCGCCTCGCGAACCCGTTCATGGTCCCCGACTTCAGCGCGCCGCGTCGCCGGCACCGCGACAGCGAGCTGGCCCGCTGGGAGCTGCTCGGCCCGCTGTTCCGCTCGTTCGAGCAGGCCGACTCCGGTGCCCCGGCGTGCATGGTGCTGCCGGAGCCGGGCCTGATCAAGGTGCCCGAGGGCCTGGAGCTGATGCACCACCAGGCGGAGCTGGTCGAGGCCGCGAAGGAGCACCGCTCGTTCCTGCTCGCCGACGAGCCCGGCCTGGGCAAGACCGCGCAGGCGCTGCTGGCCGCGCAGGCCGCCGACGCCTACCCGCTGCTGGTCGTCGTCCCGAACGTGGTGAAGACCAACTGGGCCCGCGAGGCCGAGCGCTGGACGCCGCGGCACCCGGCCACGGTGATCCACGGCGACGGCGACACGATCGACGGGTTCGCCGACATCATCATCGTCAACTACGAGGTGCTCGACCGGCACGTCGGCTGGCTCACCGAGCTCGGCTTCCGCGGCATGGTCGTCGACGAGGCGCACTTCATCAAGAACAAGAGCTCGCAGCGTTCGCAGCACGTGCTGCACGTGGCGGCGAGCATCCGGCGCACGATCGGCCGGCCGCTGCTGATGGCCCTGACCGGGACGCCGCTGATCAACGACATCGACGACTTCCGGGCGATCTGGCAGTTCCTCGGCTGGATCGACGACCGCAAGCCGCTCGGCCCGCTGATGGACGCGCTCGAGGACACCGGGCTGACCCCGCTGGAGCCGGCGTTCTTCCCGGCCGCGCGCCGTGCCGTCATCGAGCAGGGCATCGTCCGGCGCCGCAAGGTCGACGTCGCCAAGGACATCCCGGAGCGGCGGATCGCCGACATCCCGGTCGAGCTCGACGGCGAGGCCGGCCGCTCGATCCGGGCCGCCGAGGCCGAGCTCACCCGCCGCCTGGTGGCCCGCTACGACAGCGCCCTGGCCGCCCGCAAGGAAGGCCACGAGGTCGCCGGGATCGACCACGACCTGGTCCGCCGCGTCGCGGGCTGGGAGCGCGAGGACGGCGACGAGAAGACCGGCGAGAACGTGTTCGGCCTGATGCGCCGGATCGGCCGGGCCAAGGCCGAGCTGGCCGCCGACTACACCGCCCAGCTGGCCCGCAACGTCGGCAAGGTCGTCTTCTTCGCCCGGCACATCGACGTGATGGACGTCGCCGAGGCGAACTTCGCCAAGCGCGGCATCAAGTACGCCTCGATCCGCGGCGACCAGAGCACGGCCGCCCGGACCCGGAACATCGACTCGTTCGTCAACGACCCCGAGATCGAGGTGATCGTCTGCTCGCTGGCCGCGGCCGGTGTCGGCGTCAACCTCCAGGTCGCCTCCAACGTGGTCCTCGCCGAGCTCTCCTGGACCGCGGCCGAGCAGACCCAGGCGATCGACCGGGTGCACCGGATCGGCCAGGACGAGCCGGTCACCGCGTGGCGCCTGATCGCGGCGCAGACGGTCGACACCCGGATCGCGGAGATCATCGACACCAAGGCGGGTCTCGCGGCCCGGGCGCTCGACGGCTCCGACGAGGACGTCGTGTCCTCGGTCGACCTGCAGACCGAGGCCCTGGTGGCCCTGCTCACCGCGGCGCTCAGCGCGCGTGAGCTCGCCGGGTAGGCTGCCCGGCGTGACCGATCGACGTACCCGGGGCGAGATCTTCCGCTACACGGGCTTCACGCTCGACGCGGACGGCACCCTGACCTGCACCTACGCGCTGGACGACGAGTCGTTCACCGAGCGCTTCGACTGCGGTCCGGGCGACCACACCTCGCCGGCCGCCCAGGCGGTCGCGCGGCTGGTCTTCCTGCTCGCCGGGATCTCTTACTACAAGACCGGCGCGCCGCCGCTGATCGAGGGTCCGGCGGACGGCCTCACCGCGCGCGAGCGGACGTTCCTGCGCGACTACTACCTCTACGGGCTCGCCGAGTTCTCCTACACCGGCGGCCACGACCTCAGCGACCTGCGGATCGAGGCGCCCGAGCGGACCGCCGCGCCGGTGGTCGCCGACGTGAAGACCGGGCACCCGCTGGTCCCGTTCGGCGGCGGCATCGACTCGGTCGTCGTGGTCGAGCAGATCAAGGAGCACCTGCCGGACGCGGCGCTGTTCGTCGCGAACACCTCCGACGTGCCGTTCGCGCCGATCGAGGACACCGCGGTCGTCGCCGGGCTGCCGGTGCTGCGCGCCCGCCGCCACCTCGACCCGCAGGTGCTCGCCTCCCGCGAGCGCGGCTACTTCAACGGCCACGTGCCGGTCACCGGCATCCTCTCCGCGCTGGCGCTGCTGGTGGCGGTCGCCAACGGCCGCGACCGGGTGGTGATGTCCAACGAGCACTCCGCCAGCGAGCCGACCGCGATGGTCGCCAACGGCGTCCCGGTCAACCACCAGTGGTCCAAGAGCCTGGCCTTCGAGTCCGCGTTCCGCGAGGTGCTCGCCGAGTCGGTCACCGGCCTGGACTACTACTCGGCGCTACGGCCCTACAGCGAGCTCTGGGTGAGCCGCCGCTTCGCCGACCTGCCCGAGTACCACCTCGCGTTCCGCAGCTGCAACAAGGCGTTCTACGTCGACGCGGCCAGCCGGCTCAGCCAGTGGTGCGGCGAGTGCGACAAGTGCTGCTTCATCGACCTGATCCTGGCGCCGTACGTCGACCGGTCCCGGCTGGAGGAGATCTTCGGGGGGCGCGAGCCGCTCGGCCGGGCCGACCTGGAGCCGGAGTTCCGCTCGCTCCTCGGCGAGCCGGGCCGCGCCAAGCCGCTGGAGTGCGTCGGCGACGAGGGGGAGTGCCGCCGTGCGGTCCTGCTCGCGGCGGCGCGCGACGACCGGGCGGGCAACCCGCTGCTGGCGTCGCTGGCGGCGTACGTGGAGGGGGCCGGGATGCCGGTCCCGTCCGAGGAGACCCTGCTGCACCGGCAGGGCCCGCACTTCCTCCCCGACGACGCACCGGCTGCATGACCGGCGCGCTCTCCTGGGCCGACCTGCACGGCCTCCGGGTCGGTGTCTGGGGGACCGGGGTCGAGGGCACCGCGACGCTACGCCGGCTCGCCGCCGACGGGATCGAGCCGACCGCGGTGGTCGGCGGGACCGACGACGCCGCGGTGCAGGCCCTGCTCGGCTGCGACGTCGTGGTGAAGAGCCCCGGGATCAGCCCGTACGACGCCCCCGCGCGGACGCTGGCGCAGGCCGGGGTGCGCCTGGTCGGCGGCCTCGGCCTCTGGCTCGCCGGCGCGCCGAAGAACCGGGTCGTCTGCATCACCGGCACCAAGGGCAAGAGCACCACCACCAGCATCGCCGGCGCGCTGGTCCGCGGCCTGGGCGAGACCTGCCTGACCGGCGGCAACCTCGGCTCGCCGCCGTGGGACCCGGAGGCGGAGTCCGGCCCTGGGCCGGCCGACTGGTACGTCGTCGAGGTGTCCAGCTACCAGGCCCGCGACCTCGAGGTCGGGCCGGCGGTCGTCGTGGTCACCTCGCTCGGCGAGGACCACCTGACCTGGCACCACGGCGTCGACAACTACGTCCGGGACAAGCTCTCGCTCTGCACCCGGCCGGGCGTCGAGGTCGTCGTCGTGCCCGCGGGCGACCCCGGCCTGGCGCGGCACCGCGACCTGCTCGGTGAGCACGTCGTCGAGGTCGGGCCCGGGTCGGAGGGTGCCTGGGTGGACGCGCTCGGCCTCCTCGGCGCGCACAACCGCCGCAACGCGCTGCTGGCCCGCGAGGCGCTGGTCCGGCTCGGCGTCCCCGGGGCAGACGACGACGCGGCCGTCGCCCGTGCCGCGCGGGACTACCAGCCGTTGCGCAGCCGGCTCACCGCGGTCGGCACCGTCGGCGGGGTCGACTTCGTCGACGACAGCCTGAGCACGAACACGCTGCCCACCCTGGCCGCCGTGGACGCCTTCGCCGGCCGCCGGGTGGCGCTCCTGGTCGGCGGTCACGACCGCGGCATCGACTACGTGCCCCTGGCCGAGGGCCTGGCCGGGCGCGCGGACCCGCTGCTCGTGCTGACCCTGCCCGACAACGGCCCGCGGATCGCCGCCGCGCTCGCCGAGCACGCCCCCGGCGTCGACACCCGGCCGGCCGACGACCTGGTCGCCGCGGTCGGGGCGGCGTACGCGTGGGCGCGACCGGACGGGGTCGTGCTCCTCTCGCCGGCGGCGCCCAGCTTCGGCCGGTTCAAGGACTACGCGGAGCGCGCCGACGTCTTCGAGGCCGCGATGCGCGACCTGGAGGACTGAGCGGTGACGGCGGCGACGTCGGTGCCCCCGTCCCTGCGGCCGTTCGGCTTCGACGGGACGGGTGTCCGGGCGGTGGTCACCACCCGGCACGGGGGCGTCAGCACCGGCGTCTACGACTCGCTCAACCTCGGGGACCACGTCGGCGACGACCCCGCCGCCGTCCTGGAGAACCGCACCCGGGTCGCCCGGCTGCTCGGCGTCCCGGCCCTGACCGTCGCCGACCAGCAGCACGGGGCCCGGGTCGCGCAGGTCACCGCCGAGCTCGCCGGCCGCGGGATGAGCGGCGTGGCCGACGCCGTCGCCGCCTTCGAGGGCACCGACGCGCTGGTCACCGACGTGCCCGGGGTCGCGCTCGGCACCCTGGTCGCGGACTGCGCGCCGGTGCTGCTGTGGGACCCGGTCCACCGCGCCGTCGGCGCCGCGCACTGCGGCCGTCCCGGGGTGGTCGCGGGCGTGCTCGCCGCCACCACGGCGACGATGACACGGCTCTACGGGACCGACCCGGCCGACCTGGTCGCCGGGGTCGGGCCGTGCGTCGGGGCGGACTCCTACGAGGTGGGGCGGGCCGAGGCGGACGCCTTCGACGCCCTCTTCGGGCCCGGCGTGCACACCCGGCCCAGCCGGCCGGGACACGCGTACGCCGACCTCCGGGGCGCCGTACGGCAGCAGCTGGCCGACCTCGGCGTCGGCACGGTCGAGGTGATGGACACCGACACCCGGACCAGCACCGACACGTTCTTCTCCGACCGCGCGGCCCGCCCGTGCGGCCGGTTCATGGCGGTCGTGGTGCTGGCCTGAGGTCAGCCGGGAGGTCAGCCGGTGCGCTCGGCCAGCACCTTCTCGATCTTCGCCCGGATCTGGGGCGCGTGCTCCATCAGCTGGGTGAACCGGTGGCCCTCGATCACCAGTGCGTGCACCGGCGCGGTCGCCACCACGGTCGCCGTCCGCGGCGTCCCGGTGAGCAGCGCGATCTCGCCGACCCACTCGCCGGGTCCGATCCGGTTGATGACCTCGTCGCCCTTGTGGACCTCGGCGGTGCCGTCGATGATCACCACGAACTCGCGGCCCTCGGTGTTCTCGGTGGTGAGTCGCTTCCCCTGGCGGAGGTCGACCTCGTCCGCGATCGCGGCGACCTCGTGGATCTCGTCGGGAGTGCAACCGGCGAACAGCGGGATCGACCGGATCAGCTCCGCCTTGGCGTCCTTGTGCAACCTCATGCCAGGAAAACTAGACCTGCGCCCGGGAACCTGTCTGTACCTGTCGCCCGGCGATCGGTGCGCTCGGGGTCGGTTCGTCATGTTTTGCAGTCGAATGCGTAATCATGCGGTCGCGCTCGCAGTCTCCAGAGTGTGAGCAGACACGCAACCGACCGCACGCACCTGACCCACCGACTCCGGGCACTGCTGGCCTTCTGCTGCGTCACCGCCGCGGCAGCGCTCGTGATGGGGATCCGGATCGGAGACGCCGTCGGGGCGTCCGAGCCCCCGCGACCCGCCGTCGAGCAGGTCGCGTCCGCCGGACGCTGACGTCAGTGCAGCGCGCGGACCTCGGCACCGATGGCGGCCAGCTCGCAGGCGATGCTGAGCTCCTGGCGCAGCGGTGCGCTCATCGTCGGGCAGGCGAGCTCGAGCAGCAGCGACGCCGCCGAACGGGCCCGCTGGCCGACGTGGTGCGGCGAGTACGTGCGTGCGAACGCGACCGCGTCGACGCACATCACGGCCACCAGCTCCTGGTCGAGCGTGGCCGGACCGAGGTGGTCCGCGACGGTGTGCTGCAGCAGTTCGGTGAGCTCTCCGGAGAGCTCGGAGCTTTGACGCATCACGACCACCTTCCTGTGTCCCCCGTGGAGGTTTCTGTGCCTCGTACAACGACTACTCCTGCCGGCTGTTACGCGGCAAGGCCCGTTCGGGTGGTGTGATCCGGCCCTCCCCGGATCGACGACGACGTGGCAGGCTGCGCCCGTGACCCCTCCGCCCGACGTACGCCGCACCCCGGACGCCCGTTTCGCGCACCTGCCCGACTACCCGTTCGCGCCGCACTACACCGAGCTGGCCGGCGGACTGCGGATGCACCACCTCGACGAAGGTCCGCCGAACGCCGACCCGGTGCTGATGCTGCACGGCGAGCCCTCGTGGAGCTACCTGTACCGGCGGATGGTGCCCGTCTTCGCCGCCGCCGGCCGCCGTGCGATCGCGCCGGACCTGGTCGGCTTCGGACGCTCCGACAAGCCGACCCGTCCGGAGGCCTACAGCTACCAGCAGCACGTCGACTGGCTGACCGAGTGGATCGAGGCGCTCGACCTGCGCCGGGTCACGCTGGTCTGCCAGGACTGGGGCTCGCTGCTCGGGCTCAGGCTCGCCGCCGAGAACCCCGGGCGCTTCGACGCGGTCGTGGTCGCCAACGGGTTCCTCCCGACCGGTGACCGGGACCCGGGTCCCGCGTTCAAGATCTGGCGGTCGTTCGTCCGCTGGTCACCGGTGCTCCCGGTCGGCCGGATCGTCGCCACCGGCACCCGGCGGAAGCTCAGCCGGGCCGAGCGGGCGGCGTACGACGCGCCGTTCCCGGACGCGTCGTACAAGGTCGGGGCGCGGGTCTTCCCGACCCTGGTGCCGACCTCGCCGGACGATCCGGCGGTGCCCACGAACGTCCGTGCCTGGGAGGCGCTGGGGGCGTGGGAGAAGCCGTTCCTCACCCTCTTCGGGCAGCACGACCCGATCCTCGGCCGGGCCGACAAGCCGCTCCAGCAGCACGTCCCCGGTGCCCAGGGCCAGCCGCACGCCCGGGTCGCGGGCGGGCACTTCGTGCAGGAGGACGCCGGCGAGGAGATCGCCCGGCGCACGCTGGAGTGGCAGGCCGGTCTCAGCCGGTGACGATCGCGCCGTGGTTGTCCTTGTCGAGCTGACGGCTGATCACCATCCGCTGGATCTGGTTGGTGCCCTCGAAGATCTGCATCACCTTGGCCTCGCGCATGTACCGCTCGACCGGGAAGTCCTTGGTGTAGCCGTACCCGCCGAGCACCTGGACGGCGTCGGTGGTGACCTTCATGGCGTTGTCGGTGGCGACCAGCTTGGCGATCGACGCCTCCCGGCTGAACGGCAGCCCGCGGTCCTTGAGCCGGGCCGCGTGCAGGGTCGCGGCCCGCGCGGTCTGCACCGCGGCCTCCATGTCGGCGAGCACGAACGCCAGGCCCTGGTGGTCGATGATCCGGCGCTCGAAGGTCTCCCGCTCCTTGGCGTAGGCGACCGCGTGGTCGAGCGCGCCCTGGGCCAGGCCGGTCGCGACGGCGGCGATGCCGAGGCGGCCGGAGTCCAGGCCGGCCAGCGCGATCGACAGCCCCTGTCCCTCGGCGCCGAGCCGGCGCTCCACCGGCACCCGGACGTTGTCGAAGAGCATCGTCGCGGTCGTCGAGCCGGTCAGGCCCATCTTCTGCTCCGGGGTGTCCGCGGACAGGCCGGGGGTGTCGGCCGGCACCAGGAAGCAGGAGATCCCCGTCCTGTCCTCCGAGGTCCGGGCCATCACCTTGTAGAAGTCCGCCTCGCCACCGTGGGTCGTCCACGCCTTCGCGCCGTTGAGCACGTACTCGTCGCCGTCGCGGCGGGCCGAGGTGCGCATCGCCGCCGGGTCCGAGCCGGCCTGCGGCTCCGAGAGGCAGTAGGCGCCGAGCAGCTCGCCGCCGAGCATGTCCGGCAGCCACGCCCGCCGCTGCTCCTCGGTGCCGAAGTTCGCCAGCCCGAAACAGGAGAGCGCGTGCACCGAGACGCCGACGCCGACACTGGACCAGACGGCGCCGATCTCCTCCAGCACCTGCAGGTAGACCTCGTAGGGCTGCCCGCCGCCGCCGTACTCCTCGGGGTAGGGGAGGCCGAGCACCCCGGCGCGGCCGAGCAGCCGGAAGGTCTCCCGCGGGAACGCGGCGTCCCGCTCGGCCGCGGCCGCCGCGGGCAGCAGCTCGCGGGTGGCCAGGTCGCGGACCAGCTTGAGCAGGTCGGTGGCCTCGTCGGTGGGCAGTACACGTCGCGCGGTCATCGGGGGTCCCTCCAGGGTCGCAGTGGCGGTCCCCACGTTAGCGGCGCGGCCGGGCGTGGTTACATGCCCGGGTGACCCAGTTCCAGCAGTCCGACGACCCGACCCTCGGGCTCGGCGCCGACCGGCCCGGCGGCTTCCCCGACCAAGGCTTCGACGACGAGGTCGCGGACCTGACCGATCCGGCCGGGCTGGACCCGTACGCCGAGATGGTGACGAACCTGCGCTCGTTCCTCGACTACGTGGCCGCGGCGAAGCCCGACGACCTCGTCCTGACCAGGCTGGCCTTCGACCTGGCCGGCTGGCGCGACCGGCTGGCCGCGGACGCGGTCTCCGAGCGCGAGCAGCTGTTCGCGCACCGGTTCGACCTGCCGGGTCGCGGCCAGACGATGTCGCCGGCGTTCGTGGTCCGCGACGCCGGGCCCGAGCGGGTGACCGGCACGGTCCGCTACGGCCGGTACTTCCTCGGCGGCAACGGCGCGGTGCACGGCGGCGCGATCCCGCTGCTCTTCGACGAGGTCTTCGGGCGGCTGGTCAACGGCCACCGCACGCCGTCGCGGACGGCGTACCTGAGGGCGGACTACCGCGCCGTCACCCCGGTCGGGCAGGTGCTCGACGTCGACGTCTGGGTCGAGCGGATCGACGGCCGCAAGCGCTACGTCCGCGGTGTGCTCAAGCACGGCGAGACCGTCACGGCCGAGGCCGAGGCGCTCTTCGTCGAGCTGCGCCCCGGCCAGCCGTGACCGCACTTTCGTCGAGCGCTTCCAGTACGTTTCCGGCGTTCCAGCCCGAAGCATTCGGCTGGAACGCCGGTTTCCCAAGGGAAGAGGGGATTCCGCGCCCGCTCAGTCGTGCTGCGGGAAGCCCAGGTTCAAGCCGCCGTGGCTGGGGTCGAGCCAGCGGGCGGTGACGGCCTTCTCGCGGGTGAAGAAGTCGACGCCGTGCGGGCCGTAGGCCTTCGCATCACCGAAGAGCGAGGCCTTCCAGCCGCCGAAGGAGTGGTAGGCGACCGGGACCGGGATCGGCACGTTCACGCCGACCATGCCGGCCTCGACCTCGCGCTGGAACCGGCGGGCCGCCCCGCCGTCGTTGGTGAAGATCGCGCTGCCGTTGCCGTACGGGCCGGCGTTGATGACCTCCAGGCCCTCGGCGTACCCGGAGACCCGGACGACCGCGAGGACCGGCCCGAAGATCTCGTCGGTGTAGGCCTGCGAGGTGGTCGGCATGTTGTCGATCAGGGTCGGTCCGAGCCAGAAGCCGTCGGCCTCGCCGTCGACCTCGATGCCTCTTCCGTCCACGACCACGGTGGCGCCGTCGGCGGCGGCGATGTCGACGTACCCGGCCACCTTGTCGCGGTGCTCGCGGGTGATCAGCGGCCCCATGTCGCAGGAGCGCCGGCCGTCCCCGGTCTTCAGCGTCGCCATCCGCGTGCTGATCTTCTCGATCAGCGGGTCGGCGACCGAGTCGACGGCGAGCACGACGCTGATCGCCATGCAGCGCTCGCCCGCGGAGCCGAAGCCCGCGTTCACCGCGGAGTCGGCGACCAGGTCGAGGTCGGCGTCGGGGAGCACCAGCATGTGGTTCTTCGCGCCGCCGAGCGCCTGGACCCGCTTGCCGTGCGCGGTCCCGGTCTCGTAGATGTAGCGCGCGACGGGCGTCGAGCCGACGAACGAGATCGAGGCGACGTCGGGGTGCTCCAGCAGCCGGTCGACGGCCTCCTTGTCGCCGTGCACGACGTTGAAGACGCCCGGCGGCAGCCCGGCCTCGGTCATCAGCTCCGCCATCCAGTTCGCCGCCGACGGGTCCTTCTCGCTCGGCTTGAGCACGACCGTGTTGCCGGTGGCGATCGCGATCGGGAAGAACCACATCGGGACCATCGCCGGGAAGTTGAACGGGCTGATCACGCCGACCACGCCGAGCGGCTGCCGCAGCGAGTAGACGTCCACGTCGGTGGAGACCTGCTCGCTGTAGGCGCCCTTGAGCAGGTGCGGCAGCGCACAGGCGAACTCGACGACCTCCAGGCCGCGGGCGATCTCGCCGGCCGCGTCGGAGAGCACCTTGCCGTGCTCGGAGGTGAGGATCTCGGCCAGCTCGCCGGTGCGCGCGTTGAGCAGCTCGCGGAACTTGAACATCACCTGCTGGCGCCGGGCGATCGAGGCCTGGCTCCAGTCGGTGAACGCCTTCGACGCGGCGTCGACGGCGGCGTCGACGTCGGCGGCGGAACCGAGCCGGACCTGCTTCTGCACCACGCCGCGGGCGGGGTCGAACACGTCGCCGGTGCGCGTCGAGGACCCCGGGCTGGTGGTGCCGTTGATCCAGTGGTCGAGGATCGTGTCGTTCGGTGTGGCGGTCATGGAATCCCCTCCCAGGGGTCGTTTCGGTGAGGTCAGCTGAGGAGGTCGAGCCCGAGGACCTCGTCGTAGGCCTGGACGGCCTCGGCGACCTCGTCGGGGGTGACGATGCAGGGCGGGACCACGTGGATCCGGTTGTCGGCGAGGAACGGCAGCACGCCGCGCTGCAGCAACTCGGCCTTGATCCGGCCCATCACGGCGGCGGGCACGGGCTCGCGGGTGTCCCGGTCGGCGACGAGCTCCATCGCCCAGAAGACGCCCGTGCCGCGGACCTCCCCGACGATCTCGTGCTTCTCGGCGAGGGCCTCCAGCGCCGGGCCGATGTGGTCGCGGCCGACGGCCTTCGCGTTCGCGACGATGCCCTCGTCCTCCATCGCGTCCAGCGCGGCCACGATCGAGGCCGCCGCCAGCGGGTGCCCGGAGTAGGTCAGCCCGCCGGGGAAGACGGTGTCGTCGAAGTCGGCGGCGATGTGGTCGCCGATGATCACGCCGCCGACCGGGACGTAGCCCGAGTTCACGCCCTTGGCGAAGGTGATCAGGTCGGGGACGACGTCGTACGGGTCGAAGGCGAACCACTCGCCGGTGCGGCCGAAGCCGGCCATCACCTCGTCCAGGATCAGCACGATGCCGTGCTTCGAGGCGAGCTCGCGGACGCCGGCGAGGTAGCCCGGCGGAGGCATCATGATCCCGGCGGTCCCCGGGATGGTCTCCAGCAGGATCGCCGCGATGCCGGACGGTCCCTCGGCCTCGACGACGCGGCGCAGGTGCTGCAGGGCGCGCTCGCCCTCCTGCTCGGGCGTCTTCGCCCAGAACTCGCTGCGGTACAGGTAGGGCCCGAAGAAGTGCACGTGCCCGCGGGCGAACTCGTTGGGCACCCGGCGCCAGTCGCCGGTCGCGACGACCGCGGCCCCGGTGTTGCCGTGGTAGCTCCGGTACGTCGACAGCACCTTGTCGCGCCCGGTGTGCAGCCGGGCCATCCGGATCGCGTTCTCGTTGGCGTCGGCGCCGCCGTTGGTGAAGAAGACCTTCCGCAACCCGTCCGGCGCCCGCGCGGCGATCCGCTTCGCCGCCTCGCCGCGGACCAGGTGCGCGGTCGCGGGGGCGACGGTGGCGAGCTGCTCGGCCTGCTCGCGGATCGCGGCCACGACCTTCGGGTGCTGGTGGCCGATGTTGAGGTTCACCAGCTGGCTGGAGAAGTCCAGGTAGCTGCGCCCGGCATGGTCCCAGGCGCGGCAGCCGGAGCCGCCGGCCAGCACGAACGGCTGCAGCGCGCCCTGGGCGGACCAGGAGTGGAAGACGTGCTCGCGGTCGAGCTCCGCGGCCCGCTCGTCGAGCTCGTTCTGCCCCGGGGCTGTTTCCGGGGCTGTTTCCGGGGCAGTTTCGGGGGCGCTCATGCCTTGGCCGTCACGTGGTCGCGCAGGGCCGGGATGATCGTCTCGCCGTACTGGCGCAAGGTCTCCTCCTTGTTGTCGTGCTGCAGGTAGACCGCGAACTGGTCCACGCCGATCGCCTTGAGCTCCTCGAGCTGGGCGATGTGCTCCTCGGCGGTGCCGAGGAGGCAGAACCGGTCGACGATCTCGTCGGGCACGAACTGGGTGTGGGTGTTCCCCGCCCGGCCGTGCTCGTTGTAGTCGTAGTCCTCCCGGCCAGCAATGTAGTCGGTCAACACTTTGGGGAAATCGTTGCCCTCCCCGTATTTGGCGACGATATCCGCAACGTGGTTGCCCACCATGCCACCAAACCATCTGCATTGGTCGCGCATGTGCACGCGCTCCTCGTCGGACCCGGTCGTCCCGACGTACGCCGGCGCCGCGACGCAGAAGGTGATCGCGTCCGGGTCCCGGCCGGCGTTCTCGGCGGCCGTCCGCACCTGCGTGATCATCCACTTCGCGATGTCGACGTCGGCGAGCTGGAGGATGTAGCCGTCGCCGATCTCGCCGGCGGTCCGCAGCGCCATCGGCCCGTACGCCGCCACCCAGACCTCGAGCGCGGAGGTCCGCGCCCACGGGAACTGCAGCGTCGAGCCGTTCAGCTCGACCGACCGGCAGTTGCCGAGCTCGCGGATCACGTGGGTGGCCTCGGCGACCTCCTTGAGCGTGGTCGGCCGGCCGTTGAGCACCCGGACGGCCGAGTCGCCGCGCCCTATCCCGACCACGGTGCGGTTGCCGTACATCTCGTTGAGGGTGGCGAACACCGACGCCGTCACGGTCCAGTCCCGGGTGGCCGGGTTGGTCACCATCGGCCCGACGACGACCCGGTTGGTCTCGGCCAGGATCTGGCTGTAGATGACGTAGGGCTCCTGCCAGAGCAGGTGCGAGTCGAAGGTCCAGACGTAGTCGAAGCCGTGCTCCTCGGCGAGCTTGGCCAGCGCCACGGTCCGCCAGGCGGGCGGGTTGGTCTGCAGGACGACGCCGAAGTCCATGGGATCTCCTAGATCAGGTACTGGCTCAAGCCCCGCTTGAGGTACTTCCCGTGGCCGGGCCGCCCCGAGTAGGCGCCGTCCTGGACCAGGACCGACCCGCGGGACAGCACGACGTCGACGCTGCCGTCGATCTCGAAGCCCTCCCACGCGGAGTGGTCCATGTTCATGTGGTGCTTGCCGTCGATCCCGATCGAGGTGTGCCCGTGCGGGTCGTAGACCACGATGTCGGCGTCGGCGCCCGGGGCGATCACGCCCTTCTGGCCGTAGAGGCCGAACATCCGCGCCGGCGTCGTCGAGGTCAGCTCGACCCAGCGCTCCAGGGTGATCTCGCCGGTCACGACGCCCTGGTACATCAGGTCCATCCGGTGCTCGATCGAGCCGATCCCGTTGGGGATGGCCCGGAAGTCGCCGAGCCCGAGCTCCTTCTGCTCCTTCATGCAGAACGGGCAGTGATCGGTCGAGACCATCTGCAGGTCGTTGGTCCGCAGCGCCTGCCACATCGCGTCCTGGTGGCCCTCGGCGCGGGAGCGCAGCGGTGTCGAGCAGACCCACTTCGCGCCCTCGAAGGCGCCGAACTCGTCGCTGCGGGCGCCGAGCTGTTCCTCCAGGGAGAGGTAGAGGTACTGCGGGCAGGTCTCGCCGAAGACGTTCTTGCCGCGGTCCCGGGCCCAGGCGAGCTGCTCGACGGCCTGCTTCGCCGAGACGTGCACGACGTAGAGGGGAGCGCCGGTGAGGTCGGCCAGCATGATCGCCCGGTGGGTGGCCTCCTCCTCCATCTGCCAGGCGCGGGCGATGCCGTGGTAGTACGGATCGGTTTTTCCCTGGTTGACGAGCTGTTCGGCGAGGACGTCGATCGCCGGGCCGTTCTCGGCGTGCATCATCGTGAGCAGGCCGAGGTCGGCGGCCTTCTGCATCGCCTGCAGGATCTGGGCGTCGTCGCTGTAGAAGACGCCCGGGTAGGCCATGAACAGCTTGTAGCTGGTGATGCCCTCGGCGACGAGGGTCTCCATCGACTTCAGCGAGAACTCGTCGACGCCGCCGATGATCTGGTGGAAGCCGTAGTCGACCGCGCAGTTCCCGTCGGCCTTCGCGTGCCAGGCGGCGAGGCCGTCCTCGACCCGCTCGCCGGTGCGCTGGACCGCGAAGTCGATGATCGTGGTGGTGCCGCCCCAGGCCGCGGCCCGGGTGCCGGTCTCGAAGGTGTCCGAGGCGTTGGTGCCGCCGAACGGGAGCTCCATGTGGGTGTGCGCGTCGACCCCACCGGGGATGACGTACTTCCCGGCCGCGTCGATCACGGTGTCCGCGTCGATCGTCCCCAGGATCGAGCCCGGCGCGTTCGAGCCGGGGGAGAGCAGCGCGACGATCTTCTCGCCGTCGACCAGGACGTCCGCGGCGTGCGCGCCGGTGGCGTTGACCACCGTGCCGTTCTTGATCAGCGTGGTCATGCGGCTCTCCTCACGGCCGGGTCTTCACGGCTGGGCGATCCGGGTGTAGGAGTCCGGCCGGCGGTCGCGGTAGAACTGCCAGTCGTCGCGCATCTGCCGGACCATGTCCAGGTCGAGGTCGCGGACCAGCAGCTCCTCCTTCTCGCTGCTGCCCAGCGCGCCGACGAAATTGCCGCGCGGGTCGATCACCTGGCTGGTGCCGTAGAAGTTGACCGCCTCGTCGCCGTACTCGTTGTCCTCCAGGCCGACCCGGTTGGGCTGCAGCACGAAGTAGCCGTTGGCGACCGCGGCGCACGGCCCCTCGACCTCCCAGAGCCGGTTGGAGAGGCCGGGCTTGGTGGCGTTCGGGTTGAAGACCAGGTGCGCGCCGTTCAGGCCCAGCTCGCGCCAGCCCTCGGGGAAGTGCCGGTCGTAGCAGATGTAGGTGCCGACCTTGCCGACCGCGGTGTCGAAGACCGGGTAGCCGAGGTTGCCGGGGCGGAAGTAGAACTTCTCCCAGAACTTCTCGACGTGCGGGATGTGGTGCTTGCGGTACTTGCCGAGGACGGTGCCGTCGGCGTCGACCACGACCGCGGTGTTGTAGTAGACCCCCGTCTGCTCCTCCTCGTAGATCGGCAGGATCGTGACCAGGCCGAGCTCCTTGGCCAGCGCCGCGAACCGCTGCACGATCGGCCCGTCGGCGGGCTCGGCGTACTCGTAGTACTTCTTGTCCTGGGTGATGCCGAAGTAGGGCCCGTAGAAGAGCTCCTGGAAGCACATCACCTGGGCGCCCTGCTCGGCCGCGTCCCGGGCGAACTGCTCGTGACGGTCCAGCATGGACGCCTTGTCGCCGGTCCAGGTCGTCTGCGAGATCGCTGCGCGCACCAGGGTCATTCCGCCTCCAGTCGGTCGCTTCGCTCCCCTGGGACTTCGTCTCCCGACGAAAGTCCGGGTTCCCGGTCTATCACGCGGGGGCACCCCGAGTCGCGGGTTGATTTTCTCCGGTTTCGGACGCCCTGCCGGCCGCGGTGATGCGGGTCGTACTCTCTGAGGCGTGACTTCCGACGTGACCGCTCCCGACCTGTCCGCCCTGACCTTCGCCGTGCTCGGCGGTACCGGCCCGCAGGGCCGCGGCCTGGCCCGGCGGTTCGCCCGGGCCGGGCTCACCGTCGTCATCGGTGGCCGGAGCGCCGAGAAGAGCGCCGGCGTCGCCGCCGAGCTCTCCGCGGCGATCGGCGTCACCGTCACCGGCGCCGACAACCTGGCCGCCGCCGAGCAGGGCGACGTCGTCCTGGTCGTGGTGCCCTGGGAGGGCCACGGCGAGCTGCTCACCAGCCTGAAGGGCGCGCTCGCCGGCAAGGTCGTCGTCGACTGCGTGAACCCGCTCGGCTTCGACAAGCAGGGTGCCTACGCCCTCGAGGTGGAGGAGGGGTCGGCGACCGAGCAGGCCGCCGCGATCCTCACCGACTCGACCGTCGTCGGTGCGTTCCACAACGTCTCCGCGGTGCTGCTGGAGGACCCCGAGGTCGCCACCATCGAGACCGACGTGCTGGTCCTCGGTGACGAGCGCGAAGCGACCGACCTGGTGCAGGCGCTGGCCGACACCATCCCCGGCGTCCGCGGCGTGTACGGCGGTCGCCGCCGGAACGCGCACCAGGTCGAGGCGCTGACCGCGAACCTGATCAGCATGAACCGGCGCTACAAGGCGCACGCCGGCGTCCGGGTCACGGACGTCTGAGCAGCGCGACATGACGGGCGCTCTGGACGGCCGGATGTACCCGGCGTACGCCGCTCCCTCGGCGAAGGCGCTCGCGCTGCACGAGGACCTGCTCGCGTTCCTGCGCGACGAGGTCTTCCCGCGCGAGGCGGCCTACGAGGCGTTCCGGCACGGCGCCGGAGCCGACGACCACGACGTCCCGCCGCAGGTCGAGGAGCTCAAGGTCCTCGCGAAGCGGCGCGGGCTCTGGAACCTCTTCCTGCCGCACGAGTCGGGCCTGACCCAGCTGGAGTACGCGCCGATCGCCGAGCTCACCGGGTGGTCGCTCGACCTGGCGCCGGAAGCGCTGAACTGCCAGGCGCCGGACACCGGCAACATGGAGCTGCTGCACCTGCTCGGCACCGAGGAGCAGAAGAAGCAGTGGCTGGAGCCGCTGCTGGACGGGTCGATCCGCTCGGCGTTCGCGATGACCGAGCCGGCGGTGGCGAGCAGCGACGCGACGAACATCGAGACCCGGATCGAGCGCGACGGCGACGAGTACGTGATCAACGGCCGCAAGTGGTGGATCAGCGGCGCGGCCGACCCGCGCTGCGCGGTCCTGATCGTGATGGGCAAGACCGACCCGGAGGCCGCGACACACCGGCAGCAGTCGATGGTGATCGTGCCGATGGACACCCCCGGCGTCGAGATCGTCCGGGACCTCCCGGTCTTCGGCCACCACGACCAGCACGGCCACGTCGAGCTCACCTTCACCGACGTCCGGGTGCCGGTGAGCAACATCATCGGCGAGGAGGGCGGCGGCTTCGCGGCCGCGCAGGCCCGGCTCGGCCCGGGCCGGATCCACCACGTGATGCGCGCGCTCGGCGCGGGGGAGCGGGCACTCGCGCTGATGGTCGCCCGGACGAAGGACCGGGTCGCCTTCGGCAAGCCGCTGGCCGAGCAGGGGACCGTGCGGGAGGCGATCGCGGAGTCCCGGATCGCGCTCGACCAGGCCCGGGCGCTCTGCCACGCCGCCGCGCACATCATCGACACCGAGGGCAACAAGGCGGCGCGGCACGTCATCGCCGAGGCGAAGGTGTCGGTGCCGCGGACCGTGCTCCAGGTGATCGACCGTGCCATCCAGGTCCACGGCGGGGCCGGTGTCTCCGACGACACCCCGCTCGCCCGGATGTGGGGCTGGCACCGGGCGATGCGGCTCTTCGACGGTCCGGACGACGTCCACCTGACCACGCTGGCCCGGGCCGAGCTCGGCCGGACCCCGTTGTTCCCCGACGCTGGTTGAGGAAGGCGCGCAGCGCCTGTCTCGAAACCCCTAGCGCACCTTCCGGTACAGCGCCTCCTGCGCCATCGAGGCGACCAGGCGGCCGTCCCGGTCGAAGTAGGACCCCGTGTACAGGCCGCGGTTGCCGGCGATGGTGGTGCCGTCGTACGTCGTGAAGACCCAGTCGTCCATCCGTACCGGCCGGTGGAACCAGACCGCGTGGTCGAGGCTGGCCGCGGGCAGGAAGCCGTCGGTCTCGAAGGTGTGCAGGGCGGCGGAGAAGTCGGTCAGGTAGGTCATCGCCACCGCGTTCAGCAACGGGTCGTCGCCGATGCCGGCGGTGAACCGGGACCAGAACCGGCTCGGCCACTCCTTGATCCCGTCCTCCGGCGGGATCCGCGCCGCCAGTGAGAACAGCCGCGGCGCCTCCCAGTGCAGCGACTCCTCGGGGCCGGTGACCTCCGGCAGCGACTCGGCCTGCTCGTCCATCCCCGGACCCGGGACGGCGAACGAGGAGGACATCGAGAAGATCACCTCGTCGCGCTGGACGGCCACGACCCGGCGGGCCGAGAAGGACCGGCCGTCGCGGTCCCGGTCGACGCGGAACTCGGTCGGCTGCGACGGGTCGCCGGCACGGAGGAAGTAGCCGTGCAGCGAGTGCGGCAGCCGGTCGTCCTCGACGGTGCGGCCGGCCACCAGCAGCGCCTGCGCCGCGACCTGGCCGCCGTAGAGCGCGTGCTCCTCGGCGAAGACCGCGTTCGCCCGGAAGCGGTCGTCGCCGAGCCGTTCCAGGTCGAGCAGGTCCAGCAGCGTCTCAGGACGCGTCTCAGGGCTCATGCGGCCGCACGCTACCGAGCCGTCGCGCCCTAGCCTTCACCGCATGAGCACCTACGTCTCCTACGCCTTCGCCGACGGGATCGCCCGGATCACGCTGGTCGACGCCGACCGCGGGAACCCGATCCACCTGGACCAGGTCGCCGAGCTGCACGCCGCCGTACGCCGGGCCGGCGCCGACAGCGCCCGGGTGATCCTGCTGTCCTCGACCGGGCGCTTCTTCAGCGTCGGCGGTGACGTCTCCGCCTTCGGTGCGCAGGACGACGTGAGCGCGTTCATCGACGACCTCGCCGAGCAGCTGCACCGCACGGTCAGCGAGCTCGTCCGCAGCCCCGCGGTCGTGGTGTCGGTGGTCCAGGGCCCGGCGGCCGGCGCGGGCTTCCCGCTCGCCGCCGCGGCCGACGTGGTGCTCGCCGGGCGGAAGGCGAAGTTCACCCTGGGCTACACCAAGATCGGGCTGAGCGTCGACGGCGGCACCAGCCTGCTGGTGAACTCGCTCGGCCTGCACCGGACGCTGCGGCTGGCGCTGCTCAACGACGTGATGGACGCCGAGGAGGCGCTCGGCACCGGTCTGGTCTCCCGGCTCTACGAGGACGACGAGCTCGCCGAGGCGRCCGACGCCCTGGCCGCGACGCTCGCGGCCGGGCCGGCCGGTGCGTTCGCCGCCACGAAGCGGCTGCTCCGCGACGCCGCCGAGGACGCGCCGGAGAGCGCGCTGCGGGCCGAGACGCTGTCGATCCGGGAGCGGGCGGCCGAGCCGGACGGTCGCGAGGGCGTGCAGGCGTTCCTGGAGAAGCGGGCGCCGCGGTTCAACGGCTGACGGCCGTCCGGGCCGGGGACGCGAGACCCGATCTTCCCCCACTCGCACGGCCCGGGCCCGAACGACCTCAGAACGGCGGCCGTTCCCGCCCCTCCCCCGAGGGGCGCGGGCCCCACGTCGCCGTACAGGAGGAGTCTGGTGGGGCCACGCGGCGGCGGCAACCAGCGTGCGCAACGAGACCGCAATTGCGGTGCGGACCGGGTCCTCAGTCCGCGGAGCCGGGCATCAGCTCGAGGGCGAGCCGGCGCGCGGTCGCGAGGATCTCCTCGTCCGGCGCGGCGATGTCGGCGCCGACCAGGCCGGCCATGTTGACCGCCATCAGCGCCATCCGGACGCGGAGCTGCTCCTCGACGCTCGCGTGCGCGGGGGCCAGCAGCTCGTAGAGCTCGTGCATGGCGCTGACCATGCTGCTCCGGTCGGGGCTGACCTCGTGGACGATGTGCCGGTTGGCGACCACGAACCGGAACGCGGTGATCCCGTGCGCCTGCATGATGTCGGTCCAGCGGTCCAGCACGGTCCGGCGCAGGCTGGGGTCCAGCGACTGGGTCCGGGCCCAGGCGACGAGGTCGCCGACCTGGGTCTCGATGTCCACCAGCAGGGCCCGGACGATGTCCTCCTTGCCGGCGAAGTGGTAGTAGAGCGCCGGCTTGGTCATCCCGAGCTGCTCGGCGATCTCGCGCATCGAGGTCGCCTCGTACCCCTTCTCGGCGAAGAGCAGCAGGGCCGCGTCGAGGATCCGGTCACGGGTGCTCTGGACCGGTCCCGGGGCCGGACCGTCGGTGACGACGGCGCTCTGCTGATTCACGCGGATGAGCATATTCGCTTGCTGACCGAACGGTAAGTAGATATTTTACCGATCGGTAAGCACGTCACGAAATGTCTGGGGAAGCACACGATGGCCCACGCCGAGCAGGCGGTCTCCGAGGCTGCGTCCGCTCCGTCCGAGTCCGGGGCGGGTTCGCAGCTGACGCCGCGTCAGATCCTGACCGCGATGAGCGGTCTGATGATCGCGATGCTGCTCGCCCAGCTCGACAACATGATCGTCGCGCCGGCCCTGCCGACCATCGTCGGCGACCTCGGTGGGCTCAACCACCTCTCCTGGGTGGTCACGGCGTACATCCTGGCCTCGACGATCGCCACCCCGATCTGGGGCAAGCTCGGCGACCTCTTCGGCCACAAGCTCACCTTCATGACCTCGATCGTGCTGTTCCTGATCGGCTCCGCCCTCTGCGGCGTCTCCCAGGACATGACCCAGCTGATCCTGTTCCGGGCCTTCCAGGGCATCGGCGCCGGCGGCCTGATCGTCGGGATCATGTCGGTCATCGGGATGCTGCTCTCGCCCCGCGAGCGCGGCAAGTACATCGGCGTGATGATGGCCGTCATGCCGGCCGCGATGATCGCCGGCCCGCTGATCGGCGGCTTCATCACCGACCACGCCTCCTGGCGCTGGGCGTTCTACGTCAACATCCCGCTCGGGATCATCTCGCTGTTCGTGATCTGGTCGACGCTGCACCTGACCCACGAGCAGAAGGGCGACGACAAGGTCGCCGTCGACTGGGCCGGCGCCGCCGTGCTGACCGTCTGGGTGACCGCGCTGATCCTGGCCATCACCTGGGGCGGCAACCAGTACGCCTGGGGCTCGGTGCAGATCCTCGGCCTCGAGGTGATCACGGTGGTCGGCCTGGTGGCCTTCCTGCTCGTCGAGCGCCGGGCCACCCACCCGATCATCGGGCTGCACCTGTTCGGGATCCGGAACTTCTCGCTGGCCACCGCGATGGGCTTCGTCGCCGGCTTCGCGATGTTCGGCGCGATCACCTTCCTGCCGCAGTTCCAGCAGTTCGTCCAGGGCCAGTCCGCGACGAGCAGCGGTCTGCTGCTGATGCCGATGATGCTCTCGGCGGTGGTCTTCTCGATCGGCGGCGGTCAGCTGATCAGCCGCACCGGTCACTACAAGGCGTTCCCGATCCTCGGCACCGCGCTGCTCGGCACCGGGCTGGCGCTCTTCTCGACGATGGGGCTCGACACCCCGACCGGCGTCACCGCCCTCTACATGGTCGTGCTCGGCGCCGGGATGGGCTGCCTGATGCAGACCACCAACCTGATCGCGCAGAACAGCGTGGAGCTGCGCGACCTCGGCTCGGCGACCGGGACGTCCACCTTCGTCCGAAATCTGGGCGGCTCTCTCGGTGTGGCGGCGCTCGGAGCGATCTACGCTCATCACGTGACCACCTCGCTCTCCGGCTCGGGAGTCGGGAAGATCTCGGTCGAGAGCACGACCAGCCTCACGCCGGCCGCGCTCCAGTCGCTGCCGCCCGCGGTCCAGGACGTCTTCCGGTCGGCGGTGGCCGACGGCACCCAGGCGATCTTCTTCTGGGCCGCGCTCGTCACGGTCTTCGGGTTCGTCGCGTCCTGGTTCGTCCGGCAGGTCCCGCTGCGCACCAGCAACGCGCCGGTCGACCCGGGGAAGGGCACCGGGAACGACCCGGTCGAGGCCGCCGAGGCGGTCGAGGGGATGGCAGTCTGAGATGGCCGTGGCCGACGTCGACGCCCAGGTGCGGTCCTCCGGGACCGATACCGGGTTCCGTCGTTGGCTCTCCGGCAACGCCTTCATCGAGCTCGGCGCGCTGGTCGGCCTGGCGGTCATCTACAACATCGTCCGCGCCGGCGGCGGTCCGGCCAGCAAGGGCGCGGCGATGGCGCACGCCCACGACATCGTCCGGATCGAGGGCTGGGTCTTCGACAGGTTCGAGCTCGGCCTGAACCACTGGATCGTCGGGGTCACCTTCCTGGCGGTCGGCGCCTGCTACTTCTACGCGCTGATGCACTACGTGATGACGCCGATCGTCCTGATCCTGTCCCGCAAGCGCGGCGGCTGGCTCTACTGGCGCGGCTACTGGGCGCTGGTGATCGCGTGCGCGATCGCGCTGGTCAGCTACGCGAATTTCCCGGTCGCACCGCCGCGGCTGGTGACCGACGTCGACGCGATCGACGTGATGCGGCAGTTCTCGGCCTGGGGCTGGTGGGGCGACGCCGCCTCGGCGCCGCGCGGGCTCGGCGACGCCACCAACCAGTACGCCGCGATGCCGTCGCTGCACTTCGGCTGGTCGCTGTGGTGCGGCATCCAGATGTGGGGGTTCGGCGGCCGGAAGTGGCGGATCGCCGCAGTGGCCTACCCGACCCTGCAGGCGCTGGTCGTGATCGCGACGGCGAACCACTTCGGGCTCGACGTGCTCGGCGGCGCGTTCTGCGTCCTGACGGCGTACGGGATCGTCACGGTGATCGGGCGGATCCTCGGAAAGACCGGGCCGCGCTCCGCCGCGCGCGCTTCCAGCAGGCAGGCCGAGGACGCGACCGCGTCCCCGGCCTCCTGACGTCTCAGCGGGACAGGTAGGCGCGCCAGCCGCCGTACCCGGTGATGTCGCGGTCCGGGTCGACCCCGTCGCCGGTGCAGACGAAGCCGAGCAGGCGCTCGCCGTCGGCCAGGTCGACGGGGCCGATCGCCAGCGGCGGTGCCACGGTCGCGGCGAACCCGGCGAGCTCCGGGGCGGGCAGCCGCCACACCTCGACCTCCGGGCCCGGACCGCGGACCGCGCCGCCGCCGGGGAGCCGGGTGAGGCCGGGACGGGGGAGCGGGCCGTCGACCAGGTACATCCGGTAGCCGGGCGCCATCCGTGCGGTCCGGACCAGGGTCGCCCCGCGGCCGACCAGGTCGGCGTTGAGCGGCTGCCCGGTCAGGTGCGCGCCGGCGACCGCCACCAGGACGGTCTCGGTCGGGTCGCCCGCGGACGGCCGCAGGGTCTCGCCGCACCAGGTCGCGGCCAGCGCCGCCACCGTGTCGTCGTGCCCGGCCGGGGCGAGCAGCTGGACGCCGAAGGGCAGTCCGTCGCCGCGCCGCGGGCCGGGGAACGCGACCGCGCACAGGTCCAGCAGGTTCGCCATGTTGGTGAACCTGCCGAGCCGGGTGTTGACCGCGATCGGCTCGGCCGCGACCTCCGCCAAGGTCGGGTGCGTGGGCGTGACCGGCAGCAGCAGCGCGTCGATCCCGGTCCACACGGCCTCGGCCTCCCGGGCCAGGGCGGTGAGCCGCTCGAACCCGGCGAACGCCTCGACCGCGCTGATCCCGCGCCCGCCGAGCACGATCGACCGGACGACCGGGTCGACCGCCTGATCGTCGTCGAGCGCGTCACCGAAGGCGAGCAGCCGCTCGGCCAGCCACGGACCGCCGTAGAGGAGCTCGGCCGCGGCCAGCAGCGCGCTGACGTCGACCTCCACCACCGTGCCGATCCGTTCGGCGTCGGCCCGGGCGCGCCGCCAGGCGTCCTCGTGCAGCGGGTCCAGCCCGAGCGGCGCGTCCGGCACACCGATGACCGGGACACCGGTGGGCAGCGGCGCGGGGGTGACCCGGCGCGCGTACGGATCCTCTGCGTCGAACCCCGCCATCACCTCGTACGCCGCCCGCGCGGTCGCCACGTCGCGGGCGAACACGGTGACGCAGTCCAGGGACCGGCACGCCGGGACGACGCCCCGGGTCGAGACGAGGCCCCGGGTCGGCTTGATCCCGACGATCCCGTTGAACGCCGCCGGGACCCGGCCGCTGCCGGCCGTGTCGGTCCCGAGCGCGAAGTCGACCAGGCCGGCGGCGACGGCGACCGCGCTGCCCGAGCTCGACCCGCCGCTCACGTGCTCCGGCGAGTCGACCGCGTGGCAGGCGCCGTACGGCGACCGGGTGCCGACCAGGCCGGTGGCGTACTGGTCGAGGTTGGTCTTCCCGACCGGGACGGCTCCTGCGTCGACGAGCCGCTGGACCGCCTCCGCCGAGGTGTCCGCCGGAGTGGTCCGGCGCGGGTCCGCGGCCGTGGTCGGCAGGCCGGCCAGGTCGATGTTGTCCTTGACCGCGAAGCGGAGCCCGTCGAGCGGACCGCCGCGGCCGGCGTACCGGGCCTGCTGGTCGTCGTCGAGCCGGCTGATCCAGACCGGCTGCTCGGCCGCGCTCACGCGGTCGCTCCGGGGGTCACTCCGGGGGTCACTCTGGGTCTCACTCTGGGGGTCACTCATGGGTCCACCGCTCCCGCTCGGCGTCGAACGCGGCGCGGCGCCGGGCCCGGACCTCACGGATCTCGGTCGCGGCCGCGTCCTCCAGGGTGCGCACCTCGCGCATCGAGAAGGTCGCCGGCCGGGTCACCAGGTCGGCGCGGCCCGCCTTGATGTCGGCGCGGTGGTCGGCCAGCTCCTCGGCGCTCACCGGGGTGAAGCGGAGCCGGTCGAACTGGCGCAGCAGCCACGGCTGCGCGTCGCGGGTGCGGCCGTCCACCGGCAGCCGCCAGACGGGGACGGTGCGCCCGACGAGCTGGTAGCCGCCGGGACCCTCCATCCCGTAGACGCAGAGGTAGATGCCGCCGATCCCGACGGCGTTCTGCGGCGTCCAGGTCCGGGCCGGGTTGTACTTGGTCGTGACCAGCCGGTGCCGGGGGTCGATCGGGACCGCGACCGGGGCGCCGAGGTAGACGTCGCCGAGCCCGACGACCAGGTAGGTCGCGGCCGCGACGACGTCGAAGACCTCGGCGCGCTCGTCGAGGTCGTTCACCCGGCGGATGAACTCGACGTTGTCCGGGCACCACGGGGCGTCCGGGCGGACACCGGCGGCGTACCGGCGCATCGCCTCGTGCGCCTCGGGGTGGTCGAAGGCGATCGGCAGGATGACCTCGCGGGCCGGCAGCACCGCCGTCTCCGGGTCGGCCAGCCCGGAGGCCAGCGCGGCCAGGTGGTCGCCGAGCCGGGTGACCCCGAGGTGCTCGGTGTCGACCGCGACCAGCAGCGAGCGGACCCCCTCGACGATCTCGGCGACGCCGCGCGGGCGGTCGGCGCGGAGGGCGTCGGCGAGCAGGTGGATCCACACCCGGACCGCCAGGTCGAGCTCGGACTCGCCCGCCTCGACCAGGACGTGGCGGTCGCCGGAGCGACGGATCGTGAACGCCGGCCCGCTCCCGGACCGGTCCGCCGCGTGCAGGACGGCCGACCGGTCCGGGGCCGCGCGCTCGACGAGCGGCGACGGTGCGGGCTGGCGCAGGTCGGCCAGCCAGGTACGGCGCGCGGACATCGCGGCCTCGGCGGACTCCGGCGTGACCGGCACCAGGTCCACGGTGTCGCCGGGCCGCAGCTGCCCGAGCATCCAGCGGTCCGCCTCGATCACCACGGCCGGGACGACGAACCCGCCCAACGACGGGCCGTCCTTGCCGACGATCACGGGGGTGTCGCCGGAGAGCATGATGCCGCCCACCGGGTAGGCGCTGTCGTGCACGTTGGACGGGTGCAGCCCGGCCTCGCCGCCGTCGGCGCGCGCCCAGCCCGGGACCGGGCCGAGCAGCCGGATCCCGGTCCGGTCGGCGCGGTGGTCGACGGTCCAGGTGGTGCCGAACAAGGCGGCGATCCCGGCTTCGGTGAGGTGCTCGGGTGCGCCGTGCGGGCCGGTGAGCACCCGGAGCTGCCAGGCGTCGGTCAGCGCCGGCAGCTCCGGGGTGACCGGAGCGCGGAGGTTCACCCGGTCGCCCAGGGGGAGGAGGTCGCCGTCGGCGAGGGCGCGACCGTCCACGCCGCCGAACCCGCCGAGGACGAAGGTCGCCCGGCTGCCGAGCACCCGCGGCACGTCGATGCCGCCCTCGACCGCGACGTAGCCGCGCATGCCGGGCCCGTCGATCGGGCCGACGTCGAGCACGGAGCCGGCCCGGATCCGGAGGACCCGGCCGGCCGGCACCGGCCGGCCGTCGACGGTCGCCGCGTGCACGCCGCCGCCGAGGCAGACCAGCCGGTCCGCGCCGAAGCGCAGCCGGGGGCCGACCAGGACGCACTCCAGCCCGGCCGCGTGCTCGGGGTTGCCGACGCCGGCGTTGACGAGCGCGTAGGTGAGCTCGTCGAAGGCACCCGAGGGCGGGACGCCGACGTCCCACAGTCCCGGTCGCCCGCGCTCGTCCTGGACGGTGGTCTGCACGCCGGCGGCCTCGACGGTGAGGACAGCGCGTGCCGGCGCGCCTTCGATCACCGGGTCGATCCCGGGTTCGATCCCGGGTTCGATCCCGGGCTCGGGGGAGCGGTCGAGGATCGCGGTCATGCCGACCACCGCCCGAGCAGCCGCACCGGGGTGGGGTTCCAGCCGTTGCAGGGGTTGTTGAGCTGCGGGCAGTTGCTGATCAGCACCAGCAGGTCGCGCGACGCCGTCAGCTCGACGTACCGGCCGGGCGCGGAGACCCCGTCGTCGAACTTCAGCCCGCCGTCGGAGTCGACCGGCACGTTCATGAAGAAGTTGATGTTGTGTCCGAGGTCGCGCTGGCCGATCCCGGCGGGGGCGCCGTAGGCGAGGAAGGTCTCGCGGCAGGCGTGCTGGTGCCGGGTGTGCTCGCCGTACCGGATCACGTTGGACTCCTGGGCGCAGGCGCCGCCGACGGTGTCGTGGCGTCCGCAGGTGTCGTCGGTGATCACCGCGAGCTCGTCGAGCCGTCCGGAGAGGAGCCGGGACCCGGTGGTCAGGTAGACCGCCGCCTGCTCCCGGACGGTGTCGAACGCGGAGTACCGGTTCGCCGTGTCGTGGGCGTCGTACAAGAGCGTGTCGACGGCCTGGTTGCCCTCGAGGTCGACGATCCGCAGCACGCCGCCGGCGGGGACGGTGATCAGGGCGCCGTCGCCCGGCGGGACCACCAGGTCGAGGTCCACGGTGGGCTGGACGAGGGTGCTCATGCGACCACCCCCAGGGACTGCCCGAGCGACCCGCCGTGGACCCGCGCCGTCATCTCCAGCGCCCGGGCCGACTCGGCCCGGAACAGCAGGCTGGCGTCGCCGGCGACGACCGCGGGCGCCTCGGTCACCTCGACGCGCACGCCGGCCGGGGCGTACCCGCCCGGGGCGAGCGGGTGCGGCGCCGTGCTGAGCACCAGCAGCAGGTCCTGCTCGGAGCGCAGCGTGACGGTGTCGCCGCCGGTGGCGTGCCCGTCCCGGTAGGCCAGCGTCGCCCGCGCGTCGTCGGCCGGGACGACGGCGCTGAAGAAGTTTACGCAGCCGTGCAGGTCGGCCTCGCCGAGCCCGTGCCTGGTGAGCTCGGCGACCAGGCCGGTCCGGGCGGACCGGCGCCAGTCGTTGCGGTGCGTCGCGTACGACGACGCGCCGAACCGCTCCAGGTGCCGGTCGTGCCCGAAGCCGGTCAGGCAGTCGTGCCAGTCGAGGGTGGAGCCGACCACCGAAGCCAGGGCCAGCCCGCGGTCGGACATCAGCACCATCGGCGGCCGGACGCACGCCGACATCTGCGCCTTGAGCGTGTCCGGGACGTTGAGCCGGTCGAGCCGGTCGGCGGCGTACAGCAGCACCGCGGCGTTCGCGCCCGCGCCCAGCGCGGTCAGGGTGACCAGCCGGCCGCGGGGGACCGGGGTGCTCCAGGCCGCGCCGCCGGGGACCTCGTGGGTGTATCCGGCGGCGTTCTCCAGGGCGCTCACGCCTCCTCCTCCACGGTGAGGCGCGGGAGGGCGACGGGCATCGGGACGGGGAGCGGGGCGATCGGCTCGCCGATGGCGCGGTGGTACGCGGTGCGCTGCACCAGGTAGGCGACGACGCCCGCGCCGGCCGTCACCGCGAGGGTGATCAGCGGCAGGAAGTGGAGGTGCCAGCCCTCGCCGGCCGGGTCGTAGACGGCGGCCCGCGGCCAGCCCAGGTTGATCGTCATCGCGATGCCGTAGCCGACCGCGAGCAGGTTCACCGGCAGGCCCCAGCGGCCGAGCGAGAACCGCGGCCGGCCGTCCTCGTCGAGACCGCCGGAGGGCGCGGTGCCGCGGAACCGGCGGACAAGGAACGGCACCGTGACCATCAGGTAGGCGATGTAGAGCAGCATGATGCAGACGCTGGTGAGGCCGAGGAAGAGCCCGGCGTTCCCGACGTTGACCAGCAGGCAGGCGGCGGCGCCGAGGCCGGGGACCACGGTGGCGATCACCGGGGTGCCGGTGCGCGCCGAGACCTTGCGCAGGCTGCGGGAGAACGGCAGCACGTCGTCGCGCGACATCGAGAAGATCATCCGCGCGGCGGCGGTCTGGATCGCCAGCGTGCAGACGCAGACGGCGAGCGCGACGTCGAGGAGCAGGAGCTTGCCGATCGGGGTGCTGAGCTGGCTGGTGATCACGTAGGGCAGGCCGCCGAGACCGAGGTCGCCGTCGGTCAGCGAGGGCGCCGCCATCAGCGCGGCGACGATGAGGAAGGCCCCACCGAGTCCGGAGACGAGGACCGCCCGGACGATCGTGCGCGGGGTGGTCGCCCGCGGCTTGTGGGTCTCCTCGGCGAGCTCGCCGGCGCTGTCGAAGCCGACCAGGACGTAGGCGGCCATCAGCGAGGAGATGAACAGGGGAGCGAGGTAGCCGGTGCTCGCGTCCAGGTTCGTGGTGTGCAGGACGACCGACGGGCCGCGCTCGGCGTGCCAGAAGAAGAGCGCGATCAGGAGCGCGATGCCGATCAGCTCGCAGGTGACTCCGACCGAGTTCACGATCGCGGTGATCCGGACGCTGACCGCGTTCAGGGTGGTGGTGGCGACGAGCAGGAGGCAGCCGAGCAGGACCGCGTTGGCGGCGCCGGACGGGCTCGTCAGCGCCGGGTCGTCGCCGACGATCTGGAAGCCGGACCACACCGCGGGCAGCACGACCTGGAGGGCGATCGCGGCGGCGGCGATGGTGATCGTCTGCGCGATCACCATCGTCCAGCCGGCCCACCAGCCGACGACCGCGCCGCCGAGCCGGCGGGCCCACTGGTAGATGGCGCCGGAGAGCGGGTACTGGGCGGCGAGCTCGGCGAAGCAGAGCGCGACCAGGAGCTGGCCGGCGAGGACGGCCGGCCAGGTCCAGAAGAAGGCGGGCCCGCCGAAGCTGAACCCGAGGCCGAAGAGCTGGAAGACGGTGGTGAGGATCGAGACGAACGAGAAACCTGCGGCGAAGGACGCGTAGGAGCCGACGCGGCGGTTCAGCTGCTGGGCGTAGCCGAAGGTGTGCAGGTCGTCGGCGCTGGCCCGATCGACGGTGGTGGTGGACACGGGGACCTCCGAAGGGTTCGCCCGGATCGCGCACGGCAGCCCGGGCCAGTCGGCCTCCCGGGCTTTTGTCCCGCCGTGGAACGGGGCCCACGCCTTCGTGGGCTCCGCCTCCCCTCTCGGACCAGTCCTTCCCTCGCGGGAAGCGGAACCCTAGGGGCGCCCCGCCTCTGCAGCGGGTCGAGGACCACTAGACCGTCGCGGTGTTGCGGGGGAGGGGTCGTTCTGTAACGGCTCTGTTAAAGACCCTTCACAGAAATACCCAAGGGGGGTATAGTATCGAGACATGAGCGAGCACCGGCATTCGTACATCGCCAACAAGTCCAAGGACGACTACCTCAAGCGGCTGCGCCGCATCGAGGGCCAGGCGCGCGGGCTCCAGCGGATGGTCGAGGAGGAGCAGTACTGCATCGACATCCTGACCCAGGTCTCCGCGATGACGAAGGCCCTCCAGGCGGTCTCGCTGAGCCTGCTCGACGAGCACCTCGGCCACTGCGTGGTCGAGGCCGCCCGGGCCGGCGGTCCCGAGGCCGAGGTGAAGATCAAGGAAGCGTCCGACGCGATCGCGAGGCTGGTGAGGTCATGACCGCTGTCCAGGAATTCGTCGTCTCCGGGATGACCTGCGGCCACTGCGTCGCCTCGGTCACCGAGGAGATCTCCGAGATCGCCGGTGTCGAGCAGGTCGATGTGGTCCTCGAGACCGGCGCCGTCACCGTGACCAGCGCCGAGCCCCTCGGCGCCGAGGCCGTCCGGGCCGCCGTCGAGGAAGCCGGCTACCGGCTGACATGAGCACCCAGGTCAAGGTCACCGCCTTCGTCGGAGGGCTGTTCGTGCTGTTCCTGGCCGCGTTCAACGTGGGCCGGATCTGGGCGGAGGAGCCGCCGTCGTACGTGCTGAGCGCGGATGCCGATCCCGGGACGGGCACGCTGCGCGTCTCGCTGGAGGACGGCGGCGAGCCGGTGCAGGACCTCGTCGTCCGGCACGAGAAGCGGCTGCACCTGATCGCCGTCAGCGAGGACTTCAGCCGCTACCACCACCTGCACCCGTATCCCCAGGACAGCGACGTCGACTGGCTCACCCAGGACGCGCTCGAGCCCGGCCGCTGGCGCCTCTACGCCGACTTCCAGGAGAAGGGGCGGGAGCCGGCGGTCGCGACGACACGGATCGACGTCGCGGGCGCACCGCCGGCCGGGGGGATCTTCCCGGCGACCGGCGAGGTCACCGAGTCCGAGGAGGACGGCTACCGGGTCGCGCTGCTCGGCGACCTGAAGGCCGGCGGCGAGAACGAGCTGCGCTTCCGGATCTCGGAGGACGGGGTCCCCGTCACCGACCTGCAGCCCTACCTCGGCGCCTACGGCCACCTCGTGGTGCTCCGCGAGCAGGACGGGGCGTACCAGCACGCGCACCCCCACGACGGCCCGTCGGGACCGGTCGTCGCGTTCGACGTGGACGCGCCGACCGCCGGTCGCTACCACCTCTACCTGGACTACCGGCACGGCGGCGAGGTCCGGACCGCGCACTTCGCCCTCCAGGCCGCGAAGGCGGACGGACACGGGGAGGGGATGGACCATGGGGACCACTGAGCTCGAGCTCACCGGGATGACCTGCGCCTCCTGCGCGAACCGGATCGAACGCAAGCTGAACAAGCTCGACGGGGTCACGGCCACCGTGAACTTCGCGACCGAGAAGGCCCGGGTGGAGTTCCCCGAGACGCTGACCGCGGGCGACCTGATCGCCACCGTCGAGCAGGCCGGGTACGGCGCCAGCCTGCCGGTCCCGCCGGAGCAGGCGGCCGCCGTCGCGGCTCCGAGCGAGGCCGACCTGCTCCGGCAGCGGCTGCTCATCACGGCCGCGCTGTCGGTCCCGGTGGTGCTGCTCTCGATGGTGCCGGCCTGGCAGTTCGAGTACTGGCAGTGGCTCTGCTTCGCGCTGGCCTCGCCGGTGGTCGTCTGGGGCGCCTGGCCGTTCCACCGGGCCGCCTGGACGAACCTGCGGCACGGCACCACGACGATGGACACGCTGGTATCGCTGGGCGTGCTCGCGGCGTACGGGTGGTCGGTCTACGCGCTCTTCTGGGGCACGGCCGGCGTCCCGGGGATGACGCACCCGTTCTCGTTCGCGATCGAGCGCGGCGACGGCAGCGGCGACCTCTACCTGGAGGCGGCCGCGGGCGTCACCACCTTCCTGCTGCTCGGCCGCTACCTGGAGGCGCGGTCCAAGCGCGCTGCCGGGGCGGCGCTGCGGGCGCTGCTCGACCTCGGCGCCAAGGACGTCGCCGTCCTGCCCGACGGCGACCTCGACGGCCAGGAACGGCGCGTCCCCGTCGCCGACCTCCGGGTCGGGACCGTCTTCGTGGTCCGCCCGGGGGAGAAGATCGCGACCGACGGCGTGGTCGTCGAGGGCTCCTCGGCGATCGACATGGCGCTGCTCACCGGCGAGTCCGTCCCGGTCGAGGTGGCGCCCGGTGACGCCGTCGTCGGCGCCTGCGTGAACGTCGGCGGCCGGCTGGTCGTGCGCGCGACCGGTGTCGGCGCCGACACCCGGCTGGCCCAGATGGCGAAGCTGGTCGAGGAGGCGCAGAACGGCAAGGCCCAGGTCCAGCGGCTCGCCGACCGGATCTCCGGGGTGTTCGTGCCGATCGTGATCGCGATCGCGGTGGCCACCCTCGGCTTCTGGCTCGGCGCCGGCGAGGGCGGTGGCGCCGCGGTGACCGCGGCCGTCGCGGTGCTGATCATCGCCTGCCCCTGCGCGCTCGGCCTGGCCACGCCGACGGCGCTGCTCGTCGGCACCGGCCGCGGGGCCCAGCTCGGCATCCTGATCAAGGGACCCGAGGTGCTCGAGTCAACCCGCCGGGTCGACACCGTCGTCCTCGACAAGACCGGCACCGTCACGACCGGCCGGATGGCCGTGCGCGACGTGCTCCCGGCCGGGTCCGGCGACGCCGACGAGCTGCTCCGGCTGGCCGGAGCCGTCGAGCACGCCTCCGAGCACCCGATCGCGCGGGCGATCGCCGACGAGGCGGCCCGCCGCGGGCCGCTGCCGCCGGTCACCGACTTCGTCGCGACGGCCGGCGTCGGGGTGGCCGGCGCCGTCGAGGGCGCCCGGGTGGAGGTGCGGCGCGGCCGGGCGGCGTACGGGGGGACGACGGTCGACGTGCTCCGCGACGACGCCCTGCTGGGCAGCATCGTGGTCGCCGACGAGGTGAAGCCGACCTCCGCGGCGGCGGTCGCCGAGCTCCGTGCCCTGGGCCTGCGCCCGGTGCTGCTCACCGGGGACCAGGAGGACGTGGCCCGTGCGGTCGCCGCCGCGGTCGGCATCGAGGAGGTCGTCGCCGAGGTGCTCCCCGAGGACAAGGTCGCCGAGATCCGCCGGCTGCAGGGCGAGGGCCGGGTGGTCGCGATGGTCGGCGACGGCGTCAACGACGCCGCCGCGCTCGCCCAGGCCGACCTCGGCCTGGCGATGGGCACCGGCACCGACGCCGCCATCGAGGCCGCCGACCTCACCCTGGTCCGCGGTGACCTCCGGGTCGCGGGTGACGCGATCCGGCTCTCCCGCCGGACCCTGGCGATCATCAAGGGCAACCTGTTCTGGGCGTTCGCCTACAACGTCGCCGCGATCCCCGTCGCCGCGGCCGGTCTGCTCAACCCGATGCTCGCCGGTGCCGCGATGGCGTTCTCCTCGGTGTTCGTGGTGACGAACAGTCTGCGGCTCCGGTCGTTCCGGGGGCGCGCGGATTCCCAAGGGGAGGGGTGAATCCGACGCTTCCAGCCCGATGCATCGGGCTGTTCTGACGGAATCGGGCTGGAGGTGTGCCCGGCTCAGGACGGTGCGTCGACCCGGATCTGGAGGCCCGAGGCGACGAGGTCCGCCTGGTACGCCGCGTAGGCGACGCGCAGCGCGGGCGCGATCCAGTCACGCGGGAGGAGGTCGGTGGGGAGGGCGGGATCGGTGCGCAGGTGCCGTACGACGGCCGCAGCCACCGCGAGCCGCTCGGCCCCAGCCCCAGCCCCGGCCCCAGCCCCAGCCCCAGCCCCAGCCTCAACCCCAGTCCCGGCGACGTTGTCGAGGAGCGCCCGGGCGACGCGGTTCCATTCCTCGAGCCGCCAGAGCCGTCCTGCCAGCGCGACGGCGTCCTCCGTCGGCGTACAGGTGAAGCTGCTGATCAGGTCCTGCGGCCACGACGGGAGCGACCGGTCGAGGTTGGCGGGCCGCAGCCAGGTGCCCTCGCGCAGCTCGGCCAGCCGCAGGTCGGCCAGGGTGCCGCGCAGCTCGGCCCGGTCGGCCGCGCTGCGACCGGCCGAGGTGACCACGACCATCTCCCAGGTGCCGTCCCAGGCGCGGACCGGCGGGTCGAGGGCGAGGTCCTGGCGGCGCTGGCGCTCCAGGAGCCGGGCGCTCAGCCGGTAGCTGCCGTCGGCGCGCTCCAGGTCGCCGTTCGCGACCATCCGGGTCAGCGCCACCCGCAGCGTCGGCTCGGCGATGCCGAAGAGCTCGCCGGCGCCCACGAGCGCGCTCACCGGCAGCTCGGGCGGGTGTGCGCCGAGCAGCAGGCTGAGCACGACGGAGCGCGCGCTGAGGGGACGGACCTTCACGGAAGCGACCTTACACTCTTGCGACAGTCGTACGATAGTTGTAATACTGGTCGCATGACCGCCAGCCTCACCCCGCGTACGACGCCGGACCACCCCACGGGCTACACGACCCACGAGGTCACCAACCAGCCGCCCCCGCACGCGCCGTACGACGCCTCCGCGGACGCCGCGCTGCTCGAGGGCCTGCACCGCGAGGGGGCCGGCTGGGCCGAGGCGGACGTCCGCCGGCTCGGTCGCCTGGCCGGATCGGAGGAGGCGCAGCGCTGGGCCGAGGAAGCCAACCGGTTCGAGCCGGAGCTGCACACGGTCGACCGCTACGGCAACCGGATCGACGAGGTCGAGTTCCACGACTCCTGGCACCAGCTGATGCGCACCTCGGTCGCCGAGGGCGGCGCCGGTGCCGCCTGGGTCGACCCGCGTCCGGGAGCGCACGTCGCCCGCACGGCCGGCGGCCTCGCCTGGCAGCACACCGAGGCCGGTCACGGCTGCCCGATCACGATGACCTACGCGGTCGTCCCCGCGCTGCGCCACCAGCCCGACCTCGCCGCGCTCTACGAGCCCGGCCTGACCAGCCGCGTCTACGACCCGGGGCTGCGGGTGCCGACCGAGAAGCGCGGCCTGCTCGCCGGCATGGGGATGACCGAGAAGCAGGGCGGCTCCGACGTCCGCACCAACTCGACCGTCGCCGTCCCGTCCGCCGAGCCAGGCGTCTACAGGCTGACCGGGCACAAGTGGTTCACCTCGGCGCCGATGTGCGACCTGTTCCTGGTCCTGGCCCAGGCGCCCGGCGGCCTGTCCTGCTTCCTGGTCCCGCGGATCCTGCCCGACGGCACCCGGAACACCTTCCGGATCGTCCGGCTCAAGGACAAGCTCGGCAACCGCTCCAACGCCTCCTCCGAGCCGGAGTTCGACGGCACCGTCGCCTGGCTGGTCGGCGAGGAGGGCCGCGGCGTCAAGACGATCATCGAGATGGTCAGCTGCACCCGTCTCGACTGCGTGACCGGCTCCGCCGGGATGATGCGCAAGGCGCTCGTCGAGGCCGGCCACCACGTGCGCCACCGGGCCGCGTTCGGCAAGACCCTGATCGACCAGCCGCTGATGCGCAACGTCGTCGCCGACCTCGCCGTCGAGTCCGAGGCCGCGACCACGCTGGCGCTGCGCCTGGCCGGTGCCGCGGACCGCGGGCTGCGCGGCGACGAGGGCGAGCAGGCCTTCCGCCGGATCGCGACCGCGGTCGGCAAGTACTGGGTGACCAAGCGCGGCGCCGCCTTCACCGCCGAGGCGATGGAGTGCTTCGGCGGCAACGGCTACGTCGAGGAGTCCGGGATGCCGCGCCTCTACAAGGAGGCGCCGCTGAACTCGATCTGGGAGGGCTCCGGCAACGTCAACGCCCTCGACGTGCTCCGCGCGCTCGGCAAGGAACCGGGCTCGCTGGACGCGCTGATGGGCGAGCTGGCGCTGTCCGCCGGCGCCGACGCCCGGCTCGACGCCGCCGTCGGCCGGCTCGGGTCCGCGCTGGCGAAGCCCGAGGAGATCGAGTTCCGGGCCCGCGCCCTGGTCGAGCAGATGGCGCTGGTGCTCCAGGGCTCGCTGCTGGTCCGGCACGCCCCGGCCGCGGTCGCCGACGCGTTCTGCGCGACCCGCCTCGACGGCGGTGGCGGCCTCGCCTTCGGGACGCTCCCGGCCGGCAGCGACGTCACCGCCATCCTGGACCGGGCGCTCCCCGAGGGCTGCTGACCCGTGGCCGCGCAGGTCGAGGCAGCCGTGCTGCTGCCGGTGTACGTCGACGAGCGCGGCCCGGTCCTCGTCCTCACCGAGCGCAGCGCCGACCTGCGCAAGCACGCCGGCGAGATCTCGTTCCCGGGCGGGCGCCGCGACCCCGGCGAGGACCTGGTCACGACCGCGCTCCGCGAGGCCGAGGAGGAGATCGGGCTCTCCCGTGAGCTGGTCGAGGTCGTCGACGAGCTGCCGTCGTTCGGCACCTACGTCAGCGGCTTCCGGATCACGCCGTTCGTCGGCCGGATCCCGGCCGGTCAGGTGTGGACGCCGCACGTGCGCGAGGTCGCCCGGGTGCTCGAGCTCCCGGTCGCCGACCTCGTCGCCGGCCACCGGTACGAGCGGCTCTGGGCCAAGGGGGTCCCGGTCCGCACCGACACCTACACGGTCGACGGCCACCTCGTCTGGGGTGCGACCGCGCGGATCCTGAGCGAGTACCTGGCGCGCCAGACCGGCAGCTGAGGTCGTTGCCAACCCGCAGGCCCACCCGCCACCATCGGCGCATGCACCCACGGCACGGCCTGCACGGGATGCACGGCCCCGACGTCCGAGGCGTGCGCCCGTGGCAGGTGATCCTGCTCGTCTGGGCGGCCAACCTGATCGGGGCGGCCATCCTGATGGTCGACTACCTGGTGGTGCTGCCGTTCCCGGCGGACGTGTCCACCCCGGACGTCGTCCGCGGCAACGTCCTGCTCGGGCTCGGCCTGGTGGTGTTCAGCTGGGTGGTGCTCGGCGTGGTCGGCGCACCGCGGGCGCACCGGGCACTGGACTGGACGGTGCGCGGGACCGCCCCGGACGCGACCGAGCGCGAGCTCACCCTCGGGCTGCCGTGGTGGCTGTTCTGGATGCAGGTGTCGCTGTGGGCGCTCTCCTGCGTGGTCTTCTTCGTGGCCAACCTCGACGTCGGCACGACCTACGCCGTCCAGCTCGCGACCGCCGTGATCATCAGCGGCCTGGCGACCGCCGCGACGTCGTACCTGCTGTGCGTGCGGCTCTTCCGGACCGCGATCGTCCGGGTCCTGGCGCTGTCGCCGCCGCGGGCCGGCGGAGCGGCCGGGGTCGGGCAGCGGGCGGTCTTCATCTGGACGCTGACCAGCGGCGTCCCCGTGCTCGGCCTGGTCCTCATGGTCGCCTTCGCCGGCGAGACCGGGGTCTCGCTCGACCAGCTCGCGGTGAGCGGCCTCGTCGTCGGCCTCGGAGCGCTGGTCGTCGGGCTGTTCGCGACCGTGCTCTTCGCCAAGTCGGTGGGGGAGCCGCTCGGGTTCCTCACCGAGGCGCTGGGCGAGGTCGAGGCCGGTGACCTCTCGGTGGCCGTCCCGGTCGACGACCCGGGCGAGATCGGCCGGCTCCAGGACGGCCTGAACACGATGGTGGTGGCGCTGCGCGAGCGCGAGCAGCTCCGTGACCTCTTCGGCCGCCACGTCGGCGAGGACGTCGCCCGGCTGGCGCTCCAGCAGGGGGTGGCGCTCGGCGGGGAGGAGCGGGAGGCGGCCGCGCTGTTCGTCGACGTCATCGGCAGCACGTCGTACGCCGCGACCCATCCGGCGGCGGAGGTGGTCGCGGCGCTGAACCGGTTCTTCGAGGTGGTCGTCGCCGTCGTCTCCGAGCACGGCGGCCTGGTGAACAAGTTCGAGGGCGACGCCGCGCTCTGCATCTTCGGGGCGCCCCTGGAGCTGCCGGACCCGGCCGCGTCCGCGCTGGCCGCGGCGCGGACGATGGCCGACCGGCTCCGGGCCGAGGTCCCCGACCTGGACGCCGGCATCGGCGTCTCCCACGGCCTGGTGATCGCCGGCAACATCGGCTCGACCGAGCGGCTGGAGTACACCGTCATCGGCGACCCCGTGAACGAGGCCGCCCGGCTCACCGAGCAGGCCAAACAACGCCCCGAGCGGGTCGTGGCGAGCGAACGCATCCTCGGCCGCGCGCACGTCGCCGAGCGCGACCGCTGGCGGCTGCTGGACCCGGTCCTGCTCCGCGGGCGGCTCGAGACGACGACGCTCGCGGTCCCGCTCTGAGCCCTCCGGCTACGGGATCGGGCGCCGCGGGGTCTCCGCGCCGTCGGCGCCTTCGGCCGTGGCGTACTCCTCATCGGTTTCCGGGCCTGCGGGCGGGAGCTGGTCGCCCTCCGCCACGGGCTCCAGCTTTCCGCCCTTGACGATGCCTTCGGTGTCCTGTCGCTTCGACGTCATCTCGTGCCTCCTGTCGTCCTTGCCGGGTACCCGATCTCGGAGAATCCATGGCAGTCCTAGTTCGGTCGGGTCGCGGTGAGCCGACGCCGTCCTCCGGCGGACGAACCCACCAGCAAGTGCGAGGTGAGTGCCGGAGCCTGCGGCACGCATGGTCGTTCCCATGGCGCCATCGAGCACGATCAGAGGACCTCGACCATCCCTGTGGACGAGGCGAATTCCGGTCCGAGAATGTCGGCGCTCGTTCCTAATCTGTACTCATGACCTCGGGCTCCCTGACCTCTGCGCCGCCGCATCCGGTGGCGCAGCTGGTCTCTGCCCTGGGGGACTTGATCGACGAGCACGGCACCGCGCCGACCTGGTCGCTGACGCCGGGTGACCTCACCGGTCTCCTCCCCGCGCTCGCAGTCGCCAAGCGCCGTCTGGACGCTCTGGAACTACGCCTGCTGGCCGAGGCGGACCGCCACCAGGTCGGCGACCCGCTGGGGGCGGCGAACACGGCCGGCTGGTGGGCCAACGCGACCCGTACGACGAAGCCGGCCGCGCAGCGGGCCGTGAAGTTGGCCGGTCGTCTGGACGACGACGCCCACGCCGCGACCGCGGAAGCGATGAGCGCCGGGGCGGTGTCGGTCGAGCAGGCCGCGGTGATCCTGGATGCGGTCGACGCGCTCCCTAGCGCGAAGGCCGAGGCCGAGGCACATCTGGTCGCGCTGGCCGAGCACCACGACCCCAAAGAGCTGCGGTTCCTGGGGCGCCGGATCCTGGAGGTCGTCGCCCCCGAGGTCGCCGAAGAGCACGAACGCAAGCTGTTGGAGGACGAGGAGCGCCGGGCACGGGAGACGGCGCTCTTCACGATGAACCCCGACGGCCACGGCTCCATGGTGGGCAGGTTCAAGATCCCGGTCCTGGTCGGGCAGATGCTGGCCCGCCACCTCGAAGCCCTGGCCGCCCCCAAGCACCGAGCTGCGGTCGAGGGCACCGCCGGGGAGAAGGTCGCCCGTCCGATCCGCCTGGGCCAGGCGTTCATCGAGTACGTCGAGACCCGCCGCGACGCCCCGAAAGCAGGCGGCATCGCCGCCACGGTCGTGGTCACGATGACGATGGACGCCCTCCTGGGCGCCGACACGGTTGCGACCCTGGACACCGGGGACCGGATCACCGCAGGCGAGGCCCGGAGGCTGGCCTGCGAGGCCGGGATCATCCCGGCCGTCCTCGGGTCGAAGTCCCAGGTCCTCGACCTGGGCCGCAAGACCCGCTTCCACACCGAGGCCCAGCGCATCGTCCTGGGCCGGCGGGACGGCGGCTGCACCGCCGAGGGCTGCGACTGGCCACCGGGGATGTGCCACGCCCACCACGGCATCCCGTGGAGCCGGGGCGGACCGACCGACATCGAGCACGGCAGGCTCCTCTGCCCCCGCCACCACACCGTCGCCCACGACGCCCGCTACCAGATGAAGACCGGCCCGAACGGCAAGGTCAGCTTCAGCCGACGGACGTGACACGGGACCGTCGTCTCGGTGATCCCTCGGTGCCCACACCCGGATCACCTGGTGGCACGCTGCCGTCCGCGCCCAGCCATGGCGGCTAACCTCCGACCATGGCGACTTCGGTCGAGCGCTATCTCGCGCACCTCGATCACCTCAGCGGCGGCGTGGAACCTGAGTTCTTCCGGATCGGTTCGCACGATGCGGGACCCAGCGTGACCACGATCGTCTACCGCGACCTCCCGGAGACCGGACTTCTCACGGCGTTCACCTACGGACTCTCCTTGGCGGACCATCCGGAGTGGAGGACCGGCCGGCCCGAGCTGTGCATCAGCATGCAGTCGGACGAGGTCGCGTGGGGTCTCGCGGTCGGCCACCTGGCGAGCACGCTGGCGGGCGACTGTCCCTTCCGCTACGGCGACACCATCGACGTAGGGGAGCCGATCACCGCGGGAACGCGGATGTCGGCGTTCCTCGTATTCGCTCCGTCGGTCGTCGACCGGGAGGGCTACCTCAACGTCCTCGGCGAACCCGAGGGCGCGGCGCCGAGCCAGGTCGTCAACATCGCCGGCATGTACCCGATCCACCAGAGCGAGCGCGAGTTCATCCGCGCCGAGGGACTGGAAGCGTTCTGGAAGCTGGACTGGGATCCGTACGACCCCCTGCGCGATCCCGTCGTCTAGCGGCTCGGCGCACACCTGCACAGAACCTTCACGAGTCGCCCCCGCTTCCTGCCCGGCCGGACTCCTAGGCTCGCTGCATGCCCGAGACAGCAGACGTCCGCCGGATCCTCGTCGTCGAGGACGACGCGGTGATCAACCAGGCCGTCACCGACCGGCTCCGCGGCTCCGGGTACGACGTCGTCCAGGCGTGGGACGGGCCGGGTGCGGTCACGGCGTTCGCAGAGGCGGCGCCGGACCTGGTGGTGCTGGACGTGATGCTCCCCGGGTACGACGGCCACGAGGTGTGCCGCCGAATCCAGGCCGACCGCCCGGTCCCGGTGCTGATGCTCACCGCGCGCGACGACGAGACCGACATCCTCGTCGGCCTCGGGGTCGGCGCCGACGACTACCTCACCAAGCCGTTCCGGATGCGCGAGCTGGTGGCCCGGATCGCGGCTCTGCTGCGCCGCGTCGACCGGGCGGCCGTGCTCGCCGTCCGGTCGCCCGAGACGTACGGCGACCTGCGGCTCGACGCCGCGTCGCGCCGGGTCTGGGTCGACGGCGACGAGGTCCACCTGACCCCGACCGAGTTCGACCTGCTGCTCTGCCTGGCGGCCAGCCCGGGCGCGGTGCTCAGCCGGGAGACCCTCTACGCGGAGGTCTGGGGCTGGCCGGGCGCCTCGGGCACCCGGACGGTCGACTCCCACGTCAAGGCGCTGCGCGCGAAGATCGGCGCAGACCGGGTCCGAACCGTCCACGGCGTCGGGTACGCCCTGGAAGAGGTGCGCGCCTCGTGAACCGCGTCCTGGACCAGGTGACGTCGGTCAAGGTGAAGCTCGGCCTCCTCGTCGCGATCAGCGTGACGGTGGCCTCGGTGGTCGCCGCGATCGGCGCCGGCGGCGGCGTGCCGTTCTGGCTGAGCGTCCCGGTCACGGTGGCGCTCGCCCTCGGGGTGACCCAGCTGCTCGCGGTCGGGATGACCTCGCCGTTGCGGGAGATGACCGCGGCCGCCCGGCGGATGGCCCGCGGCGACTACTCGGGCCGGGTGACCGCGACCTCCAGCGACGAGGTGGGCGACCTGGCCCGCGCGTTCAACCGGATGGCCGAGGACCTGGCGGCGGTGGACCGGCAGCGCCGCGAGCTGGTGGCCAACGTCAGCCACGAGATCCGTACGCCGCTCGCCGCGTTGTGCGCGGTGCTGGAGAACCTCGTCGACGGCGTCGCCGAGCCGGACCCGGTCACGCTGGGGACGGCGCTCGCCCAGGCCGAGCGGTTGTCCGCCCTCGCCTCCGACCTGCTCGACCTGGCGCGGGTCGACGCGGGCGAGGCCCCGCTGTCCACCACGCAGGTGCCCGTCGGCGAACTCCTCGAGCAGGCCACGGCGGAGGCGCGGGTGGTCGGCCGGGAGGTGACCTACGACGTCCGGGTGGCACCGCCGGAGCTGACGGTGGCCGCCGACGAGGCGCGGCTGCACCAGCTGGTCGCGAACCTGCTCGACAACGCCTCCCGGCACAGCCCGGCGGGCGGGGTGGTCCGGCTCGATGCGCAGCGCTCCGGCGACGGCTGGCGGCTGGAGGTCTCCGACCAGGGCCCGGGGATCCCGGCCGCGGACCGCGACCGCGTCTTCGAGCGGTTCGGGACCCTGACCGACTCCGAGGGCGGGGGCGGCACCGGCCTGGGCCTCGCCATCGCGCGTTGGGTCACCGACCTGCACGGCGGCACCATCCACTTCGTCGACCCCGAGGCCGGCAGCACCGGCGCCCGGGTCCGCGTCGACCTTCCGCTCGCACCGGAGCGACCCGCTCGCCTGCCCACCACACCGCTGCCCACGACACCCCTCCCCACGACACCCCTGCCCACCAGGACCCAGGAGCCGACCTTGGCCGACGTAGCAAGTCCCGCCCCTCGTTACCCGCAGCAGGCGGCGCCCCCGCCCGCGGCCCCGGTGATCGACCCGATGTTCGGCGACTTCTGGCCCGAGCGCGGGCTCGCCGCCAGCGTGCGCCCGTTCCTCGCCGCCCTCGCCGTCGGCGTGCTGGCCGCCCTGGTGCTGCCGTTCCACTACCTCGGTCTGGGCACGTTCGTGGTGCTGCTGGCGGCCGGCGGCACGATCCTCCGGTTCAGCGTCCACCGGCGGTCGCCGTTCACGCTGACCTGCGCCGGGCTCTGCGCGCTGCTGGCCTCGACGGTCCTGTTCCGGGACGCGGTGTGGATCGTGGCGCTCTGCCTCCTCGCCGGCGGGCTGGTCTGCGTGGTCGCCCTGGCGCACGGACGCGCGCTGCCCTCGTTCGTGCTGGCCGCGCTCGCCTGGCCGCTCGCCGCGGTCCGCGGACTGCCCTGGCTGGGGCGCTCGCTGCGCGGGATCACCGGCCACCAGAACAGCGCCGCGGTGATCCGCACCGTCGCGTGGTCGCTCCTCGGCCTGGTCGTCTTCGGCCTGCTGTTCGCCTCCGCCGACGCGCTCTTCGCCCAGTGGGCGGGCGCGCTCCTGCCCGACCTCAGCCTCGACACGTTCGTGCTCCGCGGCTTCATCACCGTCGCGGTCGGGGCAGCCGTGCTCGCGGCCACCTACCTCGCGCTCAACCCGCCGAACGTCGAGCCCGCGACCGTGGCGACCCGCCCGGTCGCGCACCGCTACGAGTGGCTCGCCCCCGTCCTGCTGATCGACGCCGTCTTCCTGGTCTTCCTCGGCGCCCAGCTCACCGTGATGTTCGGCGGCCACGACTACCTCGCCCGGACCACCGGGCTCACCTACGCGGAGTACGTGCACCAGGGCTTCGGGCAGCTCACCGTGGCGACCGCGCTCACCCTGCTGGTGGTGTGGGCGGCCGCGCGGAAGGCGCCGCGGGAGACCGCCGCGGACGTCGCCTGGCTGCGCGGGTCGCTGGGTCTGCTCTGCGCGCTGACGCTGGTCGTGGTCGGCTCCGCGCTCTACCGGATGCACGTCTACCAGGAGGCGTACGGGTTCACCCGGCTCCGGCTGCTGGTCGACGTCTTCGAGGGCTGGCTCGGTTTCCTCGTCCTCTGCGTGCTGGCGTCGGGCGTCGTGCTGCGGACGGCCTGGCTGCCCCGCACGGCCCTGCTCAGCGGCGCCACCGCGCTGCTGCTGCTCGCGGCGGTCAACCCGGACGCCTACATCGCCCGGCACAACGTCAGCCGGTACGCCGAGACCGGCAAGGTCGACCTGTACTACCTGCAGGGGCTCTCCGCCGACGCGGCCGCCGAGCTCGCGAAGCTGCCCGACGACCTCGCCGAGTGCGCCCTGCGGGTCCCGAACGGCAGCGACGACTGGCTCGAGTGGAACCTCGGCCGGCACCGCGCCGCGGACGTCCTGGAGACCCAAGGGCTGCACCCGGACCCGTACGGCGCCGCGTGCGAGGCGGCGGCCGGCTGACCCGCACCGGCTGACCGGTCAGCCGCGCAGCGCGTCGCCCAGGGCCCGGATCGTGGCCGGGGGATGGGTGCTGCCCGGGAAGTAGGCGCAGACTCGCTCCGCGACGTCGCCGAACCGGCGCCGGATCTCGGCCGCGCACTCCTCGGGGGTGCCCACGACCGCCAGCGTGCGGAGCACGTCGTCGTCGATCCTGTCGATCATCGTCATGATGTCGCCGGTCTTGGACAGCGCGTTCAGCTCCGGCTGCAGGTCGCCCCAGCCCTCCACGTCGAGGACCGGCTTGTAGGCGGGCGTCGAGCCGTAGAACGCGAGCAGTCCGCGGACGCCGACCGACGCCGCCTCGATCTCCGCCGGCGTCGTGCCCGTCGCCACGATCGTCTGCGGGAAGAGGTCGAAGCCCGGCGACCCCAGGGGACCGCGTCCGGCGAGGGCGAGACCCTCCTCGACGGCCGGCAGGGTGCGTTCGCGGAAGTGCCGGTGGCTGTGGAAGGGCATCACCAGCAGGCCGTCGGCCACCTCGGCCGCGGTCCGGGTCATCACCGGCCCGAGCGCGCCGAGCAGCACCGGCGGGACGCCGTACGGGTTCGGGCCGGGCACGAACGTGGGCGGCATCAGCGTGTGCTGGGTGAACTCGCCGCGGAAGTCGAGCCGGGTTCCGTCCTGCCAGGTGTTCAGGATCGCCTTCACCGCCAGCACCGTCTCCCGCATCCGGGCGGCCGGCCGGCTCCACTCGGCGCCGTACCGCTTCTCGATGTGCGGGCGGATCTGCGAGCCGAGGCCGAGCCGGAACCGGCCCTTGCTGAGCAGCTGCAGGTCGTAGGCCAGGTTCGCGAGGTGCATCGGGCTGCGCGGCAGCGCGATCGCGACGTTGGTCATCAGGTCCGTCTCCGACACCTCGCTGGCCCCGGCCGCCACGATCAGCGGCAGGAACACGTCGTGCGGGCCCTCGAAGGTGAACAGGCCGTCGACCCCGGCGGCGAGGAGCTCGGCGGCACGGGTCGCGGCCTGGTCGGGCCGGGCGTCGAGCTGGACGTCGAGGAGCATCAGCGGGTCGGCGTCCTCTCCAGCAGGTCCTCGGCGGCGAAGAACGTGACCAGGTCGCGGATCGTCTCCTCCACCGGGCGCGGCTCGTAGCCGAGCTCGGCGCCGGCCTTGGTCCGGTCCACGACCGGGCTCATCGCCACGTTCTCCAGCGCGGCCGGGGCGAAGGACTCCGAGCCGAACCGGCGGGCGACCGGGTCGATCAGCGGTGCGACCCGCTCCAGCAGACCGACCGGGATGGTGATCCGCGGGCCGGTGGCCCCGGCGAGCTCCGCGGCGTCCTGCATCGACCGCATCAGGCCGTAGCGGTGACCGCCGAGCAGGTAGTTGTGCCCGGTCCGGCCCTTCTCGGCGGCGAGCAGGAAGCCGCGGGCGACGTCGCGGACGTCGACCATGTCGAACTCGCCGGAGACTCCCGCGGGCATCTTGCCGCGGGCGGAGTCGAGGAGGCTCTGGTTCAACCGGGAGAGCCGGTCGGGGTGGTCGACCGGCCCGTAGATGCCGGTCGGGTTGCAGATGAGCGCGTCGAGGCCGGCGTCGACGACCTTGAGCAGCTCGACCTCGCCGTAGTACTTCGACCGGTGGTAGACCGGCAGGTTCTTCGCGGTGGACCGCGGCGAACCCTCGTGCACGGTGCCGCGGCGCTCGTAGTGGAAGGAGGCGAGCGACCCGCAGCTCACCATCCGCCGGACCCCGGCCCTCAGCGCCGCCCGGGCGACCGCGCCGACGCCGTCGACGTTGACCCGCCAGGCCAGCGGGTCCTCCTGGCGCAGGCTGATCACCGCGACCAGGTGGTGCACGACCCCGATCCCGTCCAGGGCCCGGGTCATCGCCTCCTCGTCCAGGACGTCGACCGACTCCCAGCGGAGCAGGCCGTCGCCGTGCGCGCCCGCGGGCGGGGTGCCGGGGACCCGGTCGATCGCGAGCACGTCGTGGCCCTCGGCGAGCAGGGTGTTGACCAGGTTCAAGCCGAGGAAGCCGGCGGCGCCGGTGACGGCGATCTTCATGCGTCGGCCCCCGCCCGCAGCGCGTACGAGCGGCCGCGCTCGGCGCGTTCCCAGACCGGGTCGGCCACGCCGGTGCCCTCGCTGCGCAGCGTGCGCTTGAGGATCTTGTTGGTCGCCGTGGTCGGGACCTCGTCGGCGATCCGGACGAACCGCGGCCACGCCTTGGGGGAGAGGTCGGGCTGGGCCGCCAGGAACTCCTCGAAGCCGGCCGGGTCGAGCCGGGCGTCGTCGCGCAGGACGAGGGTGACCATCAGCTGGTCGCCGACGTTCTCGTCCGGGACGGCGTACACGGCCGCCTGGCTGATCGCCGGGTGCCGCAGCAGCAGCGCCTCGACCGGCGCGGCGGCCAGGTTCTCGCCGTCCACGCGCAGCCAGTCGTCGGTGCGCCCGGCGAGGTAGACGAACCCGGCCTCGTCGCGGTAGCCGAGGTCCCCGGACCAGTACATCCCGCCGTCGAGCCGGTCGGCGGTCGCCTTCTCGTCCTTGTAGTAGCCGGCGAAGAAGCCGGCCCCCTGGGTGTTCACCAGCTCCCCGACGCAGGCGTCGAGGTTGGTGACCCGGCCGTGCTCGTCGAAGGTGGCGCGCGGGCACTCGGTGCGGGTCTCGCGGTCGTACACGGCGACGCCGTCGAAGGGCACCCCGATCGAGCCGAGCGGGGTGTCCTCGGTGCGGGTGATGATGATCGCCGTCTCCGTCGACCCGAACCCGTCCCAGACCGTGCAGCCGAAGCGGCGCCCGAACTGCTCGATGTCGCGGTCGGAGGCCTCGTTGCCGAAGGCCACCCGCAGCGGGTTCTCGGCGTCGTCGGGCTGCTCGGGGGTGGCCAGGATGTAGGCCAGCGGCTTGCCGACGTAGTTCATGTACGTCGCGCCGAAGCGCCGGACGTCGCCGAGGAACGACGAGGCGCTGAACTTGCGGACCAGCGCGATCGCGGCGCCCGCGTGCAGCGCCGGCCCGAGCGAGGCCATGATCGCGTTCGAGTGGAACAGCGGCATCGCGCAGTAGCAGACGTCGTCGCCACCGAGCTCGTACTTCTCGGCGAGCACCGAGCCCGACATCACCACCATGAAGTTGGCGACCTGGACGGCCTTCGGCTCGCCGCTGGTGCCCGAGGTGAAGATCAGCATGAAGGTGTCCATCGTGCCGACCTCCGGCAGGTCCCCGGGCAGGGCCCCGATGCTCCGGTCCGCGGCCGCGGTGAGCTCGGCCCACTCCGGCCCGTCGGTGTCGACCACCCGGGCGCCGCCGAGGTCCAGCCCCGCCAGCAGCGGCAGGTGCTCGGCGTCGGTGAGCAGCACCTGGCAGTCGGCCCGCCGTACGTCGGCCGCCAGGGCCTCGCCCCGCCGGGTCGCGTTGACGCCCACGGTGACGTGCGCGCCGATCGCGCCGGCGAGCAGCGCGCGGACCATCTCCGGGGTGTTCTCGAGCAGCACGCCGACGTGCAGCGGCCGGCCAGGCTCGGCCCAGTCCGCCAGCACCCGCGCCCGCGCGGCGGCGTCGCCGACGGTCTCGCGCCAGGTCCAGGACTGGTCCTCGAAGAGCAGCCCCGGCCCGTCGTTCTCGGCCAGGGCGTGCACCCACTGCTGGACGGTCTCAGGCATCGACGGTCTCGCTCTCCTGGTCGGTGGTGCTGCTGCCCGCGGGGTTTCGAGACGGTTGCTGCGCAACCTCCTCGACCACCGGGACGGCGAGGTGGCGGGTGAGGAAGGACACCGCGTGCTTCACGGCGGCCTCGTGGAACGGCTTGCCCGGGAACACGTCGAAGTGGTCGCAGGGGTAGTGCCGGACCTCGGCCTTGCCCTGGAACGCGGCCTTCGCGGCGGCGTGCGGCGGGGCGCTGGCGTCGAAGTCGGCGATCTGCACCAGCAGCGGCGCGGTGACCCGCCGGGCCGCGGCGGCGGGCTTGCGGGTGCCGAGCTCCAGGGTCACGTCGGCGGCCACCTCGTTGCGCCAGGTCGGCCCGGCGATGGCGAGGTAGTCCTCCAGCGCCCCGGGCAGGGTGAGCGCCCCGACCTCGCCCGGGCGGGCGACCACCGGCATCATCAGCGGCGCCCGGCCGGCCTTGGACCCGACCTTGCCGCGGATGCCGAGCGCGGTCGCCTTGAGCAGCTCGCCGGGGGAGTGCGACGCCGTCGCGTGCCGGGCCGCGGCCAGACCGTCGACCATCGGGACCAGGGCCACCACGGCGGCGACGTCGCGCCGGTCGGCCGCGGCGCGCAGCACGTGCCCGCCGGCGAGCGAGACGCCCCAGAGCACCAGCCGGGAGCGGTCCACGCCGGGCAGACCGGCCGCGGCGCTCATCGCGGCGCGGAAGTCGGCGAGCTGACCTTCCAGCGACACGACCTGGCGGGGCTCACCGGCGCTGCCGCCGAAGCCGCGGTAGTCGAAGAGCAGCACGTCCAGGCCGGCCGCGGCGAAGGCGCGGGCGAACGGCTCCAGGCCGGAGTCCTTGGTGCCGGCGAGGCCGTGCGCCATCACCACGACGGGCCGGCCGGCCGCCGTGGCGAGCCGGTCGTGCTCGGCCTCGTAGTGCCAGGCCTCGCAGGCGGTACCCGCGGAGTCGAAGGTGAGGGTCTGCCGGGTCATGTCGTGCTCCTGCCGTAGATCGTGCGCAGCCAGATGAAGGTGAGGGACTCGATGTGCAGCTCGCGGACCGGTCCGGTGCCGAGCGAGTGCCGTTCGAGGGCGTTGTCGTTGAGGTCGAGCAGGACGGTGGCGAGCGCGTCGGCGTCCGGGCCGTCGCTGGCCCGTCCGGCGACGCGCTCGGTCTCGATCATCCCGGCGATGACGTGGGCGAAGTCGGCGCGGCCGGCGTCCCACATCTCCCGGACGCTCGGGCTGGACGCGCGCGCCTCCAGCAGGGCCCGGTAGGTGTGCGGGCTGGTGTCGACGGAGTCGAAGAGCATCGTGATCGCGGCGCGGATCCGGTCCTCGGCGTCGCCCTCGGCCTTGACCAGCAGCTCGTTGGCGTCCGCGGCGGCGTCGTACAGGCCCTGCATCAGGGCGAGCACGGCGACGGCCTTGTTCTCGAAGTAGAAGTAGAACGCGGAGCGGGTCACCCCGGCGCGGCCGGAGATGTCGGCGACGTTCACCTCCTCCAGGGTCTGCTCGCGGAGCAGCTGGTCGAACGCCTCGAGCAGCGCGTCGCGGCGGGCGTCGCCGCGGCTGGAGCCGCGGCGGTCGACCAGCCGGTTCCAGGCGCTCGGGTCGTCGGTCACCGGGGGGCTCCCGCCCCGGCGTGCGCCCGCGCGCGTCCGGCCGGGATCTCGCGGGCGCGGATGTCGTGCTCGTAGATGAAGTAGTCGACCTGCTGGGTGTGCCGGGCGGTCTTCAGCACGTGGCCGATGTACTTCTCCTCGTCGCTGCGGATCACCCGCTCCATCTCGGCGACGTCGGGCAGCGCGTACTCGCCGACGAGGTGGGCCGCCACCAGCCGGGCCTGGCTCTCCACGAACGGGAACAGCGTCGGGGTGGCCTGCGCGAAGCCGACGAAGGTCAGGTCCTCGATGCCCGGCTTGTACATCCGCTTGTACAGCGGCAGGTGGTTGTCCGGTGCGCTGAGGAAGTCGCGGTCGAAGAACGGGAAGGTGATGTTGTAGCCGGTGGCGTAGACGATCACGTCGAAGTCGTCGCTGGTGCCGTCCTCGAAGTGGACGGTGCTGCCGTCGAGGCGGCTGATGTTCGGCTTCGGGATCACGTCGCCCGAGCCGAGCCGCAGCGGCAGCTCGACGGACTGCGTCGGGTGCGCCTCGAAGAACTTGTGGTTCGGCTCCTTGAGCCCGTACAGCGCGCCGTTGGAGCCGTTCATCGGCTGGGCCAGCTGCATCACCTTGCGCTGCCAGGACAGCGGCAGGTACGGCGTCGTCCGGTACATCGTGTCGGCCGGCTTGCCGTAGACGTACTTCGGCACGATCCAGGCGCCGGACCGGGTCGACAGCGAGACCTTGGTCTGCAGCGACTTCGAGGAGAGCTCGACGGCGATGTCGGCGGCGCTGTTGCCGAGGCCGACGACCAGGATCCGCTGGCCGAAGAACTCCAGCGGCGTGCGCGGGTCGATGTAGTGGTGGGAGTGGATCGAGACGCCGCTGAACTCTCCGGGGAACTCGGCGAACCGCGGGTCCCAGTGGTGGCCGTTGGCGACGACGAGGTGGTCGAAGTGCCGGGTCGCCCCGGCCTGGTCGAGGATCTCCCAGCCGCCCCGGGGATCCTCGCCGTCGAGCCGGCGGGCGTGCTGGACGCCGTTGCGGAACTCGATGTTGGCCTTGAGGTCGAAGGCCTCGGCGTAGGACTCCAGGTAGTCCTTGATCTGGGTGTGGTGCGGGAAGTCCGGGTAGTGGTCCGGCATCGGGAAGTCCCGGAACGAGAGCCGCTCCTTGGAGGTGTCGATGTGCAGCGAGCGGTAGGCGCTGCTGTGCCCGTTCGGGTTGCCGAAGGCCCAGTTGCCGCCGATCCGGTCCGAGGACTCGAAGCAGGTGTAGGGGACGCCGTAGTCCGAGAGCATCTTGCCGGTCGTCAGGCCGCTGATGCCGGCGCCGATGATCGCGGTGGTCGGGCGGCGGGTGCGGGAGTGGGTGGGCACGGGTCCTCCGGAGAAATGGGGGGTGACGCGGGCCACACTAGGCAGTAGGTTGACACGTGTCAATAACAACCGACAAGTGTCAGGAGACCTGATGAGCTCACCCGTCACGGTCGTCATCGGTGGTGCCTCGGGCATCGGGCTGGCGACGGCGCAGGACCTCGAGAAGCACGGCCACACGGTGGTCGTCGCCGACCTCGCGCCGCCGGATCACGGCGTGCGCGTCGACGTCGCCGACGAGGCCTCGGTGGCCGCGCTCTTCGACGAGGTGCTGGCCCGGCACGGCGCGTTCACCGGCGTCGTCAACTGCGCCGGGGTGAGCACGCTCGGCCTGGTCGTCGACCACGACGCCGCCGAGTTCCGCCGCGTGATCGACGTCTGCCTGACCGGGGCCTTCCTCGTGCTCAAGCACGCCGGATCCCGGATCGCCGACGGTGGCGTGATGATCTCGCTGTCCTCCCTCAACGCCCGTCAGCCCGGCACCGGGATGGCCGCCTACTGCTCGGCCAAGGCCGGCCTGGTGATGCTCACCCAGGTGACCGCGCTCGAGCTCGGCCACCGCGGCGTCCGCGTCAACGCGGTCTCGCCCGGCCTCGTCGTGACCCCGCTGACCGCACCGGCGATGGACATCCCGGGCGTCCGCGACAGCTATCTGGAGAACACCCCGCTCGGCCGCTCCGGCGAGCCCGAGGAGATCGCCGCGCTGCTCCGGTTCCTGCTCTCCGACGACGCCCGCTGGATCACCGGCGAGAACGTCGACGTCAACGGCGGGGCGCACCTGCAGCGCTACCCCGACCTGCACGGACTCGTGATGAAGGCCTTCGGGTGAGGGCCGCGCGCAAGGCCCCGCCGCCGGGCTTCTTCGCGGGGCGGGTCGCGGTCGTCACCGGCGGCGGCTCCGGAATCGGCGCCGCGCTGGTCAGCGCGCTCCGCGGCGACGGCGCCACCGTGTACGCCGCGGACCTCCACCCGGGACCGGACGGCGTCGTCCTCGACGTCACCGACGCGGACGCGGTCCAGGCGCTGGTCGACCGGGCGGTCGCCGAGCACGGTCGCCTCGACCTGCTCTTCAACAACGCCGGGATCTGCTTCATCGGCGAGACCGAGGACCTGACGCGGGCGCAGTGGGACGCGATCATCGACGTCAACATCCGCGGCGTCGTGCACGGCGTCCAGGCGGCCTACCCGCAGATGATCCGGCAGGGCGGCGGGCACATCGTCAACACCGCCTCGATGGGCGGGCTGATGGCCGCCGGCCTGCTGACGTCGTACGTGATGACGAAGCACGCGGTCGTCGGCCTCTCCGCCGCGCTGCGCTCGGAGGCGGCGGCGCACGGGATCGGGGTGACCGTGGTGTGCCCGGCGGCCGTCGAGACGCCGATGCTGGAGCAGGGCGAGATCGGCCGGGTCCGCGGCCGCGACTTCTACCTCAAGGGGCAGGGCATCCGCCGGCCGGTGACGCCCGAGGCGCTCGCGCTGTGCGCGCTCGCCGCCGTCGCCGGGAACGAGGCCGTCGTCATGGAGCCGGTGCAGGCCCGCTTCGCCTGGCGCCTCCAGCGGCTCGCCCCCGGCTTCGTGCGCAGCCAGTCGACGAAGTTCGTCGCGAAGCAGCGCGCGATGGCCCAGCAGCAAGCGCGCTGACCCGGCGCAGAACCGCGCCATGCGTGCGCTGACCAGGCGCAAACCAGCGCCATCGCGGGGCTGAACGCGCGACTTTGCGCCGGGTCAGCGTGCTCAACGTGCCAGTTTGCGCCGGGTCAGCGGGTCTGGTCAGGTGACGTCGAACCACCTCCGGGTCGACGCGAACCGGCGCAGCACCAGCTGGTCGAGCAGCAGCACCGCCGCCAGGGTGATCCCGAAGAGCGGGAGCAGGACGCCGAGCACGACCAGGCCGACGCCGAGCCACCACGTGGTGCGCACCGGGAGCCGGCCGCGCGGGGCGCCGACCGAGCCGGAGCCACCGGGCCGGCGGCGCCACCACATCAGCGGGCCGGTGACGCAGAGGACGAGCACCAGCACGCAGAAGAGCGCGGATGCCCAGAAGTTCAGCGTCCCGAAGCTGCGGCCCTCGTGGACGCCGATGCCCTGCGAGACGACCTTCGCGGGCAGCGGGTATTCGTCGAACCCGTACGACGCCCGCACCCGCCCGGAGTACCGGTCGACATGCACGGTCCGCTCGGCGGTCGGGTCACCGAAAGCGTCGCCCATCACCGAGTAGACGCCGCGGTCCTCGGCCGGAAGGACGATGCTCATCGGGTGCTTCAGGCCGGCGCGCTCGGCGGCCACGACCGCGGTGTCGGCCGTGACCTGCGAGGTGACTCCGCCGGGTTGGTCGCCGGGTTCCGACGTCGGCACCGGGCTGTCGCCCTGGGCCCAGGGCACCTCGACGGCGTGGCTGTGCGGCAGCGACTCGTCCAGCTTCGAGCCCGGTTCCGAGACCGCTCCCGGGTCGGTCGACCAGAGCGAGGAGCCCTGCTCGGTCGCGAGGCTCTGCACCTTCGCGCCCCAGAAGCCGGTCCACGGCAGGCCGGTGACGACCATGAGCAGCAGGCCGACACCGACGACCGAGCCGATCAGGCCGTGCCGGTGCCGCAGTGCTGCTCCCCGGGCTGCTCCCCGGGCTGCTCCCCGGGCCGCGCCCTTCGCGCGGCTCGCACCGGACCGGATTCTGGGGCGCAGCCGGGCCCTGCGGCCGGTGAAGAACAGCACGTAGCCGGTCAGCGCCATCACGATCGCCCAGCAGGCGGCGACCTCGATCAGGCCGTCGCCCCAGCGCCCGGCCATCAGGTCGCCGTGCAGCCGGACCGCGTAGCCGCTGAGCGTGGTGTCGGGATTCACCGAGCCGGTCACCTCGGCCCGCCACGGGTCGACGAAGACGTCGGTGGTGCTCCCGTCGGGCCGGGTGATCGAGAACGCCGTGCTGTCCTCGAGGCCGCGCCCCTCGCGGGCCAGGGCGATCTCGGCGTCGGGATGGGCCTGCTCGACCGCGGCGAGCTGGGCCGAGAGCGGCTGCTGGTAGGTCTGGCCGGCGGGACGGTCGGCGCGCATCTGGTCGGCGTGGAGCAGCGGTTCGAGCTGGAAGCGGAACAGGTAGACCAGGCCGGTCACCGCCAGCAGTGCGAAGACGGGGACGACGACGAAGCTGGCGTAGAAGTGCCACCGCCAGAAGGCGCGGAACAGGCCGGCCGGGGCCTGGCGCGGCTTGCGCGGTGGGTCGAGAACGGGTGCGGACATGCGGGTACTCCTCGTGCACGTGGAAGGTCCGCGCGGGCAGGTGCCGGCGCGGTGGGTGCTCGCAGCAGGGGTCTCTCGAGGGGCCGACGCCGGTGGCGTCAGCGGCTCAGGCTGCGGTAAGGAGTGCGGGCGGGCCGCGGCGGGTGAGGGGGTGCGACCAGGCGGGACGGCGGGGGACCAGCAGGCGCGCGTACGCCGCCCGGCGCGCGGCCGCCCCGGGCACGGGCACGGCCACCGGCTCGCCGGTCAGGGCGTCGTGCAGCCGGCGTACCAGGGCGACGGCGAGGGCCGCGGTCAGCACCAGCACGGCCCAGAGCGCGCGCTCGCCGACCGCGAGCCAGAGGCCGACGGCGACGGCGGCGAGGACGTGCGCGAGCGCCATCGCCGGGTGCCCGGCGAGGTCCGCGAACGCGTGCAGCAGCCAGGCCGGGACGACGGGCTCGACCTCGCCTGCCCCGGGGCGGGACTGGGCCCACTGCTCGTAGTAGGAGCCGGTGCGCGGGCCGGGCAGCGGGGCCGGCGCCACTCGTGGCGTGGCCGCCGCGGTGGTGACCGGGTCGCCGCGGTGGCCGGCCATCGCGGCCAGGCCGGTGTGCACCAGGGTCTGGCCGCCGACGACGAGGACGACCAGCCGGGCCGCCGACGCTTCCCTGCCGAGGAACGCGGCCGCGAGTGCGGTGCAGAGGGCGGCGAGCACGACCAGGCCGGTGGGTCCGGGCAGGAGCCCGTCGGCGCCGAGGTGGGCGACGGTGCCGGTGCCGAGGGCGACGACGCCGAGCGTCGCGGCGCGCGCCCAGCGCAGCGACAGGGAGGCGCGCACCGACATGGGCGGAAGTATGCCTGCCGCCCGGGGGTGGCATCCGGGCGGTGAACGCCGGGCATATCCGAGATGTCCGGTTTTGTGGGCGCCGTCACAGAAATTCAAGTAGAACTTGTTTCAGAAAGTAACCTTCGGGCTCTTGCTCAGTTATGTGATGCACATCTACTTTCTGTTCGTCCTCACCGGAAGAACTGGCGTCAGGAGTACCCGCTGTGCGAAGCGTTGCGAGTTCCGTTCGGAGCTCTGTCCGGGCACGACGAACGGCAGGAGCGGTCCTCGTGGCCGTGGCGCTGGTCGTCCCTGCCGCCTGCGGCGGATCCACGCTGAAGCCCGACCAGGTCGTCAGCGCGAACAACCAGGCGGCCGGCATCGCGAACAGCTCCGGCGGCGGTGGCTCGACCACCCCGACCGGTGACGGCAGCACCGTCACCGACCCGGGCGCCGGCACCGTGAACGACCCGGGCGCCAGCACCGGCGGCGGCAGCACCGGAGGCGGCAGCACCGGCGGTGGCAGCACCGGAGGCGGCAGCACCGGCGGTGGCAGCACCGGAGGCGGCAGCACCGGCGGCGGCAGCACCGGAGGTGGCAGCACCGCCCCGGCCGGCACCGGTGTCAAGGCGGGTTCGTGTACCGGATTCAAGAACGGCACCGGCATCACCGACTCGACGATCACCATCGGCAACTCCTCGGACCTGAGCGGTCCCGTCCCCGGTCTGTTCACCGGCGCCCAGCAGGCGACCCGGGCGTACATGAACTACTTCAACAGCACCTCGAGCATCTGCGGTCGCAAGCTGGCCCTGGTCACCGACGACTCGCGCACCGACGCCGGCGCCGACCAGGCCGCGTACACGAAGATGTGCGACAAGGTCTTCGCCACCGTCGGCTCGATGTCGGCCTTCGACTCCGGCGGCGCCCGGACCGCTCAGGCCTGCGGCCTGCCGGACATCCGCGCCGCGGCCGTCACCGGCGCCCGCAACGACTGCAGCACCTGCTTCGGCGTCCAGGCCACCGGCCGCGACGGCGAGTACAGCAACGGTGTCTACGACTTCTGGGTCAAGCGCGAGAAGGCGGCGACCCAGAAGGCCGCGTTCCTCTACCTGAACGCCGGCGCGGCGGCCGAGAACGGCAAGTCCCAGATCGCGGTCGGCAAGAAGCGCGGCATGAACTGGATCTACACCTCCCCGATCGACGTGGCCGAGTTCAACTACGGCCCCTACGTGCAGCAGATGAAGAGCAAGGGCGTGGAGTTCGTCCAGTTCCTCGGCGCGTACCAGCAGTCGGTCCGGATGGCCCAGGCGATGCAGTCGGCCGGCTTCAAGCCCAAGGTCCTGATGTACGACCCGTCGGTCTACGACCCGGGCTTCCTGAAGTCCGGCGGCTCGGCCGTCGAGGGCGCCTACATGTTCATCAACTTCCTGCCGCTGGACTCCAACCAGCCGGAGATGAACCTGTACCGCAAGTGGCTCCAGCAGGTCTCGCCCGGCGCCCAGCCGACCTTCTTCGGCCTGTTCGCCTGGTCCGCGATGAAGCTCTTCGTGGAGAAGTCGATCGCGCTCGGCGGCAAGCTCAACCGGGCCTCGCTGATCGCGGCGATCCGGCCGATCAGCAACTGGACCGGCGGCGGGGCGCACGGCCCGATGGAGGTCGGCACGAAGCACGCGCCCTCCTGCATCCGCTACATGCAGGTCCAGGGTGGCAAGTTCGTGCCGTTCGGCGGCACGTCCTACCTCTGCGCCGGCCAGACGAAGCCGTAGCGGACGATGAGTGCCTTCTTCTCCTACACGCTGACCGGGCTGTTCACCGGCGCGGCGTACGCGATCATGGCCAGCGGACTGGTCCTGACCTACAGCACCACCCGGGTCTTCAACATCGCGCACGGTGCGATCGGGATGGTGTTCGCGTTCGTCTACTGGGACCTGTCCCAGAAGCAGGGAATGCCGGCCTGGCTGGCGATGATCGTGGTGCTGCTGCTGCTCGCGCCGGCGTTCGGGTTCTTCCTCCAGCGCGTCGTCGTCCGCGACCTCGGCAACGCCCCGATCGGCGTGTCCCTCGTGGTGACCGTCGGTCTCCTGGTGGCGCTGATCGGTGTCGCCACGCAGGTCTGGCCGACCGACGCCCGGGTGATCCCGAAGTTCTTCGACGGCCACTTCCTGCACCTCGGCGACAACCAGATGCCGTGGCACCAGGTGATCACGATCATCGTCTCCGCGATCGTGGCGCTCCTGCTGGCGGCGCTGCTGACCCGGACCCGGATCGGCACCGCGATGCGGGCCTCGGTCGACAACCCGCTGCTGCTCCGCCTGTACGGCGGCCGCCCCGACCTGGTCGCCGGTCTGTCCTGGGCGATCGGCTGCCTGCTGGCCGCGCTCGCGGGCATCCTGCTGGCCGCGGAGATCGGGCTGCAGTACTACGACCTGACCCTGCTGGTCATCTCCGCGTACGCCGCCGCGATGCTCGGCAAGCTCACCAGCCTGCCGATGACCTACCTGGGCGCGATGTCGCTCGGGCTGGCCCAGGCCTACGTCGTCGGCTACCTGCCGAACATCCCGTTCGCGGACAAGGTCACCGGCCTCCCGGCGGTCATCCCGACGGTCTTCCTCTTCATCATCCTGGTCCTGCTCCCGCAGGCCCCGCTGCGGATCGGCCAGGTCAAGGGCATCGTGTCCGCGCCGGTGCCGAGCTGGGGCAAGGCGGCCGGCTGGGGCGGCGCGCTGATCGTCTTCATGGTGCTGCTCTCGGTCTCGCTGAGCGAGAAGAACCTGCTGCTGGCAGGCACCGCGATGACCTACGCGATCGTGATGCTCTCCCTGGTCGTGCTCACCGGCTTCGGCGGTTTCGTCTCGCTGGCCCAGGTGACCTTCGCCGGTGTCGGCGCGGTCGCCTACGCCAAGCTCGACGAGCCGAACCTGTTCGGCCTGCTGGCCGCGACGATGATCGCGGCCGCGGTCGGCGCGCTCGTGGCGATCCCGGTGCTCCGGCTGACCGGCCTCTACCTCGCGCTGGCGACGCTGGCGTTCGCCCAGCTGATGGACAAGCTGGTCTTCTCGTCCTCGCTGGCCTTCGAGATCGGCAACGCCCTGAACGCCGACCGGCTCTCGATCCTGGGCTGGAAGGCCGAGGGGACCGGCACCTACACGGTGCTGATGACGGTCATGTTCGTGATCGTCGCGTTCGTCGTGCTCGCGGTCCGCCGCGGTCGGCTCGGCCGGGTCCTGGTCGCGATGCGCGACAGCCAGGCCGCCGTCGGCACGCTGGGCCTGGACCACCGCTGGGTGCGGGTCGGCGTCTTCGCCGGGTCCGCGGCCATCGCCGGGCTCGCCGGGGCGCTCTTCGCCGGCCTGCGCGGCACCATCGTGGCCAACGACTTCCTCTACTTCCAGAGCCTGCTGGTCCTGCTGATGGCGGTCGTCTGGGGCGTCACCTCGGTGACCGGCGCGCTGCTCGGCGGCGTGTTCATGATGTACCTCCCGGTCGCCCAGTCCGACCACCCGGACGTCGCCGGCCTGCTCTTCGTCGTCCTCGGCGTCGGCGCGGTGCTGCTGGCCCGGGACCCGAACGGCCTGGCCAACAAGCTGTTCCAGATCCCCGGCTGGATCATGAACTGGCTCTACCCGTGGCTGGCCGAGCGTTTCCCGGGCATGGCGCTGCTGCTCCGCGAGGAGCCCGAGGAAGAGGAGCCGGTCGGGGCGGCTGGACCGTCCGGGGCCGCGACCGCCGACGAGCTGCCCGCGCTGACCGAGGAGGCGGACGATGTCCTTGCTGCACGTTGACGACGTCGTCGTCCAGTTCGGCGGCGTGACCGCCGTCAACCACGCCAACTTCGAGGTCGAGGCCGGCACCATCACCGGGCTGATCGGCCCGAACGGAGCCGGCAAGACCACCACCTTCAACGTCGTCACCGGCCTGCAGACGCCGACCTCGGGCCGGGTGCTGCTCGACGGCAAGGACATCAGCCGGATGCCGGTGCACCGCCGGGCGCGGGCCGGGATCGGCCGCACCTTCCAGCGGCTGGAGGCGTTCGGCTCGCTGACCGTCGAGGACAACGTCCGCACCGCGCTGGACATCCACGACGGCGTGAAGGGGTTCCTCCGCGTGGTCGACGGGTCGGCCGACCTGGAGATCGCGGCGCTGCTGGAGCGGGTGGGGATCGCCGAGCACGCCAAGGAGCGCGCCGACTCGATCCCGACCGGCACCGCGCGGCTGCTGGAGCTGGCCCGCGCGCTGGCCTGCGACCCGCGGCTGCTGCTCCTCGACGAGCCGTCCTCGGGACTGGACGAGTCCGAGACCGTGGCGTTCGGCGAGCTGCTCCAGGAGCTGGCCGCCGAGGGCCGCACGATCCTCATGGTCGAGCACGACATGGACCTGGTGATGAACGTCTGCCAGGACATCCACGTCCTCGACTTCGGGTCGATCATCGCCCGCGGCACCCCGGCGGAGATCCGGGTCGACCCGGTGGTCCAGAAGGCCTACCTCGGCTACGCCGACGACGAAGAAGGTGTCGCATGAGTGTCCCGATCCTGGAGATCGTCGACCTGCGCGCGGCGTACGGGCGCATCGAGGTGCTGCGCGGGGTGAACCTGTCGGTGCCCAAGGGCGCCGTGGTCGCGCTGCTCGGCCCGAACGGCGCCGGCAAGTCCACGCTGCTCAAGGTGATCTCGGGCCAGATGACCCAGACCTCCGGCGACATCCACCTCGGCGGGGTGCACGTCACCGGCGCGAAGCCGGACGACCTGGCCCGGGTCGGCCTGATCACCGTGCCCGAGGGCCGCAGCGTGTTCCCGAACCTCACGGTCGAGGAGAACCTGCTGCTGATGTCGTACGCCGGCGTCGCGGCCAACCAGGTCTTCGACACCGCCTACTCCTACTTCCCGCGGCTGCACGAGCGCCGCTACCAGCTGGCCGGCACGATGTCGGGCGGCGAGCAGCAGATGCTGGCGATGGCCCGGGCGCTGACCTCGGACCCGGCGCTGCTGCTGCTCGACGAGCTCTCGATGGGCCTGGCGCCGCTGATCGTCGAGGAGCTCTACGAGACCGTCGGCCGGATCGCGGCCAGCGGCGTCTCGATCCTGGTCGTGGAGCAGTTCGCGCGGACGGCGCTGAAGATCAGCGACTACGCGGCGGTGATGACCGGCGGCCGGATCGTGGCCACCGGCGAGCCGGAGGAGATCAACACGATCATGGCCGACGTGATCCTGGGTGGTGCCGCATGAGGGGGACGAGCATGAACCGACGACTGCCGATCGCGGCGCTGGGTCTGGGCCTGGCGGTGGCGGCGCTGCCGCTGGCGCCCGCGCACGCCGAGGTCTCTGCCTCCGACTACGGCGGCTTCTCGACGATGGCGACGGCCTCGCCGCTGAAGCTGGAGATCTTCGAGCCGGCGATCCCGATCCCGACGGACCCGCAGGCCGAGTTCGACTTCTCCTACACCCGGGTGCTGGCCGACTCGGGTCCGACCACCACCGCCCGTGCCTCGGCGCTGTGGCCGGGACCGGGCGTGGGCGAGGGCCTGAAGACCTTCGGCGAGCAGCTCGGCCTGCCCGCCTTCCTGACCGGCAACGGCTACCCGGTCCAGGCCAACGCCGGCTACCCCGGGGACACCACCCAGCAGGCCCAGGAGTTCTTCCCGGGCATGGTCGGGCGCACCGACGCCGGCGCCAAGCGGACCGTCTCCCGGGTCGGCTACACCGGTTCGGACATCGGCGACGGCGACGCCGGCGACACCAAGACCACCTCCACCAACCCGCTCACCGGGCTGCTCAGCGGCGACCTCGGCGCGCTGACCGGGGTGCTGGGCGGTACGAAGTCCGGCAACGCCGACACCCCGCTGGGCGGCACCGCGATGCTCGGCCCGCTGGCGACCCTGGTCGACTTCGACGGCATGACCAGCGTCTCCTCCTCCGACTACGACGGCCAGAACGTGGTCGCGACCTCGACCAGCCGGATCGGCGAGCTGCGGCTGCTCCTCGGCCTGGTCAAGCTCACCGGCGTCAACGTGGTCACGAAGACCTCGGCGACCCTCGAGGGCGGCGCGAAGACCTCCCAGACCGTGGACATCGGCGGTATGACGATCGCCGGCCAGAAGTTCTCCTACGGGCCTTCCGGGTTCACCGCGGCCGGCTCGACGACCCCGATCCCGAACCTCGGCAGCACCGTCGGTGGCCTGCTCACCAAGCTCGGCATCACCATCGAGACGCCGGACCCGGTGGTGAAGAAGGACGGGCTCACCGGCTCGATCGACGCCGAGGCCCTCCGGATCACCATCGACCTCAAGCCGCTGCGCGCGCTGCTGCCGAGCCTCCCGCTCGACGCCCTCGTCAACGGCCTGCCGGACCTCCCCGGCCAGGCCGCGATCCTCAAGGGCCTGCTGCTCTCGCTGAACACGATCGCCCCCAAGATGGTGCTGCACCTGGGCGAGTCCCGGACCGCGGCCACCGTCGTCCCGGCGATCGACATGAGCGGGGGCAGCACCGACACCCCCGCCACGGACGCCGGCACCGGGACCGGCACCACCGGGACCGGCACCGGCACCACCGGGACCGGCGCGGGCGACGTGCCCACCAGCGCCGGGGAGATCCCGCCGGCGGCGACCGGCGGCGAGAACCCGCTCACGAACACGCAGTTCAACCCGGCCGCGCACGTCAAGGGCCTGCCCCCGTTGGGCAGCGTGCCGATGTGGCTGATCCTCGGCGGGCTGCTGCTCGCCGCGGGAGTGGCCTGGTACCTGCGCAACGCCGGCGGCGTCCTGTTCGGCGGCGGCGCAGCCGCCTGCACCCACGGCCTCAAGGCCGGCATCCCCGACCTGAGGAAGGCATGACCCCATGACGATCCAGCACACGCAGTCGATCCCCGCCGTTCAGGCGCATCCCGCCCCGCAGGTGCTGCCGCGGGCCGGCAGCCGCGACGGCACCGCCCCGCTGCGCAGCAACCCGCAGGCGACCCTGCACCTGGTGCTCTTCATCGCCGGCGCGGTGCTGCTGCCGGCCGGCCTGATCGTGATCGGGCTCGGCTGGTACGGCGTCGCGCACACGCCGTACGTCTACGACCAGAACGCCTACATCGTCTCCGGCGGCATCCTCGGTCTCGGCATCACCTTCGCGGGCGGCTTCCTCTACTTCAGCTCCTGGCTGGCCCGGATCGCCGCGGACCAGAAGGACGCCCAGCGCCAGCTCTCCGAGACGCTGCTGCTGCTGGCCGACGCGGTCTCGCACAACACCGCCATGGCCGAGCAGGTCCAGCAGGCACCGGTCGCCAACGGCAACGGGGCCAACGGTGGCAACGGCGGGGTCCGGGCGGCCGCCGCGCCGCCGCGTCCCCGCGACGCCGGTGCGGTCCTGGTCGTCGCCGGCAACGGCACCACCGTGCACCGTGCGGACTGCGACCTGGTCGCCGGGCGCGACGACCTCCGTCCGGCCGGTCCGGACGCCCCCGGGCTGACCCCCTGCAGGCTCTGCCGTCAATAATCGCTCCCGTGAGCACCTCGACGACCGCGGTCCGGCCGCGACGCACCCAGGCGGAGCGTCGCGCCGAGAGTGAGCGCCGGTTGCTGGACGCGGCCGCGGCCCTGGTCGTCGAGCGCGGCATCGAGGGCACGTCGCTGGCCGAGATCGGCCGGGTCGCCGGCTACAGCCACGGCCTGGTGCACCACCGGTTCGGGTCGAAGGAGGCGCTCGTCGAGCGGCTCAACACCGAGGCCGTGCGGCTCTTCACCAGCCGGACGGTGACCGCGGTGGGCAGCACCCGCGGGCTCGCGGCGCTGCGCATCGTCGCGGACACGTACCTCGACCTGGTGCAGGCCCCGGACCCGCTCGGCCGGGTGCACCTGGTGGTGTGGACGGAGGCGGTCTCGCGGGCCTCCGAGCGGCGGTCCTCCCGGGTCACCTGGGACCGCTACTTCCGCTCCGCCTTCGCCCAGCTGATCCGGGACGCGGCCGCGGACGGGTCGGTCCGCGACGACGTGGACCCGGACGCGATGGCCACGGTCGTGGTCGGGTTGCTCCGCGGGGTCGCGCTGCAGCTGATGATGGACCCGGAGACCGCGACCACGCGGACCCGGTCGGCGGTGCTCGACCACCTCACCCGGATGCTGGCGGCCTGAGCTCCGCGGCGGCGTCGGCCGGCGCGGCGACGGCGCTGTGGACCAGCGCGCGCAACGTCGCCTGGGCCACCGCCAGGTCGGCGTGGTCGGGATCGAGGAGGAGCTGCATCGCGATCCCTCGGACCGTGCCGACGATGCTCAGCGCGACTTCCTCGACGTGGATCCGGGGATCCACGCTGCCCTCCTCGATGCCCACCCGGAGCAGCGCGGCGTACACCCGCCGGAACCGGCGGTCCCAGTCCAGGTGCGCGGCCCGCCGCTCCGCGGTGTGCGCGATCGCCTCGCTCCAGAGCACGACGTGGACCCGGCCGAGCGGGTCCGGCCCGTCGACCATGTCGAGGTAGAGGGCGCCGAGCTCGAGGACCGCGTCCAGGCCGTCGAGGTGGCCGATGCGCGCGCGGGCGATCTCGCTGTACCGCTGCGCGGCCTTGTCGATGAGCCGGTCGACGAGCTCGTCCTTGGAGCCGAACCGGTGGTTCACGGCCGCGTGGCTGGCCCCGGCTCGCCGGCCGATGTCGGCCAGCGAGGTGTTCTCCAGTCCCTGCTCGACGATCAGCTCGGCGGAGGCGTCCAGGAGCCGGCGCTCGCTGTCGGCGCGGCGCTGTGCCTGCGTCCGGCGCTGGGCAGGCGGCTCGTCGGTGCGGGTCATCCCGCTGAACCTACCCCCGCGTGCCGTTCCTGGTGGGCGCTACTGGATCAGCCGGACCGGTTCGCCGACGACCTCGGCGTTCCAGGTGGTCACGTCGGTGACCGTGCCGCTGCCGAAGCTGACCTGGACGCGGAACCAGCAGCCGCCGGCGCTGGCGTCGTTGCAGGTGTACCCGGCCGGGATCGGCACCTCGATGTGCTGGGTCTTGCCGTCCCAGCCGTTGGTGCTGTTGATCCCGGTGATCTGGCAATTGCTCAACGTCCCGTTGACCTTGCCGGCCCCGGTGCACCCGGTGAACGACCCGCCGGTCTCGACCGGGGGCAGGATCTTGATGGTGCCGTTGGAGGCGGCGTCACCGGCGTCGAAGAAGCTGAAGTCGAGGACCTTGGTCGCCGCCGCGGGCAGGACCCGGATGAGGTTGAAGGTCGACGTGGCCGCGTCGCTGTTGGCGAAGATCGACATCCGGTCCCAGCCCGCGACGGAGACCGACTTGGCCTGGGTCGAGATCGCGCGGATCGCGAACATGTTGGTGCCGTTGCCCTTGACCGTGGTGTCGTCGCCGTTCTGGGTGTAGACCTTGGTGCTGCCGGTGTAGCCGCCGGCCCCGTCGGAGCTGCCGCCGAGGGCGACGTTGCTGCGCACCTGGAGGTAGTAGTCGCCGGCGATGGTCGGGGTGAAGGTGCACAGGGTCACCCACTCGTGGAAGACGGCCGCCAGGGAGGCGTTGTAGCCCGACTTGCCGAGAGTGAGCGCGTTGGCGGTCACCTGCGACGTCGTGTACCCGGGGTACTGGCGCGCGCACCCGGCGACCGGGGTCGCCTCGAAGGGGCGCTGGTTGTCCTGCGGCGCGCGGAGCCCGAACGAGGTCACGGTGCCGACCTCGCTCGAGCCGACTCGGTTGCCGCTGTTCGGGTCGTCGCCGGCGCAGAACTGGTTCGGGGCCTGCCCGGACAGGGTGAGGGCGTACCGGGTCAGGCCGTCGAGGGTGGTGAACGGGTTCATGTTGAGCCCGAGGAGCGTGCCCGTCGGCGCGACCGTGCAGCGGGTGCCGGTGGCCACGTACGCCGGGTCGTAGAGCTGGACCTTCATCGTGGAGCCGACGGCCTCCGGGGCGACCCGGATGATGTAGACGTAGCCCTCCGGCCGGAACTCGGAGTTGGTCGAGCCGGTGCAGCCGTCCTCGTTGCCCTTGCAGGTCCGGGTCGAGAACCGGTCGCCCTGGGTCTTGTACACGCCGGGGCCCTCGATCGTGCTCCAGAACTGCGGGTACCGCGGGCAGGAGGCGCCGGTCGGGACCGCCAGCTGGCTCAGGACGGGGGGAGCGCCCGGGGTGCCGTCGGGCTCGTTGCCGAGGGTGTTGCACGGGCTGCCCATCGGCGCCGGGCCGTTGTAGTCCGCCACGGCGACGCGGGTGACGGTGCCCGTGCCGATGCCGAAGGTGTTGCCGAACGCGTTCGGGATCCGGGAGGTGATGGTGACCTTCAGCTGCGTGCGCCGCTGGCCGGTCTCGACCACCACGTCGATGTTGCCGTTGTTGCCGCCGTCGGCGAAACCGTTGCGGGCGGCGACGGTCAGCGCCTGGGAGGTGGCGGAGTCCATGTCGCCGGGGAGCGAGGTCACCCCGGCGAGCGCGGCGGCGTCGGCGGCGATCTGGACCCGCTCGCCCTCGAGGTAGAGGCGGGCGACGTCGACCCCGAGCGCGGCCAGCGGCATGAAGGCGGTGGCCGCGAAGACGGCCACGAGGAGCGACGCGATGCCGCGCTCGTCGCGGCGACGCCTGCCGGTCCACCTCATTGGTGCGTGTTCGCCTTGCACTGCTCGGTCGGCAGCGGCTCGAACCGCATCACCGACCGCTCGGAGAGCGACACCGAGCCGATGAACCCGGTGACGGACTTGTGCTGCGCGAGCATCGCGACGCCGACCGAGGTCTGCAGCGGGTCGTTGACGCAGGCGTTGACCGAGGTCGAGGCCCAGGTGCCCGACTGGTAGCGGAACCGGTCGAGCGCCTGGTCCCACACGTAGGTGACGCAGTTGGTCTGGCAGACCAGCTTCGCGTTGCCCGCCGGGAGCGGGTAGCCGGCGGTGTTGGCCTCGTAGATCATCACCCAGCTGATGCTGTCCTTCGGCATCGCGCTGCCGGCGCGCTGGATCGAGTCCGCCGCCGCCTGCGCGAACGCCGGCACGGTGGCCGGCGAGCAGGGCGGTGGGTTCGAGCTCGCCTGGCAGGTGCCCGGACCGGCCCCGGCGGACGCCGAGGCGATCCGGCTGCCGGTGCGGACCGAGCTGGAGACCGCGACCGAGTCGCGCATCATCAGGGCGATCTCGACGACGCCGAACATGAGCACGACGAGCAGGGGCACGACGATCGCTGCTTCGACAGCGATCGCTCCCCGCTCGTTCCTGCTCCGTGCACGCCTCATGTGTGGCCTCCCTGCCCGCCAGGAGAGTATCCCAAAACGGACAAAGCGGGCCATACAGGCATATTTTCAGTGACCTAGGTCCCGGGGACCCCAGGACCCGGGTTCAGGACCTGCTCACGGCCCCACGAACGACCGCACCAGGCGCCCGACCTCCTCGGGCTGCTCGAGCTGGAGGAAGTGTCCGGCGTTCGCGACGACGTGCACCTCGCTGCCGTCGGGGAGGCCCGGTCCGACCAGCGACGCCAGCCGCGGATCGAGGCAGCCGTCCTGGTCGCCGTGCAGGTAGAGCGTCGGGACCACCGGCAGCCGCATCTCCGCGCCCTGCCAGCGGCGGTACGGCTCCGGCACCCGCGGCCACGGCCGGACCAGGTTCCGGTAGTACCCGAAGACCGCGCGCCGGTGGGCGGGGGTGCCGAGCGCCTCCAGGACGGCGGGCAGGTCCGCGGCGGCGTCGTACCCGGGGGACCAGTCGGCCCAGAGCTTGCGGACCAGGTCCTCGGCGCGACGCTCGGGCAGGCGGGGGAGCTGGTTGAACGCGATGTACCAGCTGTTGCGGAGCTGGCGCGGCAGGAACCGCAGGCTGCGCGGCGTCTGCAGGGACAGGAACGGCGGCACCGCCAGCGACGCCACCCGGGCGAACGGGCTGTCGGCGTGCGCCGCGAGCGCGTTCGCGGTGATCGCGCCCCAGTCGTGCCCGACCAGGACGGCGCGCTCGTCGCCCCCGAGCGCCCGGTGCACGCCGACCGCGTCGTCCATCAGGGCGGCCACGTGGCCGCTCCCGTCGGAGGGCACGGTCGAGGGCGCGTAGCCGCGGGTGAACGGCGCCACCACCCGCCAGCCGTCCTCGGCCAGCTGCGGGCCGAGGTGGCGCCAGGTGTGCGCGGTGTCCGGGAAGCCGTGCAGCAGCACCGCGAGCGGCCCCGCCTTCGGTCCCCACTGCAGTGCCCGCAGCGAGACCGCGTCGAGGTCGATGGTCGTCTGGCGCATGCGCACATCCTGGCGGGTCGGCGGCGGCGGCGCAGGAGGAACGCGCTGGACGAACACGCAGCCTGAACCGCCGCTGAACGTGCCTGCACCGGCGGGTGCCGACGTGTGAGACTCGGCCCATGCGGATCCTGGTCGTCGAGGACGAGAAGCGCCTCGCCGCGGCACTGCGGACCGGCCTCGAGGCCGAGGGGTTCGCCGTCGACGTCGCGCACGACGGGGGCGAGGGCCTCTGGTACGCCCAGGAGAACGCCTACGACGCGATCCTGCTCGACATCATGCTGCCGGTCCTCAACGGCTACAAGGTGTGCGAGACGCTCCGTGCCGAGGAGAACTGGACGCCCATCCTGATGCTGACCGCGAAGGACGGCGAGTGGGACCAGGTCGAGGCGCTCGACACCGGCGCCGACGACTACGTCACCAAGCCGTTCTCCTTCCAGGTCCTGCTGGCCCGGCTCCGGTCGCTGCTCCGCCGGGGAGTCGCCGAGCGGCCGACCAACCTGGTCCTCGGCGACCTGGTCCTCGACCCGGCGTCCAAGCAGGTCCGGCGCGGCGACGTCGGCATCGACCTCACCGCGCGCGAGTTCGCGCTGCTCCACTTCCTGATGCGCCGGGCGACGACCGTGGTCACCAAGGCGGAGATCCTGGAGAACGTCTGGGACTACGGCTTCGAGGGTGACCCGAACATCGTCGAGGTGTACATCGCCCGGCTGCGCCGCAAGGTCGACCGCGCCTTCGACCGCGAGGACATCGCGACGGTCCGCGGGCTCGGCTACCGGATCGGCACCCGGTGAGCCTGCTGGAGCGCGCCGCGTCCTCGATGCGGGTCCGGATCACCGCCGTCGCCACCCTCTTCGTCCTGCTGGTGACCGTCGCCGGCTCGGTCCTGGTCGTGCTCGCGATCGGGCACAGCATCGGGCAGGGCCTGGTCTCCTCGGCGCGCCAGGACGCCCAGGCGATCGACGCCCAGCTGGCGAGCGGGGTGAAGCCGGCGGCGGCGGCCACGACCGGCCGCCACGACGTCGTGGTCCAGCTCGTCGGCCCCGACGGAACGGTGGTCGCCAGCGATCGGCCCGAGCTGACCGGCGAACCGCTCCGCACCCGGACCGGGGTCACCGGGACGGCCGTCGTCGGCGGACTCCAGGACAAGTTCACCCTCGTGGCCGTCGACGCCGGCGCCGCCGCCCGGGCCGCGTCCGGCGTCGACCGGATCGTCGTCGGCCGCTCCACCGAGACCCGCGACGAGACCCGGGCGGAGGCCGCGGGCGTGCTCGCGGTCGCGGTCACCCTCGTGGTGCTCGCCCTCGCCGTCGTCGTCTGGGTCAGCGTCGGCCGCGCACTCCGCCCGGTCGAGGTGATGCGCGAGGAGGCCAGCACCATCACCGCGACCCACCTGCGCCGCCGCCTGGCGGTGCCGGCCGGCAGCGACGAGGTCCCGCGCCTGGCCCGGACCCTCAACGAGATGCTCGACCGGATCGACGAGGGTCAGGAGCGGCAGCGCCAGTTCGTCTCCGACGCCTCCCACGAGCTGCGCACCCCGCTCGCGGTGATCCGGCAGAGCGCCGAGGTCGCCCGCGCTCACCCGGACCGGTTCGACGTGCAGCGGCTCGCCGACGACGTCCTCGCCGAGAGCCTGCGGCTGGAGGACCTGGTCAGCACCCTGCTGCTGCTCGCCCGGGTCGAGTCCGCGGCCGAGCAGCCGGTCGAGGACGTCGACGTCGACGACCTCGTGCTGGCCGAGGTGACCCGCGCCCGGGCCACGGCGCCCGCGCACGTCACCATCGACGCCTCCGCGGTCGGCGCCGGCCGCACCCGGGGCAACCCGCTGCTGCTGGCCCAGGTGGTCGGCAACCTGCTCAGCAACGCGGTCCGGCACGCCCGCAGCGAGGTCCGGGTGAGCCTGGCGGAGAAGGACGGCCGGGTGCTGCTCCGGGTCGACGACGACGGCAACGGGATCCCCTCCGACCAGCGCGAGGCGGTCTTCGAGCGGTTCATCCGGCTCGACGACGCCCGGGACCGCGACGCCGGCGGCACCGGCCTCGGCCTGGCCATCGTGCGTTCCGTGGTCGAGGGGGCCGGCGGCGACGTCCGCGCCGAGGAAGCGCCGGCAGGGGGTGCCCGGCTGATCGTGCGCCTGCCGGCGACCGAATGAGCCGCCGGGAGCCGAGCGGGACCGGGGCGGGGTCAGAGCCGTCACCGCCCCGCGGTGCTCCGTTCAGGTTTGGTTCAGCGGACTGGGGTCATGTTCGTGCTGTGACGACTTCGCTCGGGACCGCTCCAGCCCCCCGCACCCGGCGGCGGCGCCGCTACCCGGACTCCGTGCCGATCGCGCTGGCCGCGCTGGTCCTGGTCCGCCTGCTCGAGATCCGCGGCGGCGGCTCCCCGGACGAGGGCGGGTTCCTGGTGGTGGCGGGCCAGTGGCGTGCCGGCGGGACGTCGCTGTACGGCGACTACTGGGTCGACCGGCCGCCGCTGCTGATCGCGATCTTCAAGGTCGCCGACGCCACCGGCGGGCTGCTGAGCCTGCGGATCATCGGGATCCTGGCCGCCGCGGCCGCGGTCCTCCTGCTCTCCTCGACCTCGCTGCGGGTCTTCGGCCGCCGGGCCGCCGGCTGGACCGCGGTCATCGCCGCCGCGCTGCTGGTGACCCCGCTCTACGGGGCGATCGACGTCAACGGCGAGCTGCTCGCGCTGCCGCTGGTCGCGCTCGGGATCCGCGCCGCGGTGGAGGCGGTCCTGGCCGAGGACCTGCTGCTGGCCCGCGGTGCCGGGCTGCTCACCGGCTTCACCGCCGTGGCCGCGCTCCTGGTCAAGCAGAACATGGTCGACGTCCTCGTGTTCGCGACGGTCTGCTGGCTGCTGGCCTGGCGGCTGCACCGGATCGGCGGCCGGCGGCTCCGCGACCTCGCCGTGCTCGCCCTGCTCGGCGGCGCGCTCGCCTACGCCGCGGTGATGCTGGTCGCGCTGGCGCACGGCACCTCGCCGGCCGGGGTCTACGAGGCGACCTACCCCTTCCGGGTCGAGGCCGCGAAGGTGATCGCGGCGAGCACGTCGGACACCGCGGCCGTCCGGCTGCACCGGCTCTGGCTCGCCTTCCTGCTCAGCCTGGCGCCCGCGGTCCTGGCGGCGTTCGCCGTCCGCGGGGTCTGGCGCAGCCGGTTCCCGGAGGTCGTCTGGGCGGTGGTCGCCACGGGTGCGTGGGTGACGTTCTCGGTGGTCGCCGGCGGCAGCTACTGGCTGCACTACCTGATCGAGTCGGTCCCGGTGGTCGCGCTCGCCGCGGGGGCGCTGTCGCTGCGCGCCCTCGGGCTGCTCCGGGTGCTCGCCGGCCTGGTCGTCACCTCCGCCCTGGTCGCGGCCACCGTGGTGGTGCTGCACCCCACGCCGACGCCCGGCTCGACGGTCGGCCACGCGATCGAGGACTCGGCCCGGCCCGGCGACACGCTGGTCTCGCTGTTCGGGGACGCGGACATCCTGCGCACGACCGGGATGAGCTCGCCGTACGCCTACCTGTGGAGCCTGCCCTCGCGCACCCTCGACCCCGACATGGCCCGGCTCCGCGGCGTGCTCGGCGGCTCCGCGGCGCCGACCTGGGTCGTCGTCCGGGGGCCCGGCACGGTCGCCCGGCTCGCCGAGCACGGCGCGATGACCGTGATCGAGCAGCGGTACCGGGTGATCGGCGAGGTCTGCGGCCGGACCGTCTACCTGCGCCGGGACCTCGCCCGGCCCCCGGTGGACCAGGACGGGCGCTGCGCCGGGACGGTGCTCCCGTGACCGCGCCGCCGGTCGACGGCCGCTGCCTCGTCGTGGTGCCGACGTACGACGAGGCAGCGAACATCACCCGGCTGCTCGACGTCCTCGCCGCCGCCGTCCCGTACGCCGACGTGCTGGTCGTCGACGACGGCAGCCCGGACGGGACCGCCGCGCTGGTCCGCGGCCACCGCGCCTTCGGCTCGCGGGTGCACCTGCTCGAGCGCGCCGGGAAGTCCGGCCTCGGGGCGGCGTACCGGGCCGGGTTCAGCTGGGCGCTGGTCCGCGGCTACGACCGGGTCGCCCAGATGGACGCGGACTTCTCGCACCCGCCGGAGCGGCTGGACGCGCTCTTCCGGGCGCTCGACGACGCCGACGTCGCGATCGGTTCGCGCTACGTCGCCGGCGGCGGCACCGAGAACTGGGACTGGCGCCGGCGGCTGCTGTCCTGGGGCGGGAACGTCTACGTGCGGGCGCTGCTGCGCACCGGGGTCCGGGACAACACGGCCGGGTTCAAGGCCTTCCGGCGCGACGCCCTGGTCGCCATCCGGGTGCTGGAGTCGGAGTCGGAGGGCTACTCCTTCCAGATCGAGAACACCTGGCGGGCCCGGGAGGCCGGCCTGCGCATCCGGGAGGTGCCGATCACCTTCACCGACCGGGTGGACGGCACCTCGAAGATGTCCGGCTCGATCGCCCGCGAGGCGCTCGCCCGGGTGCTGCTGTGGCGGTTCGGGGAGGTGCTGACCTTCCTCCTGGTCGGCGGCGTCGGGTACGTCGTCGACGTCGCGGCGTTCAACTTCTTCCGCTCCCACCAGCCGTTCGCCTCGATCGACCCGGCGTTCGCGCGCACCGTGGCGGTGGTTGTCGCGATGGCGGTCACCTATGTCGGGAACCGGACCTTCACCTGGCGCGGATCCTCGGACCGGGACCGCCGTCACGAGATCGGCCTGTTCGTCCTGTTCAACGTGATCGGCTTCGGCTTCTCCGTGGTCACCCTGGTGATCTCGCACGACCTGCTCGGCCTGACCAGCCGGCTGGCCGACAACATCTCGGCGAACGTGGTCGGGATGGCGCTCGGCACCGCGTTCCGGTTCTGGAGCTACCGCCGGTTTGTGTTCGCCCAGCCCAAGAAAACGCCTCGACCTGTGCTCCGGGACCAAGATCTCGACACCCGCCCCGTGTAGATTTCAACGAGTTTCGGTCAGGATCGGCCCGCCCTGGTCGATCTGTCCTGGAGCAAGGTCCTCCCAGATCCCGAGCGAGGTGTCCCGATGGGTGCCCAGACACGACTGCTCCCGCGCGAGCGGGGTCGTCTCAGCGTCGTTCCCGCTCCGAAGCCGGTGCGCGTCACCCGGTTCGGAGGCGGTGGATTCCGCTCGGACCTGCTCGCCCACGGGCTCCGCAGCACCGTGAAGCCGTTCATCGGGTTCTGGTCCCACGTGCCGCTGCTGCCGTGGCCCTACTTCCTGGTCGACTACGTCGGCCTGGCGATGAAGCCGGTCTCCGGGACCACCTACGAGCGGATCGACCTGCCGCACTGCAAGGCGGAGGTGCTGTCCACCCCGTCGGTCGAGGACCGCGTGGTCGTCTACCTGCACGGCGGCGCGTTCGTCGTCGGCGGTCGCTTCCTGCACCGCCAGCTGATGTCCCGGATCGCCGAGCGGACCCGTGCCCGGGTGGTCGCGGTCGAGTACCGCCAGCTCCCCAAGCACCCGGTGAGCTCCTCGATCGCCGACGCGCTCGACGCCTACCGGCACGTGCTCGAGTCCGGCGTGCCGGCCTCCAAGGTCGTCGTGATGGGCGACTCGGCCGGCGGCTACCTGACCTTCCAGCTGGCGCTGGCCGCGCAGCAGGCCGGCCTGCCGATGCCGGCCGGGCTGGTCGCGATGTCGCCGCTGATCGACTTCGACGGCACCGTGAAGGTGGCCGCGCCGTCGGCGGAGACCTGCGCGCTGTTCCCGTCGCACTGCTTCGAGGGCCTCGGCCAGGTGGTGCTGCGGGCCTCGCTCCGCGCCGGCGAGGCCGTCGTGCTCCCCGAGGCGCCCTCGCGCGCCGCGCTGCACGAGCTGCCGCCGTCCCTGATCCAGGCGAGCTCGGCCGAGATGGTCTACCCCGACTCGGTCTCGATGGCCCAGGCGCTCACCGACGCCGGCGTCGACGTCGAGCTCCAGGTCTGGGACCACCAGGTGCACGTCTTCCAGGCCGCTGCCGGGCTGCTCCCGGAGGCGGACCAGGCGCTCGACGAGATCGCCGACTTCGTCGACGCGGTCGCGCCGGACAGCCTCTGGGCGCTCGAGGCCTGACCGGCCCGCTGGCGGCGCACGGCCCCCCGCTAGCCTCGCTACGTGCCCGGCACCGTCGACTCCTGGTTCGCCACGAACACCTCTTCGTGGCGTGACCACACCCTCGCGGACCTGGTCGCGGCGAAGGCCGGCACCGGTCTGTCCGTGAGCCTGGTCGTCCCGGCGCGCAACGAGGCCGCGACCGTCGGCGACGTCGTCACCCGGGTCCGGGAGGCGCTGGTGGAGACGACCGACCTCCTCGACGAGATCGTGGTGATCGACTCCGACTCGACCGACGACACCTACGCGGTCGCCAGCGACGCCGGAGCGGTCGTGCACCGGTCCGCCGAGATCCGACCCGACCTCGGGTCGGTGCCCGGCAAGGGCGAGGCGATGTGGAAGTCGCTGTTCGTGACCTCGGGCGACCTGCTCGTCTTCATGGACGCGGACCTGCTGGACTGGGACACCCACTTCGTGCCCGGGCTGCTCGGGCCGCTGCTGACCCGGCCCGAGGTGGTGCTGGTCAAGGGCTTCTACGAGCGGCCGCTGCTGCAGGACGACGGCGCCGGTGCGGTGGACGACAGCGCCGCCTACGAGGGCGGCCGGGTCACCGAGCTGGTCGCCCGCCCGCTGCTCAACCTGCTCTTCCCCGAGCTCGCCGGGTTGGTGCAGCCGCTGGCCGGAGAGTGGGCCGTGCGCCGCGAGCTGTTCGCCACGCTGAGCGTGCCGACCGGGTACGCCGTCGAGACGACCGCGCTCATCGACACGCTGCGCGAACGCGGCGCCGGGGCGATCGCCCAGGTCGACCTCGGCCGGCGGGCGCACCGGCACCAGGCGCTGCGCGACCTCGGCGCGATGGCCACCCAGATCCTGGCGGCGGTCCAGGCCCGCACCGGTACGCCGGCCGCCGCAGCGTCCTCCGACGGCGCCGTGACCTTGCGGCAGTACCACCCGGTGGACGGCGGGATCGGCCCGCTGACCCGCGCCGTCCCGCTCACCGAACGCGCCCCGGCGGCGGCGTACCTGGAAGGCGCACGATGACCCTCAAGCTCGGCCGGCACGAGTTCGCCGACGACGCCACCCTGATGATGGCGATCGTCAACCGGACCCCGGACTCCTTCTACGACAAGGGCGCCACCTGGGCCGAGGACAAGGCGTTCGAGCGGGTCGCCCTGGTGGCCGAGCAGGGGGCCGAGATCGTCGACATCGGCGGCATCAAGGCGGCGCCGGGCGCCTTCATCGACGCCGCCGAGGAGAAGGACCGCGTCGTCGGGTTCGTCGCCCGGGTGCGGGAGACGTTCCCGGACCTCGTCATCTCGGTCGACACCTGGCGCGCCGAGGTGGGCCGCGCGGTCTGCGAGGCCGGCGCCGACGTGCTCAACGACGCCTGGGGCGGCGCGGACCCGGAGCTGGTCGACGTGGCCGCCGAGTACGGCGCCGCGATCATCTGCACGCACACCGGCGGCGCCACGCCGCGCACCCGGCCGTTCCGGGTCGAGTACGACGACGTGGTGAAGAGCGCGATCGCCGACACCGTCGCGTACGCCGAGCGGGCCGCGCTGGCCGGGGTGTCGCGGGAGAGCATCGTGATCGACCCGGCGCACGACTTCGGGAAGAACACCTTCCACTCGCTGGAGCTGACCCGGCGCCTCGACGAGATGGTCGCCACCGGGTGGCCGGTGCTGGTCTCGCTGTCCAACAAGGACTTCGTCGGGGAGAGCCTCGACCTGCCGGTGGGGGAGCGGCTGACCGGCACCCTGGCCGCGACCGCGGTCAGCGCGCTCGCCGGCGCCCGGATCTACCGGGTGCACGAGGTCGTCGAGACCCGGCAGACCGTCGACATGGTGAACACGATCGCCGGCAGGCGGTTGCCGCAGCGCGCGATCAGGGGGCTGGCATGAGGGTGGTCGTGGTGCCCAGCACGCTGGCGCTGCTGCCGAGGTACGCGTCGATCGAGGACCCGGTCGCGGACCTGCGGGCGGCGGTCGCCGACGCGGTCGGGTGGCTGACCGAGGAGGGTCCGGTGGCCGGGATCGCCGGGTCCGGCCCGGGCCAGCGGGTGGTCGACCACCTGCTCGGCGGGACCGATCCCGCGGTCCCGGGGATCCTGGTGGCCGCGAACGGCTCGGCGACCCGGACCGAGAAGGCGCCGGGCCACCTCGACGCGCGGGCGGCCGGGTTCGACGCCGCGGTCGGCGCGGCGCTGGCCGCGGGCGACCTGGACGCGCTGGCCGGGCTCGACCTGGACCTGGCGGCCGAGCTGTGGGCGGGCGACGACGCGGCGACGCTGGCCGCGCTCGGGCGCCGGCTGGCCCGCACGACCCGGGTGGCCCGGGCGCAGGTCGACTACGACGATGCCCCGTACGGGGTGCAGTACTGGGTGGTGCGCTGGGAGATGGAGGAGGTCTGATGCGGATCCTGATCGACGCGCTCGGCGGCCGGACCGGCGGGGCCACCCCGGCGGACCTGGCCGACCTCTACCGCGCGCCGCGGCTGCCGTGGCTGCGGGTGAACATGGTCGGCACGGTCGACGGTGCCGCCACCGGGGAGAGCGGCCGGAGCGGCTCCATCAACAACGCCGTCGACAAGGTGGTCTTCCACGCGCTCCGTGCCGAGTGCGATGCGATCCTCGTCGGGGCGGGCACGGCCCGGACCGAGGGGTACCGGGAGGCCGCGGTGCCGATCGTGGTCGTCTCGCACTCCGGCAGCGTCCCCGAGCAGCTCGTCGGCTGCGAGCCCGGCAAGGTGCTGCTCGCGACCTGCGCCGCGTCGCCGGGACTCGACGACGCGCGGGGCGTGCTGGGAGCGGAGCAGGTGATCGTCGCGGGCGAGAGCGCGGTGGACCTGCCCGCGGTGAAGGCGGCCCTGGTCGAGCGAGGGCTGCGCGACGTGCTGTCGGAGGGCGGGCCGAGCCTGCTGCGCGACCTGGTCGCCTCCGGTGCCGCCGACGAGCTCACCCTCACCGTGGTCCCGCGCCTGATCGCCGGCGTCCACCCCCGGGTCCTGCGCGGTGAACCGATCGACGCCGACCTCGACCTCGCCCTCCTCCTCGAGCAGGACGGCACGCTCCTCGCCCGCTACCTGCTCCGTTGAATCCCGCTGGTCAGGCCCACGGGTCCTCGCGCTGCCAGACCGTCGGGAAGGAGAGCGCGACCCCGTCCTGCTCGGCGAGCCGGGTGAACACCCGCATGGTGACGTCGAGGTCGTCGCCGGCGTACGGGACGGCGCGCAGCGGCGGATCGGTCGGCGCCATCGGGAGCGGGGAGAAGAAGTCGTCCCAGTGGATCAGGACGACCCGACGCGCGCCGACGGCGCGGACGGTCTCCGCCCAGTACTCGACCAGGTAGTCCTCGGGCTGCAGGCCGAGCTGGCCGACGCCGAGATAGGCGATGTCGGCGCGCCGGCCGACCAGGGCGCCGGGCACGAAGCCGGCGCTGCCCTGGACCAGCGCGCTGGCGCCGTCGCGGTGCCGGAGCAGGATCGACCACGCCTCGCCGCACTTGTACGCCGCTGCCTTGACCGGCGGCCGCACCGGCTCGTCGATCGTGCCCGGGTACCGGTCCGGCGGGCAGTGCCGCGCCTCGACCAGGGTGAGCGTCCAGGCGCCGCCGGTCCAGGTGGACCCGGGGGCCAGCACGTTGATCTGGTCCTCGGAGAGCCCGGCGCCCCGGCCGATGTTCGCGGTCGAGAGGCCGCCGACCAGCGCCGCCCCGGTACGGCGGGCCACGACGCCCGCGTCGAGGGCGTGGTCGAAGTGGCTGTGCACCGGGACCACGGCGTCGATCCGCGGGATCGTCGGGCCGCCGTGGGCGAGCGCGCGCTCCAGGCAGGCCGCGATCACGTCCTCCTCGGGCCGGATCCGGCCGAGCGCCACCGCGAGCAGGGGCGGCCGGCTGAAGTAGCCGTCGGTGAGGATCGCGGACTCGCCGTCGTCGATCAGCAGGGTGCTCACGCCGAGGAAGGTGACGCCGAGCCTGCCGTCGGCGGCGGGCACGTCGAAGTGGTCGGCGTACTTCCGCAGGTCGGGACGACCCAGCTTCCACCTCAACGTCGGCTCCCCTCGCAGTGCCACAAGGTGTGCTGGCCCTCGAAGCCCTTGAGCTCGACGGCCTCGGCCGGCGTGAAGTCGAAGAGCTCGGCGAGCGCCTCGGCGATCTCGCCGGTGACCAGGATCTCGCCGCCCTGCGCCTCGGAGGCGACCCGCGCTGCGAGTGCCACATTCTGCCCGAAATAGTCGCCGTCACGCTCGATCGCTGTGCCGCTGTGGATACCGATGCGCACCCGGATCGGGGTCCGGCGCAGCTCCCGGCTCCGGTTCCAGTTGGCGCCGAGCGCGCGCTGGATGTCGAGGGCGGCGTGCAGGGCGAGCTCGGGGGTGCTGAAGACGACCATGTGGCCGTCGCCCTGCGTCTTCACGATCAGGCCGCGGTACTTCTCGATGTAGGTCTCGACCAGCTGGTCGTGCGCGGTGAGGACGCGGAGCCAGCGGGCGTCGCCGAGCTGGGTGTTCAGCAGCGTGGAGTTCTCGATGTCGGAGAAGAAGATCGAGACGGTGCCGTCGTCGGCGGCCATCCGCCCGATCGCGGTGCGCTGCTCGGCGGCCCACCGGTTGAAGTCCTCCAGGCTGCTCAGCAGCATGCCGCCGATGCCCTGCTCGCGGACCCGGTTGACCGCCTCGACGACGCTGCGGACCGCGGTGCCGGCGCTGAGCCCGGCGCTGACCACGCGCTGGGCGGGGGTGCCGGGAGCGCGGGCGACGGCGGCCAGCGACTCCTCGGCCTCGGCGAGCCGGCGGCGGGTCTCCCGCAGTCGCAGCGCGAGCGCGGTCACCGCGCCCAGGGCGAGGACCAGGGCGACGGCCAGGACCCAGACGAGCGCCTCCACGCGTGAACTGTGGCACACCTGCTGACGGTGCGCGGAGCGCATGAGATAGTGAGAACCTGTTCTACTTTTCGTCGGAAGGACGTCATGACCGCCACGATCCCGGCCATCGAGGGCTGGTTCACGACCGGCCCCGAGCCGGCGCTGCTCGGCTCGAAGTGCACGTCCTGCGGGACGGTGTTCTTCCCGAAGGCCACCGGCTTCTGCAAGAACCCGGCGTGCGACGGCAGCGAGTTCGCCGAGACCGAGCTCTCCCGCCGCGGCCGCGTCTGGTCCTACACCGACGCCCAGTACCAGCCGCCGGCCCCGTACATCCCGGCGACCGACCCCTACGTCCCGTTCGCGCTCGCCGCGGTCGAGCTGCCCGAGGGTCTGGTGATCCTGGGTCAGGTGGCCGACGGCTTCGGCGTCACCGACCTCAAGGTCGGCGACGAGGTCGAGCTGGTCGTCGAGACGCTCTACACCGACGAGACCGGCGACCGGACGATCTGGCGCTGGCGCCCCGTGGCCGGAAAGACGGCAGGAGAGAACGCATGAGCAACGGCAGCACCGACGTCGCCATCGCCGGGGTCGGCATGCACCCCTGGGGCAAGTGGGGCAAGAACTTCGTCGAGTACGGCGTCGTCGCCGCCCGCGCGGCCCTGGCCGACGCCGGGATCCCGTGGACCGACGTCGACCTGATCGTCGGCGGCGAGACCGTCCGCAACGGCTACGGCGGGTACGTCGCCGGCGCCACGTTCGCCCAGGCGCTCGGCTGGAACGGCGCCCGCGTCGCCACCTCGTACGCCGCCTGCGCGACCGGCGCCCAGGCCCTCGACACCGCCCGCGCCCGGATCCTGGCCGGCCTCTCCGAGGTCGCGCTGGTCGTCGGCGCCGACACCACCCCGAAGGGCTTCCTGGCCCCGAACGCCGGCGAGCGCTGGGACGACCCGGACTGGCTGCGCTTCCGCCTCATGGGCATGACGAACCCGGGCTACTTCGCGCTCTACGCCCGCCGCCGGATGGACCTCTACGGCGCCACCCAGGAGGACTTCGCCCAGGTCAAGGTGAAGAACGCCCGGCACGGCCTGAACAACCCCTACGCGCGCTACCGCAAGGAGGTCGCGGCCTCCGACGTGCTCAGCAGCGCGATCGTCTCCGACCCGCTGCACCTGCTCGACATCTGCGCCACCTCCGACGGCGCGGCCGCGGTGATCCTCTGCTCGGTCGAGTACGCCCGGAAGCACGGGCTGAGCGACGTGCGGATCAAGGCGATCTCCACGGTCACCCCGACCTTCCCGAACACCGTCATCGACATGCCGCTGATGAGCACCGACTCCTCGGCCGCGGTCGGGGTCCCGGAGCGCACCTTCAAGGAGTCGATCGCGGACGCGGCGTACGAGGAGGCCGGGATCGGCCCCGAGGACGTCGACGTGGCCGAGGTCTACGACCTGTCGACCGCCCTCGAGCTGGACTGGATCGAGGACCTGGCGCTGTGCAAGCGCGGCGAGGCCGAGCAGCTGCTCCGGGCCGGTGACACCACCATCGGCGGCCGGATCCCGGTCAACCCGTCCGGCGGGCTGGCCTGCTTCGGCGAGGCCGTCCCGGCCCAGGCGCTGGCCCAGGTCTGCGAGCTCACCTGGCAGCTGCGCGGACAGGCCGACGGTCGTCAGGTCGAGGGCGCCCGGGTGGGCATCACCGCGAACCAGGGCCTCTTCGGCCACGGTTCGTCGGTCATCGTCGCGCGCTGAGCGTGACCCGAGACTCCGCGTCTCGTTGAGCCGGGCATGCGCCGTACCGCCCTGCTCGCAGCAGCCGCCCTCCTCGCCGCCGGCCTGGTGGTCGCCGAGTCCGACCTGACCCACGACGACGCCCACGCCGCCCCGGCCGGGCTGCGCGACGTGATGCTCGTCGGCAACAACTGGGCGGGCACGGCGACGATCGTCGACGCCCGCACCCGCAAGGTGCTGCGGACCGGCATCGACTTCGTCCCGGACAAGGCGCAGGAGATCGCCGACATCCAGAAGAAGCCGGACCAGCTGGCGTTCTACTACCTGATCCAGCAGGGTCCCGGCGAGGGCCACGACCAGTACGTCGACGACATGTTCACCACCAACGACGGCAAGTACGTCGCGGTGTCCCGGCCGAGCTTCGCCGACGTCGTCTGGATCGACCTCGCCAAGGCCGCCGCCGCAGGCCCCGGCGGCAGCATCGGCAGCATCGTCCGGGAGCAGCAGATGGACGGCTACCGCACCGACCACATGGGCGTCTCGCCCGACGGTCGCCGGCTGCTGGTCAGCGACTCCACCAAGAACCAGGTGATCGAGTACTCGATGGTCGACGAGACCGTCGGCGGCAAGGTCGTGAAGATGGGCGACCGGCTGCGCACCTTCCCGTCCGGTGAGACGCCGCACGAGAACAACTACTCGCCCGACGGCGCCCGGATCTACCACGCCTCGATCGGCAAGGTGTACCTGCCGGGCGACCAGCACTCGATCGGCCCGATCAAGATCGGCCCGCTCCACGACGCCCTCAAGGGCGACCGCTGGTTCGAGATCGTGAACAACGACGACTTCTCCATCGCCTCGCGCTGGGACATGGGCAAGGAGCTCGCCGAGGCCGGCTACGAGGGGATGAGCTCGGCGGTGCGGCCGATGGCGGTCGCCCCGGACCAGCGGTTCCTCTACTTCCAGGTGTCCTACTTCCACGGCATCGTCGAGTTCGACACCCAGGCGCCGGACATCGACGGCAAGGTCACCTACACCGCCGGCGGCATCGCCGAGCCCCGGTACGGCGCGGTGACGCGGCTGATCAACCTGCCGAACCGGGTGCCGGACATGCCGCTGGAGAACTACGTCAACGACTCGGCGCACCACGGCCTGTCCATGAACGACGCCGGCACCACGCTCTGCGCGGCCGGAACGATGGACGACTACGCCGCCCTGGTGAACCGGACGACGGGTGGGTACAAGACCTTCGACACCGCCTCGACCGGGCACGACTACCTCAAGCCCTACTGGACCACCGAGGGCCTCGAGGACACCTGCTGGATCTCGCTGAGCGGCTCGGACTCGGTCGCCGTGCTCGACTTCAACACCGGCCAGGAGGTCGCCTACCTGCCGGTCGGCGACCACCCGCAGCGGATCCGGCACGGCTACGTCCCCGAGTCGGTGGTCTCGACCTGGGGCCCGGTGGTGCCGGGTACCGTGGGCGGCGACAGCGGCAGCGGTGGTCTGATCAACGTGGTGTCCGGCCTCCTCGGGACGGTCATCCACCTGCTCAACCCGCTGCTTCCGGTACGGTGACCCGGCCCGGTCGGCAGCCCTGACGACCGGAACGCGGGTCGAACGGAGCAGCACAGCATGAGGCGTCTCGGAACGGTGGTCGGCCTGTCCGCGGCCACCCTTCTCCTCAGCGGGGCCCTCGCGGGGTGCCAGAGCATCCCGCAGGACGCGAAGGTCGCCTCGTTCTGCTCCGAGGGCGAGAAGTTCTCGGCCTCCACGAACTGGGCCGACGGCGTGAAGGCCGCCAAGAAGCTGCAGCAGACCGGCACCCCGCAGGGGATCGGCTCGAGCGCGCGCTCCGGCTTCGTCGAGCTCGTCCACCGCGTGCTCGACTCCGAGAGCGGCGGCGACTTCCGGGCCCGCACCAAGGGCCTGTCGGAGGCCGAGCGCAAGCACCTGGTCGCGCTCAGCGACTACATCAAGAAGACCTGCGAGCTCGGCTAGCGAGGCTCCGGACAAGAAATTCGGTCCTTTCGGGGGATCCAAATGGATTCCCCCTCGTCTTTTCAGATAGACCTTCGGCGTCCCAACCGCCCTGTCTGTGCACGTGACGAAGGATCTGGTCTTGACTCGTTCTGTTCTCGGGAGCTTCGGCGCGGCCGTTGCCGCACTCGCCCTGGCCGCCGCGGGTGCCGGCGTCTCGTACGCCGCATCACCGCCTCAAGCCGCGTCCTTCTCCCCCGCGGAATCCAGGTCGGAGGGGCGGATCCTGATCCCGGACGATACGACTGATTCGAGTCAGACCTTTCAGAATCCCGATGGCACGGTGACCACGGAGCTCGATTCGGGTCCGGTCCGGTTCCAGGAGTCCGATGGCGACTGGACCAAGATCGACACGTCCCTGGTCGAGCGCGACGGCCGGTGGGTGCCCAAGGCGGCGCCGATCGAGATCTCGTTCTCTCCGGGTGGTGATCAGGAGTTCGTGCAGGTAGAGCGCAATGGGGGAGACTCGGTCTCCCTCGGCTGGGTCGACGAGCTTCCGGAGCCGACGGTCGATGGAGCCACCCTCACCTACCGCAATGCGGTGGACGGCGGAGATCTCGTCGTGACGGCCCTGCCGAACGGCTTCAGTCATTCCATCGTCCTGAGGGATCGCCCGGAGGCCGGAACGCCGCTGGAGATCCCGATCCCGGTGGCGCTCGACGGGACCAGGATTGCTGAGGCCACGGACGGCGCCTTGCGGATCAGCAGCTCCGAGGACGAGGCGCTGCGCGCACCGGCGCCGCGGATGTGGGACGCCGATCTCGGAGCCGACGGGCTGCCGGCCTCTACAGAACCGGTCGAGGTCAGCGTGGAGCGTTCGGGTTCGTCCGCGACACTTACCCTGGAGCCGGACGCCGGCTTCCTGGAAGACCCGGACACGGCCTTTCCGGTCACGGTCGACCCGACGTACACGACCGTCGACCCGACCGACAACGGTGACACCTTCATCGACAACGGCAGCTTCACCGAAGGCACCGCCACGTGGGGTTGGGACACGCTGCGGTCCGGGACCCAGAACTCGGGCGCGACCGTAGCGCGGACCTACCTCGACTTCCCGACCATCGATCTCGCGAACAAGGCTCTGGTCAGTGCCACGCTGAAGGCGCGCGTGGTCGGTTCGCCGTCCTGCACCAACGGTACGACCGTCGCGTCCCGGATCACCTCGGCGTGGCACCTGAGCACCGACACCAACGATTCCGGGCGGCTGCGATGGGCCAAGCAGCCGACCATCGACACCTCCTACGAGCCGCAGTACTGGCTCCCGCACGGTGGCCCGGCCGGGTCCGCGTGCGCAGCCCACGGGTGGGCCACCTGGAATGTGCTGCCGTCCGTGACGGCCTGGCAGTCGGGAGGGCCGGCGAGTCAGTACGGATTCCAGCTCCGCGCCGCGACCACCACGGCGAACGGTAGCTTCCGGCAGTTCCGGTCGGTCAACGGAACCACGTCCGGCGACACCTACTGGCCTCGGCTGATCGTCACCTACAACACGCCGCCTTCGACCCCGACGGACCTGACGATCGACCCGAGCGTCGGCACGGTCGTCGGCTCGGTGACCCCCACGATCTCCGCGAGGATCAGCGACCCTGACACCGGGAACGTCCAAGCGATCGTGTCGATCACCGAGGGGGCTGAGGAGATCTGGTCCAACACCTCCGAGCCCGCGGCTGGGCCGCGCACAGCATCGGTCGAGATTCCGTACGGAGTTCTCGAGGTCGGCCACGAGTACACGGTGCACGTGCGCGCCAGCGATGGATCGCTCACCTCGGCAGGTGAGGCCGGCGCCGCCTTCACCGTCCAGCCAGAGCGCCCCGAGGACGAGGAGCAGCCGAAGGTCGACATCGTTGAACTCGACGAGGGAATCGAAGAATCGCCGCCCGACCAGAAACTCATTGACGACCTCGAGACGATCTCCGACGTCGTGTCCGAAACCGCGGCTGATGAATCGACCGGCGGCGCCTGGGTCGATGACGAGTCAGGCAACGTCGTTGTCGGGATCACCGATCCGACTGTCGAGCCTGACGTTTCGATCGCCCTGGACGCGGCTGACGTCAACAATGTTGCGTTCGCGCAGGTCGACCACAGCCAGGCCACCCTGGATGACATCGTCGAGAACGTCTACGACCAGCCTGGGCTGGAGGACATTTCCTCCGCGATGCATGACTACGAGCACAATCAGGTCGTTCTTACATCCAGCGAGCCGGTGACGGACGAGTTGAGGGAATCTGTCTTCGCCGCTTACGGCGACGCTGCGGTCATTGACTCCGAGCCGCTCGTGGTCGACCCCGTGAGACGCGAAGCCGATACATCCCCGTTCTACGCGGGCGCGTGGATCGGCAACGGAGTGTTCAACACTGCCTTGTGCACGGCGGCTTGGTCCTGGGTGATGCCGTCAGGCGCCGCTCGGATGCTCACAGCCGGCCACTGCTTTCCGACTGGCCCTTCCGGGGGTTGGAATGACGCGACGACCAACGCGACCAAGACGTACAACTACGCACTGGGTCGTGCCGTGTCGAGCACCTACAAGGACGGCAGTGGGACAGCCGGTGCGGATGGTGATCTGGCGCTTCTCGACACCAATATCGGCGCTGGAGGAGCCGCGACTCACCGCTCAGCCGCTCCCAGAATGTGGACTGGCGGCTCGTCGTCGGATACCTCGACAACCGTGGTCGGCGTCGACCGATGGACCGCAAAGGGAACCGCTGTCTGCTACTCCGGCATGAAGCGCGGGGTGCAATGCGGGCGCACCGTCGACTCCGATGGCAACGGCGGCTACGTGGTCGCCGACGCAAGCGCCAGCTACAAGTCAAGCGATGGGGAGAAGGTCAGCCACGTCGCGCGAGCCACAAAGGGTTGGGGCAAGTGCCCACAACCCGGCGACTCGGGCTCACCGGTCTATGTCAACACTCCCGGACCAGGAGTGGCCGCGCACGGCATCGTGAGTGGCGCCACCTTCGGCCACAACTTCGGCGGCGACGACGAGTTTGTCGGGAAGTACGAACCGCTTTCCCATTGCGAACTGTTCTTCACGGAGATCGGTCAGGCTTACCAGCATTGGGCAGGACATATTGAAACCACTGGATGACGTCGTGACAGTCGTAGTGGGTGAGCCCCTGAGAGCTACATTCGCCTTCGCGGAAGTTGGAGGACCGTTGACAGTCAAGACCCTTGCTCGGTCTCCCCTCGATGGCGCCGCGAATTGGGTCGGGGACTGGATCATCTATCTGCCGTACGCAGCTGTAGCTGTGGTGATCATTGGCCTGCTCTTGGCCGCACTCGGTTTGACTCCGCGCAAGCGCACTCTGTGGCTTTGCCTAGCCGTCGCTGCCTCCATCGGCTGGAGCCTCTACGGACTGTCCAGGGACATCACCATTTCCACGCCTGGCGACGCTCACACCTACTGCGCGTCCACCGCGGAGTATCCGGGTGCGCACAACGCTGAGTTCGATTTCCACGACCCCTGCGATCGAGCCGAGTTGCGCCACAATGTTGTCGCCCTGCTTCCGCTAGGAATCTCGCTGAGCGTGCTGTCGTACACGCTCAGCGCCAGTGGCCTCTCGCGATCTCGGCACCACACGAAGGTCCGTGCATTGAGTTGACCGCTCGACGCTGTCACTTCGGCTCCCCGAACTCCCCGTCGACGTAGACCCACCGGCCCGCGCGCCGGGTGAACCGGCTGCGCTCGTGCAGCACGCCCGATCCGGCCGGCGAGGTCCAGGACGCCCGGAACTCGACGGTGCCCTCGTCGCCGTCCTCGGTCGCGTCGAGCACCTCCAGGCCGGTCCAGGTCGTGCCCGGGTCCGGGTCGACGTCCTCGGGCCGGGTGCGCGGGTGCCAGGTGCGGAACAGGTGGTTGCCGTCGCCGACGGCGAATGCGGAGTAGCGCGAACGCATCAGCTCCTCCGGCGTCGCGGCCTGCCGCTCCTGGCGGTGCAGGGGACCGCAGCAGACGTCGTACGGGGTGCCGCTGCCGCACGGGCACGCGGCGGCGCGGGGGAGTCCGGTCACGCGTCGCGCTTGGCCTGGCGGCGCGCCCCGGTGGCGCTGCGCCCTGCGACCTGCTTGGTGCCGCCGGAGGTCTTCGTCGTCGGGCGCTTGGTGCGGGCCGTCGCGGGCCCGGCCTTGGGCGCGGCCTTCGCCGGGGCCTTCTTCGGGGCCTTCTTCGCGGGTGCCTTCGTGGGGCGGGCGGCGGCGAGCCGCTCCTCCTTGAGTTCCGCGGCGGCTCGCGAGGCGTGCGCGGCGACCTCGCGGCTGACCTGGGCCAGCGCGGTCTCGAAGACCTCGGCCTTGTCGCGGTCCCGCTTGTTCTTCGGGTACGCGAAGCCACGTCCGCCGCGCTTGACGACCGCACCAGCCGCACTGCGCCGGTAGCTGGTGACGTACTTGGACCGTGCCCGCCGGATCCGGGAGTGCAGCGCGAGCAGCTCCTCCTCGTCGAGGTCGGCCAGCGCGGCCTTCGCGGTCTCGGCCACCAGGCGCTGCTCAGCGGTGGTCATCGAATTGAGTACGGCCTTGTCCACGTCGACCTCCTGTGCCGGTTCGCTCCATCGTGCCGGAGCAGTCCGCCCGCGGCCAGCCCGGATCCCGGATCTTCTCCGGGGACTCAGGAGGGCTGAGTAGCCTGCAAGGGTGACCTCGACGCGATTCGACTCCGTCCCGCCCACCCCCGCCACTCTCGGTGAGCTGCGTGCCTCCGGCCACGTCGCGAAGGACCTGCGCACCGAGATCCGGGACAACCTGCTCGCCATGCTCCGCGCCGGTCAGGATCCCTGGCCCGGGCTGCACGGCTTCGAGAGCACCGTGATCCCGCAGGTCGAGCGGGCCCTCCTCGCCGGCCACGACATCGTCCTGCTCGGCGAGCGCGGCCAGGGCAAGACCCGGCTGCTGCGCAGCCTGGTCGGGCTGCTGGACGAGTGGACCCCGGTGATCGACGGGGCCGAGCTCGGCGAGCACCCCTACGAGCCGATCACCCACGAGTCCCGACGCCGCGCGGCCGAGCTCGGCGACGCGCTGCCGGTGGCCTGGCGGCACCGCGAGGAGCGGTACGCCGAGAAGCTCGCCACCCCGGACACCAGCGTCGCCGACCTGATCGGCGACGTGGACCCGATGAAGGTCGCCGAGGGCCGCTCGCTCGGTGACCCGGAGACCATCCACTTCGGCCTGATCCCGCGCAGCCACCGCGGCATCGTCGCGATCAACGAGCTGCCGGACCTCGCCGAGCGGATCCAGGTCGCGATGCTCAACGTGATGGAGGAGCGCGACATCCAGATCCGCGGCTACGTGCTGCGGCTCCCGCTGGACGTGCTCGTCGTGGCCAGCGCCAACCCCGAGGACTACACCAACCGCGGCCGGATCATCACCCCGCTCAAGGACCGCTTCGGCGCCGAGGTGCGGACGCACTACCCGACCCGGATCGCCGACGAGATCGCCGTCATCCGGCAGGAGGCGCACCTGGTCGCCGACGTCCCCGACCACCTCGTCGAGATCCTGGCCCGGTTCACCCGCGGGCTGCGGGAAAGCCAGTCCGTCGACCAGCGGTCCGGGGTCAGCGCCCGGTTCGCGATCGCCGGCGCCGAGACGGTCGCCGCGGCCGCGCTGCACCGGGCCAGCGTCCGGGGCGAGGACGAGCCGGTGGCGCGGGTCGTCGACCTGCAGACCGCGGTCGACGTCCTCGGCGGCAAGATCGAGTTCGAGACCGGCGAGGAGGGCCGCGAGGAGGAGATCCTCGGCCACCTGCTCCGGCTCGCCACCGCGGAGACCGTCCGCGCCCACCTGGCCGGCATCGACCTGGGCCTGCTGGTCAGCGCCCTGGAGAACGGCGGCAGCGTCACCACCGGCGAGCACGTCACCGCCCGCGACTTCCTCGCCGGCCTGCCCGCGCTCGGTGAGTCCGAGCTGTACGACGACGTCTGCGACCGGCTCGGCGCGGACTCCGACGGCACCCGCGCCGGCGCCATCGAGCTCGCCCTGGAGGGCCTGTACCTGGCCCGCCAGGTCGCCAAGGAGACGACCGACGGGGAGACCGTCTATGGCTGATCGCCGGGACCCGCACCGCTCCGTCTACCGGCGCTACGCCGGCGGGCCGGACCCGCTCGCCCCGCCGGTCGACCTCGCCGAGGCGCTGGAGCACATCGGCGAGGACGTGATGGCCGGGTACTCCCCGGAGCGCGCGATGCAGGAGTTCCTGCGGCGCGGCGGGCAGGACCGCCGCGGCCTCGACGACCTGGCCCGCGAGGTGGCCCGCAAGCGCCAGGAGCTGCTCTCCCGGCACAACCTGAACGGCACCCTCGACGAGGTCCGCGAGCTGCTCGACCGGGCCGTCCTCGCCGAGCGCGGCCAGCTCGCCCGCGACGTCGACCTCGACGACGCGGACCGGGCGTTCCGGGAGATGCAGCTGGAAGAGCTGCCGCCCTCGACCGCCGCGGCGGTGAGCGAGCTGGCGTCGTACGACTGGCAGAGCGCCGAGGCGCGGGCCGACTACGAGAAGATCAAGGATCTGCTCGGCCGCGAGCTCCTGGACCAGCGGTTCCAGGGCATGAAGCAGGCGCTCGAGGGGGCCACCGAGGCCGACCGGGCCGCGATCAACGAGATGCTCTCCGATCTCAACGAGCTGCTGGAGAAGAACCGCCAGGGGATGGACACCCCGGAGGACTTCGCCGAGTTCATGGACAAGCACGGGGACTTCTTCCCGGAGAACCCGCAGAACATCGACGAGCTGCTCGACGCGCTCGCGCAGCGCTCCGCGGCCGCGCAGCGGATGCTCAGCTCGATGTCACCCGAGCAGCGGCAGGAGCTGATGGAGCTCTCCGCGCAGGCGTTCGGCTCCCCGGAGCTGATGGAATCCCTGAACCGCCTCGACGGCAACCTGCAGGCGTTGCGCCCGGGAGAGGACTGGGGCGGCTCGGAGGAGTTCAGCGGCGAGCAGGGCCTCGGGCTCGGCGATGGGACCGGAGCCCTGCAGGACCTCGCCGAGCTCGACGACCTCGCCGAACAGCTCTCCCAGTCCTACGGCGGCGCCCGGATGGACGACCTCGACCTCGACAAGCTGGCCCGCCAGCTCGGTGACCAGGCCGCGGTGGACGCCCGCACCCTGCAGGACCTGGAGCGGGCGCTGCGCGACTCCGGCTACCTGAAGCGGACCTCCGACGGCCAGCTCCGGCTCTCGCCGAAGGCGATGCGTCAGCTCGGCAAGGCGCTGCTGCGCGACGTGGCGACCCGGCTGTCCGGCCGGCAGGGCCAGCGCGACCTGCGTCAGGCCGGTGCCGCCGGCGAGCGCAGCGGGGCGACCCGGGAGTGGGCGTTCGGCGACACCGAGCCGTGGGACATCCCGCGGACCGTGCTCAACGCCGTACGCCGCCGGGCCGAGTCGCCCGACGCGGGTGCGGACGGCGGCCGCCTCTTCCAGATGCAGGACATCGAGGTGATGGAGACCGAGGCGCGCACCCAGGCGGCCGTCGCGCTGCTCGTCGACACCTCGTTCTCGATGGCGATGGACGGCCGCTGGGTGCCGATGAAGCGCACCGCGCTGGCGCTGCACCAGCTGATCACCAGCCGGTTCCGCGGCGACCACCTCCAGCTCATCGGCTTCGGCCGGCACGCCCAGGTGATGGAGATCGAGGAGCTCACCGCGCTGGATGCGATGTGGGCGAAGGGGACGAACCTGCACCACGCGCTGCTGCTGGCCAACCGGCACTTCCGCAAGCACCCGAACGCCCAGCCGGTGCTGCTGATCGTCACCGACGGCGAGCCGACCTCGCACCTGGAGCCGGACGGCGAGGTCTACTTCGCCTACCCGCCGCACCCGCTGACCATCGCCTACAGCGTCCGCGAGCTCGACAACGCCGGCCGCCTCGGCGCGCAGACCACCTTCTTCCGCCTCGGGGACGACCCGGGCCTGGCCCGGTTCATCGAGTCGATGGCCAAGCGGGTCGACGGCCGCGTGGTCGCCCCCGAGCTGGACGACCTCGGCGCCGCCGTGGTCGGCAGCTACCTGGGCGCCCGCGGCGGCCGCGGCTCGAACGCGTCCCGGGGCGAGGACATGGGCTTCGGGGGTTGGTGGGGCGGCTCCCGCGGCTTCTGGGTCGGCTGATTTCGCCAGGGCTCAGCCGAAGAGCTGCTTCGCCATCGCCGCGATCACGGCCTCCAGCGCCTTGAACGGCCGGACCATCACCGTGAACTCGGTGATCAGGCCGTCGTCGTCCCACCGGATCATGTCGATGCCCTCGACCTGCATCCCGTCCACCTCGGTGGTGAACCGCAGCACCGCGTCGGACTCGCGGGTCCAGGTGTCGTGGTAGGCCAGCTCCGGGCCGAGGACCACGAACGCGGCGCCGAGGTAGGCGACGACCAGGTCGCGGCCCTCCTGCGGGGAGTGCACCGCGGGCGAGCGGAAGACGGCGTCGGGGGCGACCAGCGCGGGGAGGGCCGCCGGATCGCCGCTCTCGACGGCGGCGTGCCAGCGGGCCAGCCCGGTCTCGGCGGGGGTGCTCATCGCACCAGCCTCGCACCGAGCTGGAACGGCTGGCCGTCGGCCCCCGCGAGCGAGGCGTTGCTCAGGGTGACCACGGCGGACGCGACCTTCGTCCGGTCGAAGGGCACGGTGCGGCCGCCGTTGCCGGCCGCGTCCAGCGGCACCCCGAAGTACCGGACGGTGCCGTTGCGCATCCGGAGCTGGACCAGCGCCTGCGGCGCGGTGCTCCGCGCGGGGCCGTTGAGGTAGACCCGCAGCCGGGTGCGGACCGGCAGCCGCGGCCCCGGGCGGAGCAGCACGGCGGTGCCGGTGAGGTGGTCGAGCCGGAAGGTGGCGTTGAGCCGCGGCGTGCCGGCGCGCAGGGTGGCGGATCCGGCGAACGCCGGCGCCGGCCAGAGCGCGCGGTCGCGATAGCTTCCGGGCGGCAGAGTGTTCCAGGCGGTGAACCGGGCGAACGCGGCCTCGAACGAGCGCCCGTACGCCGCCAGCGCGGCCACCACCGCCTGGCGCGCGTTGCGCCCGGCCGGGGCGTCGGCGTACTGCCAGAAACGCCGGATGACGGCGCGGTCGCCGACGTACTCGGACAGGAACTTCCAGAAGACCACGATCCCGTAGCGCTCGAAGGTGCCGTTCGAGTCGATCGGCGTACCGGGTTCGCGGACCGGGCTGAAGCGCAGGTACTGCAGGTAGTCGTTGATGGCCGGGTAGACCTCGTCCTCGGCCCAGACGGCGGTGCCCTCCATGGCCCAGGTCTCCTGGCCGGCGTCGTAGGCGAACTGGATCGCGTGGAAGAACTCGTGCGCGGCGGTGACCCGGAGCGAGTTGATCGCCGGGGCGCCGTACTGGCTGGGGGAGAAGTCGTCGTCGAGCGCGCAGTACGCCGGCGACTGGTCAGCCGACGAGGTGGTGCTGCAGTAGCCGTAGATGCCCTGCCCGCCGAGGTCGTCGGTGATGCTCACGTCGAGCCGGCCGTCGCCGTCGCTGAGCGGGGCGCGGAAGCCGAACGTGCCGATCTCCGTCGCGTACACGTACTCCAGGGTGTCCGCGGTGAGCTGGGCCTGCTGCTCGTCCCCGGCGAGGTACCGGACGCAGAAGTGCGCCGTCGGCAGCGTCCTGGGCCCGAGGAAGGAGTTCGTGCACGACGTCGAGGAGGCGGCCGTGGCGGCCGGGCCGGCCAGGTACCGGTCCGCGGCCGCGCGCTCGCTGGTGCTCAGGTGCGGCCGGGCCGCCCGGAGCTCGCGGAGCAGCAGGCCGACGTCGCGGTAGGGGAGCCGCGTCCCGGGCGCGCGGCGCGCCGGGGTGAACGCGGCGCCGACCGCGCGGAGCACGGCGCGCGCGCTCTCGTGGCGGCCGTCCTCGGCGCGCGCGGTGGCCGGGACGGGGTTGACGAGGGTGACGAGAGCGAGGACGAGCGCCGCCGTGATCCCACACACGGAGGCGCCCCGGAGCTGGGAGGGCACACCTGAGGGTAGGTCAGGAACCCGTGGGCGACGAACGGTCTCGCCGTTCGGTAGCGTCGCGGTGCGATGAGCATCGACCTGGTCCTCCCCGAAGGTGCCGCGGACGCCGAGCGGCGGCGCCGGCTCCGGCGCATGCGCGCCGTCGCCCTCGGCCTGCTCCTGTTCGCGGCCGCGGTCTACGTCGCGACCCTCGACCGGGGCGGCTTCTGGGGCTACGTGAACGCGGGGGCGGAGGCGTCCATGGTCGGCGCGATCGCGGACTGGTTCGCGGTGACCGCGCTGTTCCGGCACCCGCTCGGACTGCCCGTCCCGCACACCGCGCTGATCCCGAAGCGGAAGGACGAGTTCGGGCGCAGCCTCGAGGACTTCTTCGCCGACAACTTCCTCCAGGAGGACATCATCCGCGGCCGGCTCGCCGAGGCGCGGATCTCGGCCCGGGCCGGGGAGTGGGTGGCCGAGCCGGCGAACGCGGCCAGGGTCGTCGCCGAGGGCTCCCAGCTGCTCGCGCTCGGTGTCCGGCGGCTCCGCGACGCCGACGTCGAGGCGCTCGTCGCCGAGGTGCTGATCCCGCGGCTCGTCGCCGAACCGGTGGCCCCGATCGCCGGCAACCTGCTCGCCGAGGTGCTCAGTGACGACGCGCACCACGGGCTCGTCGACCTGGCCCTGGAGGAGGGGCACCACTGGCTGGTGCACAACCAGGAGACCTTCGCCCAGGTGCTCAGCGAGCGCGCCCCCTGGTGGGCGCCCGACCGGCTCAACGAGGTGGTCACCGACCGGATCCACCTGGAGGCGGTCCGCTGGATCGCCGACATCCGGGCGGACCCCCAGCACCGGGCCCGGCACGCGCTCGACAGCCTGCTGCACCAGCTCGCCGAGGACCTGCTCACCAGACCGGAGACCCAGGCCCGGGCGGAGCGGCTGAAGGTCCGGCTGCTCGAGCACCCGCAGCTCCTGGCCAGCGGGATGGCGGTCTTCGACGCGTTCAAGCGTGCCCTCCTGGACGCGCTCGCCGACGACGACGGACCGCTGCGCGCGCGGGCCCAGGCCGAGCTGGTCGCGTTCGGCCACCGGCTCACCACCGACCGGGCGCTGCAGGAGCGCTGCGACGCGGTGGTCGCCGACGCGGCCGTCTTCGGGGTACGCCGCTACGGCGGCGAGCTGACCGGGGTGATCACGCACACCATCGAGCGCTGGGACGGCGAGGAGGCGGCGGAGCGCATCGAGCTGCACGTCGGCCGGGACCTCCAGTTCATCCGGATCAACGGCACCATCGTCGGCGGCTTGGTCGGGGTGCTGATCCACGCGGTCACCACGGTCCTGGTCTGACCCCTGGTCTGAGCCTGGTCCGAGCCCTGGTCCGAGCCCTGGTCCGAGCCCTGGTCCGAGCCCTGGTCCGATCGCCGGCCTGAGAGGATGGGCCGCATGCGCGAGGTGGAGATCCGGGACGACTCGATCCGACTGGGCCAGCTGCTCAAGCTGGCCGACCTGGTCGACGACGGCAGCGACGCCAAGGCGCTGCTCGCCGGCGGCGCGGTCCGGGTCAACGGGGAGCCGGAGACCCGGCGTGGCCGCCAGCTCGTCCCGGGCGACACCGTGACGGCGCAGGGCGAGACCGTTGGCATCGTGTCTCGCGCCCACTAGATTCGGCGGTATGAGGATCAGTGAGGTGATCGCCGCCAAGGCCAACCACGAGACCATCACCATCACCCCGGACGCCAGCGTCCGGGACCTGGTCGCGCTGCTCGGTGAGCACAACATCGGTGCCGCCGTGGTGAGCAGCGACGGCACCACCGTGTCCGGCATCGTCAGCGAGCGCGACGTCGTGCGCCACCTGGTCGGCAACGACGCACTCCTGGGGGCGCGGGTCTCCGAGATCATGACGACCCAGGTCAGCACCTGCGGGCCCGCCGACTCGCTGGACGAGGTCCGCGCGACGATGACCGAGGGCCGGTTCCGCCACCTCCCGGTCGTCGACGACGGCCACCTGGTCGGCGTGATCAGCATCGGCGACGTGGTGAAGAGCCACATCGACCAGGTCGAGTTCGAGCGCGACCAGTTGGACTCCTACGTCCACCAGACGTAGCAGGAGCCGCGATACGCGGCACCTGCCGGCGTTGTCGGGCCTCGACGTCCGCTCCGCTGCGCTCCGCTGAAGGACGCCTTCGCCCCTCCGCCTTGGCAGGCACCACGTCTCGCGACCCCTGCCACGCCTGGGTAGGGTCGAGGTATGAGTGAGAAGCCTGAGATCGATTTCATTGAGGGCCCGCCGCCCGCCGACCTGGTGGTCACCGACCAGAAGGTCGGCGAGGGTGACGAGGCGACCGCCGGGAAGACCGTGTCGGTGCACTACGTCGGTGTCGCGCACTCGACCGGCGAGGAGTTCGACGCGTCCTACAACCGGGGCGCCCCGCTGGACTTCCGCCTCGGCGTCGGCCAGGTCATCGCCGGCTGGGACCAGGGCGTCCAGGGCATGAAGGTCGGCGGCCGCCGCACCCTCGTGATCCCGCCGCACCTGGGCTACGGCGACCGCGGTGCCGGCGGCGCGATCAAGCCGGGCGAGACGCTGATCTTCGTCGTGGACCTGCTCGCGGTCCGCTGACCCCGATCCCCGTGAACGACCTCGAACCCGACGTACCGGCGGCCCCGCCGGTACGTCGGGCTCGCCACCTGATCGACCCCTCGGCGCCGCCGCGGCGGCAGGACCCGGTGAGCCTCACCCACGTCCAGCGCTGGGTGATGTCGATCCTCGCGGCGACCACGATCTTCCACCTGTCGGTCGGGATCGTCCTGGCCGCGGTTCTCCCCGACGACATGACGACCGGTTCGCGCGTCGGGCTCTGCGTCATCGCGGCCGCCTTCGGCGTCATCGCCGTCGCCTGCGGGATGCTCATCCACCGGCAGAAGCTGCCCTCGCCGTGGCTGGTGCTCGGCATCCTTCCCGGCGTCGCCGGACTGGTCCTCGTCCTGGCCTGAGCCGCCCGCGGTCCGGGGGTGGGGGCGGCGCGCACTAACCTTGCTCGCATGCCCCTCGACTACACCGACGACCTCCGGCTCGCGCACGTCCTCGCGGACGACGCGGACTCGCTCACGTCGGCGCGGTTCAAGGCGCTCGACCTGCACGTGATGACCAAGCCGGACCTGACCCCGGTGACCGACGCCGACCAGGCGGTCGAGGACGGCATCCGGCGCACGCTCTCCCGGGCCCGGCCCCGCGACGCGGTGCTCGGTGAGGAGTCCGGGGCCACCGGCCACAGCCAGCGCCGGTGGGTCGTCGACCCGATCGACGGCACCAAGAACTTCGTCCGCGGCGTCCCCGTGTGGGCGACGCTGATCTCGCTGATGGTCGACGACGAGGTCGTCGTCGGGGTGGTGTCCGCGCCGCAGCTGAACCGACGCTGGTGGGCGATGAAGGACGGCGGCGCCTGGACCGGCAAGTCGTTGCTGCGGGCCACCGCCTGCCAGGTCTCGGACGTGTCCCGGATCGAGGACGCCTCGCTCTCCTACGCGTCGCTGCACGGCTGGGAGGAGCGCGGCCGGCTGGACGACTTCCTCGCGCTGTCGCGGCGCTGCTGGCGCACCCGTGCGTACGGCGACTTCTGGTCCTACATGCTCGTGGCCGAGGGCGCGGTCGACATCGCCGCGGAGCCGGAGCTCGAGCTCTACGACATGGCCGCGCTGGACGTGATCGTCCGCGAGGCCGGCGGCATCTTCACCTCCCTGGACGGCGAGCCCGGCCCGCACGGCGGCAACGCGCTGGCGAGCAACGGCAAGCTCCACGACCAGGCGCTCGCCTTCCTCGGCACGGTCGACGACGCGTCCCGGCACGCGCAGCGCGGCGGCGGTCAGGTCCACGACCTCGCCGAGCGCCGCCGGCTGGCCGAGGACACGCCCGAGGACTGAGGCTCGGAGACGTTCCTCAGTCGCCCTCGCGCGGGTCACGCGCGGCCAGCAGCCGGCGGAACGACTCCACCCGGTCGCGCTGGTCGCCGACCGCCTCGTCGAGCCCGCACTCGGGCTCCCCGAAACCGTGGGTGCACCCCCGCGGGCAGTCCCGGGTCAGCTCGTGCAGGTCGCCGAACGCCTCGATGAGGTGGTCGGGGTCGACGTGCGCCAGGCCGAAGGAGCGGATGCCGGGGGTGTCGACGATCCAGCCGTCGACGATGCCGTCGGCTCCCGGGAGCGGCAGCATCAGCGCGTTCGTCGAGGTGTGCCGGCCGCGACCGGTGACCGCGTTCACGACGCCGGTCGAGCGCATCGCGTCCGGTACCAGGGCGTTGACGAGGGTGGACTTGCCGACGCCGCTGTGCCCGACCAGGACGCTGGTGCGGCCGACCAGCCGTTCGCGGACCGCGGAGACGTCGGCGCCGCGCTGGGTGACGACGTACGGGACCCCGAGCGGGCGGTAGATCGAGACCAGGGTGTCGGGGTCGGCCAGGTCGGACTTGGTCAGGCAGAGCAGGGGGTCCATCCCGGCGTCGTACGCCGCGACCAGGGCCCGGTCGATCAGCCGCGGCCGCGGTTCGGGGTCGGCCAGCGCGGCGACGATGACGAGCTGGTCGGCGTTCGACACCAGGACCCGTTCGACCGGGTCGGTGTCGTCCGCGGTGCGGCGCAGGACGGTCACCCGCTCGTCGACGGTGACGATCCGGGCCAGGCTTCCCGGGGCGCCGGTGACGTCGCCGACGATGCGGACCCGGTCGCCGACGACGACGCCCTTGCGACCCAGCGGACGGGCCTTCATGGCAATCACCGGGGTTCCGTCCTCGAGCAGGCAGGTCAGCCGGCCGCGGTCGACCGTGGTGACCACCGCCGGGACCGCGTCGTCGTACGTCGGGCGCTCCTTGGTCCGCGGACGAGTGCGGCGCCGGGGCCGCTCGTAGGACTCCGGGTCGTGCTCGTCGTAGCGGGGGCTCATGCCGGGCGCTGCTCCTCGCCGAAGAGGGCCGACCAGGTCCGCTCGAAGCCGGGGAAGGTCTTCGCGGTGGTGCCCACGTCCTCGACGAGGACCTCGGGGACGGCCGAGCCCACCACGACGGCGGCGTGCGCCATCCGGTGGTCGGCGTAGGTCCGGAACGTGCCGCCGTGCAGCGGTGCCGGGCGCAGCGAGAGGCCGTCGGCGTGCTCGGTCACGTCGGCGCCGAGGTTGCCGAGCTCGGTCGCGAGCGCGGCGAGCCGGTCCGTCTCGTGGCCGCGGATGTGCCCGATCCCGCGCAGGTGCGAGGGGCCGTCGGCCAGCGCGGCCAGGGCCGCGATCGCCGGAGCCAGCTCGCCGACGTCGTGCAGGTCGACGTCGATCCCGTGGATCGACCCGGTCCCGCGGACGGTCAGGCCGTCGGCGTCCCGGGTGACCTCGGCGCCCATCCGGGCCAGGATGTCGCGCAGCGCGTCGCCGGCCTGGGTGGTCCCGTCGGGCCAGCCGGGCACCGTGACGGTGCCGCCCGAAGTGAGGGCGAGCATCAGGAACGGCGCCGCGTTGGAGAGGTCCGGCTCGATGGCGACCTCGCGCGCCGCGACCGGGCCGGGATGGACCCGCCACCGGTTCGGGGTGCCGTCGTCGACCTCGACGCCGCGCGCGCGCAGGCAGGCCACCGTCATCTCGATGTGCGGGAGCGACGGCACCGGCGCGCCGTCGTGGCGGACGTCGATGCCCGCGGCGTACGCCGGGCCGGCGAGCAGCAGCGCGGAGACGAACTGGCTCGACGCCGACGCGTCGATCACCACGGTCCCGCCGCGGACCGTCCCGGTGCCGTGCACGCTGAACGGCAGCGTGCCGGTCGGGCTGGTCACGTCGACGCCGACGCCGCGCAACGCGCCGAGCACCTCGGCCATCGGCCGGGTCCGGGCGTGCGGGTCGCCGTCGAAGTCGGTGCGACCGCCGCGCAGCGCCGCCACCGGCGGCACGAACCGCATCACCGTGCCGGCCAGGCCGCAGTCGACCGCGACGGTGCTGGTGTCGGTGCCGGAGATCCCCGGGGTGACCGACCAGTCGGACCCGGTCGTGTCCACCGCGGAGCCGAGTGCGCCCAGCGCCCGGGCCATCAGCTCGGTGTCCCGCGAGCGGAGCGCACGCCCGACCTTGCCGGGGCCGTCGGCGAGCGCCGCCAGCACGAGCTCGCGGTTGGTCAGCGACTTCGACCCGGGCAGCTCGACCCGCGCCGTCACCGGTCCGCGGGCGCACGGCGCCGGCCACAGGTCCGCAAGCGTCGGAGAGTTCACCTGCGCAGGCTACCGAGCCCGGGTCACAGGAGGCCGAGCAGGACGCTGTCGTGGTTGTTGGTCATGTTCGGGTCGAGGAAGTCCTCGGGCACGTCGGCGTTGACCGCGACCGAGACCGGGATGCCGAGCACCTTGAAGTTCAGCGCCGGGTCGTCCGGGGCGACCTCGCAGGTCACCGTGGTGGTGCCGTCGCCGGTGCACCCGTCGCCGACCTGCTGGAGGACGCCGCCGACGACCTGGATCGTCACCGTCGAGGTCTCCCCGGCCGGGATGCCGTCCACGGTCGCCATGACGTTGCCGAGCGAGCCCGTCTGCGGCTGGCCCAGGATGCCGAGGCCGGGGCGGAACGCCAGCCGGGCGCTGACGTCCGACGAGGTCGGCGGAGGCGTGGGCGGCGTCGACGGCGGGGCGGTCGGGGGCGTGGTCGGCGGCGTGGACGGGGTCTGCGGCGCCTGCGTCGGCTTCGGGGTCGACGGCGTGCCCGGCGTGGAGCCGGCCGGCGTCGGCTGGGCGGCGGACGGGAACGTGGTGATCGGCGACGACGGGCTGGACGGGCCCTGGGTGGGCTTCGGCTCCGGGGTCGGCTTCGGGGTCGCCGGGTTCGGGGCGGCCGGCGTGGAGACCGACGGGGGGCTCGGGTCGGCGGTGATGGTGCCGGGGTTGGACTGGCCACCGTTGGTCAGTGCGAGCGCGAGGGCGGTGATCCCGGCGACGCCGGTGACACCGACGACGCCGACGACGACCTGGGTGTTGGCGGCCGCGGCGTCCTTCATCCGCAGCAGGGCGGCGGCGAGCACGGTGTTCTGGCTGGCGGCTGCGGCGCTCAGGTAGCCGGCGCTCGCCGCGCCGAGGACCATCGGGCCGATCACGCCGGCCAGCGAGGAGTTCACCTCGGCCAGCTCGAGGTAGGCGGCGGTGCACTTCAGGCAGGTCTCGAGGTGGGTCTCCACCTTGTTCGCGTCCCGGCGCGAGAGCCCCTTGCGGACGTACGCGCCGAGCCGGTCGTGGGTCCAGCGGCACTCGTCGCCGCCGAGGTCCGCGGTGTGCATCTGCAGGTACGCCGTGCGCAGGCCCTCGCGCGCCCGGTAGGCCAGCGCGGAGACGGCGTTCGGGCTCATCCCGAGCAGCGGCGCCACGTCGGCCGGCTTCTGGCCCTCGATCTCCAGGTGCCAGAGCACCAGCTGCCAGCGCTCGGGCAGGCTGGCGAACGCCTTCGCGGCGGCGGCTCCCTCGAAGCCGGCGATCACAGTGTCCGAGAACGGCTCGCCGTCGTCGTACGGGGTGAGGTCGTCGGTCGGGGTGGCGCGGGCGGTGGCGCGGATCTTGTCGACGTGCAGGCGCCGGATCGCGGTCAGCAGGTAGGCGCGGAAGGCGACGTCGGGACCGCCGCCGGCGAGGAGCACGTTGAGGACCTTCGCGAAGCCCTCGGAGACGAGGTCGTCGGCGTCGGAGGGGGAGACCAGCTGACGGGCCAGCCGGGTCGCGGCGTCGCGGTGCCGTGCGAAGAGGTCGCCGTACGCCGAGACGTCACCCCCGCGCACGCGGGAGATCAGCTCGGCATCACTGGCGTCCCCCCGGCGGGACTGCACGTCAATTTCGGTCATTTGTCTCTATAACGGACCAGACGACTAGAGGTGACGCCCATCGTTCCACTTTCTTCGGCCGCGCAGGGAGGAACGGCCGAGGAAATCCGTGCACAATTCCGTCAGATCCGCGTCATGAACCTCGGTGCGGGCCGTTTCACTCCCGAGTTCGGTCACGGGGGTGCCGAACCCGCACAAACAGCAGGACCCGGAAGGAGTGGGGATGGGCCTCTTCGGAACCTTGACGAACCGGTCTGTCACCACGAGCAACAAGAGCCAGGAGATGCCCGAACGCCTGCGGCGCCAGCTGCCCGCACGCTTCGAGGCAATTGGGGAGGCTCTCGTTGCCGGCGCCGAGGTCCACGCTGCGTGTGCTGTGGTGGGCCGCGACCTGGCCCGTGACGGGATCGACCTCTCCGAGGCCCTTCACGGGCTCCGGTCCACCTTCGACCTGGTGGTCCGGCGCGAGCCCGACTTCGAGTCGACGGAGGCGCTCAGCGTCGCGTGGAGCGACGAGACGCTGAGCTTCCTCCACCAGGTCTCCTGCGAGAACCCGCTGACCGGCCTGGCCACGCTGGCCCACGTCCGCACCCGGGTCGCCGAGGTGCTCCGGGCGGCGGAGGAGTCCACCACTGCGGTGGAGCACGTGCTGATCGTCATCGACCAACCGGCCGACCTGCGCGACATTGCCGGGATGGGGCGCGCGCTCGCGATGGCGCGGCTCGCCGACCGCGCCCGCCTCGTGTTCGCCGGGTCCGAGACCATCGGCGAAGCCGGGCCGAGCCGGCTCCTGGTGCTCGCCGAGCGCTCGGAGACCCTGGGCAACCGGGTCGCGGTGCTGCGCGACCTGATCAGCGGCAGCACCCCGATCGGGGACCTGCCGGCCCGCGTCTGGATCGAGGGCCTGCCCGACAACCACGCCGCGAGCGTGGCGCTGCTCGACGAATTGGCGAGGACTTAGTCCCCGTCGGCGTCCGTCCTCCTCGCTAGCCTGTCCGCATGTGCGGTCGGTACGCGTCCAGCGTGGATCCCGAGGATCTCGTCGAGGAGTTCGAGCTGCGCACCGCCGACCTGCCCAGACTCGAGGCCGACTACAACGTCGCGCCGACCAAGGAGGTCTACGGGATCGTCGAGCGGCCGCCCCGCAAGGCTGCCACTGACGAGGGGGGCCCGGACGGCGAGGAGCTGCCGGCCGAGCGGCAGGCCCGGGTGCTGACCTGGGGGTTGGTGCCGTCGTGGGCCAAGGACCCGAAGATCGGCAGCCGGATGATCAACGCCCGGATGGAGACGGTCGCCGAGAAGCCGGCGTACCGGCGGGCGTTCGAGAAGCGGCGCGCGATCCTTCCCGCCGACGGCTACTACGAGTGGTACGAGACCGACGAGCTGACGAAGTCCGGCAAGCCGCGCAAGCAACCTTTCTTCATCCGGCCCCGCGACGGCGGGATCCTGGCGATGGCCGGGCTCTACGAGCTCTGGCGCGACCCCGACCGCGACGCCGACGACCCGCTGCGCTGGCGGTGGACCTGCACGGTGATCACGACCGACGCCACCGACGACCTCGGCCGGATCCACGACCGGATGCCGCTGATGCTCACCCGGGACCGGTACGACGCCTGGCTGGACCCGACCAACAACGCCCGGGCCGACCTGCTCGGCCTGCTGGTACCCGCGGCGCCGGGCCTGCTCGAGGCGTACCCGGTCTCCACCCTGGTCTCCAACGTGGCGAACAACGGTCCGGAGCTGATCGCGCCGATCCCCCTGGAAGGGGCCTGATGTCCACCAGCCGACGCGTACCGACACCGCAGGGCGACGCCCGGCTGGTCACCTACCGGGCCCGGGAGCCGCAGGTCACCCTGGTGCTCACCCACGGAGCCGGCGGCGGGATCGAGGCCGCCGACCTGGTGGCCCTCGCCGGGGCGCTCCCGCGCCACGGCATCACCGTGGTCCTCGTCGAGATGCCGTGGCGGGTGGTGGGCAAGAAGCTCGCCCCGCGCCCGGCCCTGATCGACCAGGCCTACACCTCGGTCCTCGCCGCCCTCCGACCCCGCACGCCGGTGGTCCTCGGCGGCCGCAGCGCCGGTGCGCGGGCGGCCTGCCGGATCGCCGCGGGCGCGGGCGCCGCCGGCGTTCTCGCGCTCGCGTTCCCGCTGCACCCGCCCGGCAAGCCGGAGAAGTCGCGGCTCGACGAGCTCGAGGGTGCCGGGGTGCCCACCCTGGTGGTGCAGGGGGAGCGGGACCCGTTCGGCACGCCCGCGGAGTTCCCCGCCGACGTCGACCTGGCCGTCGTCCCGTCCGGCGACCACGCGCTCCGCGTCCCGCGCTCGGCGCCGCTGACCCAGCAGGAGGCCTTCGCCGTGATCGCCGAGGCGGTCCTGGAGTGGATCGTCCGCGAGGTGACGGGCTAGTCCGCTCGGGACTGCGCGGCGGCGCGGGAATCCGCGACGGGGTGCCGGTGTTGGAACCCACGTCGGCGGCCGACCGGTCGCCGGGACACCGTCCGAGGAAGGAGCTCCCGTGCTGGCCGTGCTCGACCGACCGACGCAGGATGCCGTTTCGCCGGACGTCTCGCTACTGTTGGGGACGATGACCGACTCACCTGAGACCGTGGTCGGCGCTGCAGCTCCCGCCGAGGGAGGCGTCGACGTAGCCAACGAGACCGAGGCGGAGCGCCAGCTCCGGTTCGAGCAGGACGCGCTGCCGTTCCTGGACCAGCTCTACTCCGCCGCGATGCGGATGACCCGCAACCCGCAGGACGCCGAGGACCTCGTCCAGGAGACGTTCGCGAAGGCGTTCGCCGCGTTCCACCAGTTCAAGCCCGGCACGAACCTCAAGGCCTGGCTGTACCGGATCCTCACCAACACCTTCATCAACACCTACCGCAAGAAGCAGCGGGAACCGCAGCAGTCGATGGCCGAGGACGTCGAGGACTGGCAGCTCGCCCGCGCCGAGTCGCACAGCTCCAGCGGACTGAAGTCCGCGGAGATGGAAGCCCTCGAACACCTTCCGGACTCGGACGTGAAGGAGGCGCTCCAGCGCCTGCCCGAGGACTTCCGGCTCGCGGTGTACCTCGCCGACGTCGAGGGCTTCCCGTACAAGGAGATCGCCGAGATCATGGACACCCCGATCGGAACCGTGATGTCGCGGCTGCACCGCGGCCGCCGCCAGCTGCGCGAGATGCTCTCGGACTACGTGCGCGACAACGACCTGCTCCCCTCCGGCACGAAGGGTTCGGGGTCATGACCTCCTCGCACGACTCCCAGGACTGTTCGAAGATCATCCACCAGATCTTCACGTTCATCGACAACGAGCTCGAGCAGGCGGACTGCGCGGTCATCCAGCAGCACCTCGACGAGTGCGGCCCGTGCCTGGCCAAGTACGACCTGGAGCGCACCGTGAAGGCGCTGGTCGCGCGGTCCTGCTCCGAGCACGCCCCGGACAGCCTCCGCGAGAAGGTCCTGGTCCGGATCCGGCAGGTGCAGGTCACCATCTCCGAGTCGGGCACCGACGTCGGCTGACCGGCCCACGGAGGGGCCCGATTGGTGCCGCGCCCGGGTTCGGTGAGAAGATGACCGCTGCTCCGCCGATCGAGGGCGGACCAGAGCAGTTGCGAGGAGGACCGACATGGGCAAGACCGGCCGCAAGCGCCGCGCGCGCAAGAAGAAGGGCGCGAACCACGGCAAGCGCCCCAACGCCTGACGGCGTCGGGCTTCCCGTGGTCCGCRCCAGGCGCGCTCTGTCATGCAGGGGATGCTCCGCATCCCCTGTCGGCAAGCGCCCCAACGCCTGAGTGTCAGGTCCTACGTTGACCGACGCTTCAGAGCTTCCCGAACTCCTGGGTCGTACGACGACCCGGGAGTTCGTCGTTTCCGACGCCGACACCGCCGCGGCGGTCGGCTCCGGCAGTCTGGCGGTGCTCGGCACCCCGGTGCTGCTCGCCTGGTGCGAGGCGGTCACCTGCGCCGTCCTCGACCTGCCCGACGGGTCGACCTCGGTCGGGACCCGGGTCGCGCTCGAGCACCTGGCCGCCTCCCGGGTCGGGGCCGCGGTCGCGGTCACCGCGACCGTCACCTACGCCGACGGCCGCCTCGTCCGCTTCGCCGTCGAGGCCCGCGACACCGGGTCGCAGAAGCTGCTCGGCACCGGCGAGATCACCCGGGTGGTCGTCGACGTCGAGCGGTTCCTCGGGCGTCTCTAGCCCTCAGATGCCGAACGTGCTCCGCGGGTAGGCCGCGTTCACGTCGGTGATCACGTTGACGAAGTAGGGCACGTTCGCCGCGAACGCCCGGTCGATCGCGGGACCGATCTGCGCCGGGTCGGTGACACACTCACCGGCTCCGCCGAGGGCCTTCACCACCTCGTCGTACCGGGTCCGCGGCGCGAGGTCGGCGGCGACGTCGTACCCGTAGAGCATCTGCATCGGGCCCTTCTCCAGCCCCCAGGCGGAGTTGTTGCCGCAGATCATCACCACCGGCAGGTCGTGCCGGACCAGGGTGTCGACGTCCATCAGCGACATCCCGGCGGCGCCGTCGCCGTACAGCAGGACGACCTGCGCCGAGGGCCGGTGCAGCCGGGCTGCGATCGCGGCGCCGAGGCCCGCGCCGAGGCAGCCGTACGGGCCGGGGTCGAGCCAGCCGCCGGGCCGCTTCGGCTCGACGAACTTGCCGGCGAAGGAGACGAAGTCGCCGCCGTCGCCGATCACGATCGCGTCCTCGGCCAGCCGCGGCACCAGCTCGCCGTAGATCCGCGCCGGATGGATCGGGTCGGCGGTCGCGCCGAGGAGCTCGGCGTCCCGCGCCGTGGCCGCGGCCACCGTGGCGGCGAGCGCCTCGGTCCACTCCGCCCAGTCCGGCTTGTGCCGCGCGCGGAGGACGGCCTCGCGCAGACCGTCCAGGACCAGGGTGAGGTCGCCGGAGGCGGACCCGGCGAGCTCGGCGTGCGCGGAGACCTGGCCGGGGGAGTCGGCGAGGTGCACGGTCTTCGCGACCGGTGCGCCGTCCTTGCCGCCGAAGACGCCGTAGGAGAGCCGGAAGTCCAGCGGGGTTCCGGCCACGACGACCAGGTCGGCGGTGCCGAGTGCCTGGCCACGGGCCTTGGTCGCCAGCAGCGGGTGCCCGCCGGGGACCACGCCGCGGCCCATCCCGTTGGTGATCGCCGGGATGCGGAGCTCCTCGACCAGCCGCAGCGCGGCCTCCTCGGCCCCGTCGGCCCAGACGTCGGTGCCGAGGACGAGGACCGGCCGCCGCGCGGCGACGAGCAGCCCGGCGATCGCGGCGAGCGCGTCCGGGTCCGGGGCCACCGGCTCGGCGGCGGCGACGGCCGGCCGGACGCTGCTGGCGCTGTTGAAGAACTCGTCCATCGGGACGTCGACGAAGACCGGTCCGCGGTGCGAGGAGCCGGCGACCGTGAACGCCTCGTGCAGCCCCGGCGCCACGTCGGCCGCGGTGTGCAGGGTGCGGGCCAGCTTGGAGACCGGCGCCAGGATCGGCGGCTGGTCGAGCTCCTGGAGCGATCCGGTGCCCCAGCGGTTCGCCGGAGCGCGTCCGCCGACGACCACCATCGGCGAGCCGGCGAACTGCGCCTGCGCGACCGCGCTGACGCCGTTGGTCACGCCCGGTCCCGCGGTGAGCACCGCCAGACCCGGCTTCCGGGTGAGCTTGCCGGTGGCCTCGGCGGCGAAGGCGGCGGTCTGCTCGTGCCGGACGTCCAGGATCCGCATCGGCGGCTCGGCCTTCACGGCGCCGTCGTACATCGGGAAGACGTGCGCGCCGGACAGCGTGTAGAGCGCGGAGACCCCGTGGGCCCGGGCGACCTCGACCGCGTGCTGGCCCGCGTGCGCCTCGACGGCGGCACCGGTCTGGACGTCCTGCTCGGGAACCTGCGTCATGAGCGTGAGGCTACAAGCGCAGGTCCCCCGGCGGGAGGGCGTCAGTGCGCGCGTCGCGGTGCGAAGTACGCCGGGTTGGTCGCGCGGAGCTGCTCCATCAGCACCAGCAGCAGGTCCGAGCGGACGGCCGGGTGACCGGTCGGCCCGGCGGGGGAGAGCGCGAGCTGCAGGTGCAGGCTGCGCAGGTAGCCCTGGACGTTGCCGGCGACCCGGAACGGGTTCACCGTCGCGCTGCCGCGGGTGCGCGCCCCGGCCGCGAGCCGGGCCACCCACGGCTCCAGCACGTCGAGGCCGAGGATGTCGCGCCGCAGCAGGTGCATGGTCGCGAAGGCCAGCCGGTCGTCCTCGCCGCAGACCAGGAACGCGTCGGTGCCGGCGAGCAGCCGGTCGGCGATCACGTCCAGGACCACGGTCAGCTCCAGCCGGCCCAGGTACGGCGACCGGGCCAGCGCCCCGAGCGCGTCCGCCCCGTGCGCGACGGCGTGCGCCCAGCCCTTGCCGGGGACGAAGCCGCGCAGGTCCTGCTCGCGGGAGAGCCAGCTCATCACCCGGTCGCCCCAGCGCATCACCACGTCCGGGCCGCCCAGGCCGGCGACCGTGGTCCGGTCGATGCACTCGGTGAGGATCAGCGCGGAGAAGCTGCGCCGGAAGACGGTGTCGCCCTCCCGGGCGCCCAGGCCGACGTCCAGGCCGTGGCACATCCCGTCGCCGAGGCCGACCAGCAGGTCGTCGTACACGCCCTCGTCGATCCAGGTGGCCATCGTCGGGAACGCGATCCCCTCGCGGATGTCGGGGTCCGGGTCGCCGAGCATCCGGGTCAGGTCCTCGGTCATCTCGACCAACGACCGGTCCGGGGGGACCCGTAACCCGTCCGCGACTACCTGCTCCCAAAATCCCGAGGCCATATGGCCCATTCTTGCATCCGGTACCGCCGGGTCTCACCGCCCGGTTGGGCCCTTTCCGGGCCGTCCCGCGGCGGTCCCCGGCGCGGCGTCTACGCTGGCTCCGTGCTGTCGCTCCCCGAGCTCGCCCGCGCCCACACCGACCTCACCTCCGACGACGTGGCCTGGCTGGCACTGCTCCAGGCGGATTGGCAGATCATCGCCGACCTGTCCTTCGCGGACCTTGTCCTGTGGCTTCCCGACCGGGACGGCTCGGGGTTCTGGGCCGGCGGCCAGATGCGGCCGACGACCGGGCCGACCGCGCTGGTCGACGACGTGGTCGGGACGTTCGTCGCGGCCGGGAAGCGGCACCTGCTGGACGCGGCCTGGCGCGACGGCCGGATCGCCCGGGACGGTGACCCGGAGTGGCGCGACAACGTCCCGGTGCGGGTCGAGGCGATCCCGGTACGCCGCGACGGCCGCGTCATCGCCGTGGTCGGCCGGAACACGAACCTGCACGGCGTGCGCACCCCGAGCCGGCTGGAGCTCTCCTACCTGCAGACCGCCAGCGAGCTGACCCAGATGATCGCGCACGGCGCCTTCCCGTACCCGGGGCAGCGCTCGGACCACGCCGACTCGCCCCGGGTCGGCGACGGATTCATCCTGCTCGGTCCGTCGGGCAAGGTGAGCTACGCGAGCCCGAACGCGCTCTCGGTCTTCCGCAAGCTCGGGCTCGCCGGTGATCTCGCCGACCAGGACCTCGCCGACGTGACCCGGTCGCTGGTGCCACCGGCGCTGCGTCCCGACGAGGAGACCATCTCGGCGGTGCTCGGGGCCCGGGTGCCGCGCGACGTCGAGATCGGCAACGGCGACGCGACCGTGATCGTCCGGGCGATCCCGCTGCGGCCGACCGGCGAGCAGACCGGCGGCCTGATCCTGCTCCGCGACGTCACCGACCTCCGCAGCCGCGACCGCGAGCTGGTCACCAAGGACGCGACCATCCGCGAGATCCACCACCGGGTGAAGAACAACCTGCAGACGGTCGCGGCGCTGCTGCGCCTGCAGGCGCGCCGGATCGAGTCGGTGAGCGGGCGGGAGGCGCTCGAGGAGGCGGTCCGCCGGGTCGGCGCGATCGCCGTGGTCCACGAGACGTTGAGCCAGAGCTACGAGGAGGCGGTGGAGTTCGACGCCGTCGCCGACCAGCTGATCGCGCTGGTCAGCGAGGTCGGGGCGCACCAGGGGTCGGTCCGGCTGCGGCGTACCGGGTCGTTCGGCACGGTCGCCTCCGAGGTCGCCACGCCGCTGGCGATGGTGATCACCGAGGTGCTGCAGAACGCGATGGAGCACGGGTTCCCCGACGAGCGCGCGGGGACCGTGGAGGTGCTCGCCGGCGAGGAGGACCGGGTGCTGTCGGTCCGCGTCGTCGACGACGGGATCGGCCTGCCCGCGGGGTTCGACCCCGCAGGGCTGAGCAGCCTGGGCCTGTCGATCGTCCGGACGCTGGTGGCCGAGCTGGGTGGCTCGCTCACGATCGGTCCACGGGCGGACGGGACCGGCACCGAGGTCGCGTTCGCGTTCCGTCCCGAGGGGTTCAGCGCCGGACGCGCCTGATCAGGCGGTGCGGACCCGGGCCCGTGCGTTGCGCCGCTTGAGGGCGCGGCGCTCGTCCTCGCTCAGGCCGCCCCACACACCGTGGTCCTGCCCCGCCTCGAGCGCCCAGGCGAGGCACTGCTCGCGCACGTCGCAACGACGGCACACCTGCTTGGCCTCCTCGATCTGGAGGATGGCCGGCCCGGTGTTGCCGATGGGGAAGAACAGCTCCGGGTCCTCGTCGAGGCACGCAGAGCGGTGACGCCAATCCATGGCGAAGGACTCCTGTTCTGGAGGGTGTGTGAACGCGTTCACTAGGTCTTGCCCAACCCCGGACCGATCGGGTCCAGGGGGAGGGGCGCAACTACGTCGCCGAGACGGGCGCAGTTACCCACAGATGCTCGCAACATCTGCTGCCCGGCACAAGACCCCACGCAGGTCGCCTTGGTCACAAAAAGACCGGTTTTCAATCACCCGCCTCCGAGCGGCTGGGTGCGCGCGACTACCCTCCGTGTCGTGCCCGCCCTCTCCGACCTGACCCGCCACGGCGCCCCGGTCCCGCTCCTGGTGGCCGCCGGGGTGGTGCTCGCCGAGGGCGTCGTCGCCGCGGCGTACGGCGTCGCCGAGCTGTTCCACCTCACCGGCAGCCGCGCGGTGATGGGCGTGACCACCGCACTGTTCTTCCTCGTCCTCGGCGTCGCGATGGCTGCCTGCGCCTGGGGCCTGACCCGCGTGCGCGTGTGGGCCCGCGGCCCGGTCATGCTCACTCAGCTGATCGCGCTCGGCCTGGCCTGGAACTTCGGGACCGGCGGCACCTGGCAGGCCTCGGTGGCCCTCGCCGTGCCGGCGGTGGTGGTCCTGGTCGGCATGCTGCACCCGCGCACCATCGAGGCGATGAACGAGTCCGAGCGGGACGACTGACCCGGCCGTCCGTCGAGCACTCAGTCGATCGAGGACCGGAGCTGCTCCAGCGTCCTGCTGAGCAGCCGGGAGACGTGCATCTGCGAGATGCCGATCTCCTCGGCGATCTGGGACTGGGTCTTCTGCTGGTAGAAGCGCAGCAGCAGGATCTGCTTCTCCCGTGCCGGGAGCCCCTCCAGCAGCGGGCGCAGCGACTCCCGGATCTCGACGTTCTCGAGCGCCTCGTCGTCCACGCCGAGGGTCTCCAGCATCGAGCCGGCCGAGCCCTCGGCGCCGTCGCCGGCGTCCAGGGAGAGCGTGGAGTAGGCGTGCGCGGACTCGATGCCCTCCAGGACCTCGTCGATGCCGACGCCGATCTGCTCGGCGATCTCCCGCGGGGTGGGGGACCGGCCGAGCTGCTGGCTCAGCTCGGCGGTGGCGGCGGTGATCGCCATCCGCAGCTCTTGGAGCCGGCGCGGCACCCGGATCGCCCAGCCCTTGTCGCGGAAGTGTCGCTTGATCTCGCCGAGGATCGTCGGGGTCGCGTACGTCGAGAACTCGACACCGCGGTCGAGGTCGAAACGGTCGACCGACTTGATCAGCCCGATGGTGCCGACCTGGACCAGGTCGTCGAGCGGCTCGCCGCGGTTGAGGAACCGGCGCGCGCAGTGCTCGACCAGCGGGAGGTGCAGCTCGATCAGCGCGGCGCGCGCCTCGGACTGGGCGGCCTCGTCGGTCGCGGGGTCGCGCAGGACCGCGAAGAGGGCGGCGCTGCGCTCCCGCGGTGTGCCGTCACCGGTGGGATCGTCCACCCGTCAGCCCCGCAGGCTCGTGACGGGTGTCCCGGAGGCCGGGGCCGGGTCCCGGGCGACGGCCAGGTGGATGACGAGCAGACCGTCGACCGCCTCGGCGCGGACGTCCCGCGCGGTGGTCGAGAGCACCTGCCAGGCGAAGCTCTCCGGGTCCGGAGGCGTGGCCTGCTCGGACTCGGCGGCGATCCGGACGTCGATGCGCTCGGGCGACAGCCGGTACGACGCGATCAGGTCCGCCTCCGGCCGGGCCCGGGCGAGCACCATCGCGCAGGCCTCGTTGACCGCCATCCTCAGGTCCTCGATGTCGTCGAGGGTGAAGTCGAGCCGTGCCGCGATGCCGGCGGTCGCCATCCTCACCACGGCGACGTACGCCGTCTCGGCAGGGACGCGGACCTCGGCGTCTGGCTTCATGGGACCGAGACTAAGCCGAACGGGGTCGCTCCCGTGGGAGCGACCCCGTCCGGGCCGGTCACTTCGTGATCGCGTTCAGCGCGTCGACCTCACCGGAGCCGAACCAGCTGTTGTGGCCGGTGCCTCCCTGGCAGGTCTGCGGCGCCCCGCTGTTCACCGACGGGAAGAACGCGTACGCCGACACGTCCGCCGGGCACGCCAGGCGGGTGGCGGTCGACCCGAGCTTCGCGGCGACACCGTTGGTGGAACGTCGCACGCTCAGCATCAGCGCCACGACGCCGGCCGCGTGCGGGCTCGCCATCGACGTGCCCTGCTGGTAGCAGTAGGTCGCGCCGGAGGGGTCGACCACGCGTCGGGCCGGCAGGCAGGTGACCGTGAGCAGGCTCGCCGGCCAGGTCGACAGCACCCGCCCGTTCGGGGCGTCGGCCGTGAGCTGCAGGATCGAGTCGCCGCCGGGGGCCGCGACGTCGACGGCCGAGACGCCGTAGGAGGAGTAGAACGACTTCAGCCGCAGGTTGCCGGTCGCACCGACGCCGACCACGCCGGGCACCTCGACGGGAACGACGGCGCAGGCGTTGGAGATGTCGCGCAGCACCGGGTTGGTGTCGTCCGGGCTGGTGGCGTCCTGGGTCGGGTGCGATAGGTCGTCGGCCTCGTTGCCGCTGGCGGAGACGACGATGCTGCCCTGCTGCTGGGAGAACTTGATCGCGCGCCGCTCGGCCTGCCAGATCGCCCGCTGGGCCGGGTCGTTCTTGCAGTTGTACAGCCAGGGGTCGGCGAAGTAGCTGTTGTTCGTCACCGGGATGCCGTGCGTGCCGGCCCAGATGAACGAGCAGATGACGGCCTCGGGGAAGAAGAACCCGTCGGCGTTGCCGGCCTTGATGCCGGCGATCTTGACACCCGGGGCGACCCCGACGATGCCGATCCCGTTGGCGGCCGCGGCGATCGTGCCCGCGGTGTGGGTGCCGTGGCCGTTGTCGTCCATCCAGGCGGCCGGGTTGGTGTTCGGTGCTCCGCTGGTGCAGTCGACGCTGCGGCTGAAGTCGACGTTCGGGGCGAGGTCGGGGTGGGTGTAGTCCAGGCCGGTGTCGATGTCACCGACGACCACGGAGCTGCTGCCGGGGTTGACCGCCTGGGCCTGGGGCGCGTTGATCTGGGCCATGTCCCACTGGAGGCCGGAGAGGGTGTCGGTGCCGTTCAGCGGGACGAGGTCGGCCGCGGCCGCTGCGCTGTCGGAGCCGAGGTTGTCCGCGACGTCGCGGACGCCGAAGCCGGCCGTCGAGGAGACCCCGCTGACCTTGGCCGTCCTGCTCATCGCGGCAGCGAACCCGCTGCTGGCCGACCGGGCTACGACGACGCCGATCTGGCTGTAGTTGGCGACGACGGACCCGCCCGCCTTGGCGACCGCGGTGGCGGCGCCCGAGCTGGATGCGCCCTCCTGGTAGAGCACGAGGTAGTTCGTCGAGGTTCCTGCCGGGGCGGCCTGGGCCGTCGGGGTGAGGACGCTGAGCGCGGTGCCGCCTGCGACGAGTAGTCCGGCGAGCGCGGTGATCCCGAGATGATGCTTCTGCTGCTTCATCTGACCCTCCCGATGTGATTGGTCGGAAACAAGCCGTTTTCGACCAACTTTCGACGCTATGCCCGGGTACCGGCGACCACAAGAGGGTTCGTCGGAAATGCGAGACGGGACCACACCTGTGACAGGTGTGGTCCCGTTCGGGAAGTGCCGGGGAAGACCAGTCAGGCCTTCTTGGTCCCGGTCACGTCCTCGCGAGCTCAGGCGTGCGGCAGACGGCGAAGGCCTTCACTGCGTTCAGGCCTTCTTGGTCTCCCAGAAGATCGTGGCGATCTCGTCGATCTTGGCGAGCAGCTGGTCGGCGACCTCGGCGTCCAGCGAGCCCTTGGTGCCGCCGGCACCGGCGAGCTTGGTGGCCTCGTTCACCAGCGTGTGCAGCTGCGGGTACTTCTCGAAGTGCGGGGGCTTGAAGTAGTCGGTCCACAGCACCCAGAGGTGGTGCTTGACCAGCTCGGAGCGCTGCTCCTTGATCTGGATCGCACGGGTGCGGAAGTCGGGGTCGTCGTTGTCGGCGACCTTGGCGATGAGCGCCTTGATCGACTCCGCCTCGATGCGGGCCTGAGCCGGGTCGTAGACACCGCACGGCAGGTCGCAGTGGGCGGAAACCTCGACGGTGGGTGCGAACAGTCGCGCGAACATCCTCGGTCCTCTCTGGTGGATCACTGGGATTGGCAAAGCACCTGCGACACTACTCCGCGTGGAACCGAGCCGTCGTTGGGGTCTCGCCGTGGTGAGCGGACCGTCGATGGAGCCGACGCTGCGGTCGGGGGACCGGCTGGTCGTCGACTACCGCCGTACGCCGGACCCGGGCGACGTCGTCGTCGCCGACTTCCCGGACGGCGCCCTGGTGGTCAAGCGCGCGGCGTACCGGCAGAGCACCGGGGCCGGCGAACCCGGCTGGTTCCTGCTCGGGGACAACCGGGACCAGGGGGTCGACTCCCGCCACCGCGGCGCCCTCCCGGACCGCAGCATCCGCGGCGTCGTGCGGTTCCGGATCTGGCCGCGGCCGGGCCGGGTACGTTCACGTGTCTGATACGCCACATTCACCCCTTGCCCCTGGGGACGCCGTGGTGTCTGTGAGACGATGGGCGCTGGGTCACCCCCTCGGTACGGCACTCCACCGGCTCACGCAAGGTCGGCGTTCGAGCAGCCTCACGCCTTCCGCTTCCTGCGCACAGCCCTGAGCGAGGACGCAGTCCCGCTTCCCGATGTCACGAGAGAGCCAACCTCATGGTTGCATTTGACCAAATGCCTGATCTGGAACCTGCACCGATCGAAGGGGCCCGCGCCCACGACCCCGTCTTCGCGCTGCACGCCGGCGGCAAGATGGAGATCGCCTCCACCGTGGCGCTGAACGGCCCCGACGAGCTCTCCCTGGCGTACACCCCCGGTGTCGCCGACGTCTGCACCGCGATCGCCGAGGACCCGTCGATCTACGGCGACTACACCTGGACCGCGAACACCGTCGCCGTCGTCACCGACGGGACCGCGGTGCTCGGCCTCGGCGACATCGGCCCGCGGGCCGCGATGCCGGTCATGGAGGGCAAGGCAGTGCTGTTCAAGCAGTTCGGCGGGATCGACGCGATCCCGATCTGCCTGGACACCACCGACACCGACGAGATCATCGAGACCGTCGTGCGGCTGGCGCCGAGCTTCGGCGGCATCAACCTCGAGGACATCTCGGCGCCGCGGTGCTTCGAGATCGAGGAGCGGCTGAAGCAGCGCCTCGACATCCCGGTCTTCCACGACGACCAGCACGGCACCGCCGTGGTCACGCTGGCCGCGCTGGAGAACGCGATGGCGCTGACCGGCAAGTACCACGACACCGTCCGGATCGTCGTCTCCGGCGCCGGTGCCGCGGGTGTCGCCGTCACCCGGATCCTGCTCGCCGCCGGCTACCGCGACATCGCGGTGCTCGACCGGGCCGGCGTGCTGCACCGCGACCGCACCGACATGAACCCCAGCAAGCGCGCGCTCGCGGCCGACACCGCGGACACCACCGGCCGGTGGGGCTCGCTCGCCGCCGTGATGGAGGGCGCGGACGTCTACATCGGCCTGTCCGGCGGCACCGTCCCGGAGGAGGTCGTGGCGTCGATGGCTGAGGAGGCGATCATCTTCGGCCTCGCGAACCCGACGCCGGAGGTGCACCCGGACGTGGCTCACAAGTACGCGCGCGTGGTCGCCACCGGCCGCTCGGACTTCCCGAACCAGATCAACAACGTGCTCGCCTTCCCGGGCATCTTCCGGGGCGCCTTCGACGCCCGCGCGACCGCGATCACCGAGGGCATGAAGCTGGCCGCCGCCCAGGCGCTCGCCGCGATCGTCGGCGACGACCTCCGCGAGGACTACATCATCCCGTCGCCGTTCGACCCGCGGGTCGGGCCGTCGGTCGCCAGCGCGGTCGCGGAGGCGGCGCGACGCGACGGCGTCGCCCGTAGGTAGCCTCGAACCACGCCTGACGCCGTTCGTCCTCGACTGGGAGCTGTGACCACGTGTTCGCTGTGTATGCCGAGAAGTTCTCCTCCGACGACCCTCTGTCCGGCCTGGTGGTCGGCGAACGCCCGGATCCCGAGGTGCCCGCCGGCTGGGCCAAGGTCCAGGTCAGGGCTGCGTCGCTGAACCACCACGACCTCTGGTCGCTGCGCGGTGTCGGCCTGCGCGAGGAGGCGCTGCCGATGATCCTCGGCTGCGACGCCGCCGGGTACGACGAGGACGGCAACGAGGTCGTCGTGCACGCGATCGTCAACGACCCGTCGTGGACCGGCGACCAGACCCTGGATCCGAAGCGGTCGATCCTCTCCGAGCGCTACCAGGGCACGTTCGCCGACTACGTCGTGGTACCCCGGGCGAACCTGATCCCCAAGCCGGCCTCGCTCTCCTTCGCCGAGGCGGCCACGCTGCCGACGGCCTGGCTGACGGCGTACCGGATGCTGTTCACGCAGGGCAACCTCAAGGCCGGCGACACCGTCCTGGTGCAAGGCGCCGGCGGCGGCGTCGCGACCGCGCTGATCATCCTGGCCCGGGCCGCCGGCCTGAAGGTGCTCGCCACCAGCCGGGACGAGGCCAAGCGCGCCCGCGCGCTGGAGATCGGCGCCCACGAGGTCTTCGAGTCCGGCGCCCGGCTGCCGGTGAAGGTCGACGCCGTGATGGAGACCGTCGGCCGCGCCACCTGGTCGCACTCGATCCGGGCGCTGCGACCGGGAGGTGCGATCGTCATCTCGGGCACCACTTCCGGCCCGAACCTCGACGACGCCGAGCTGACCCGGATCTTCTTCCTGCAGCTGAAGGTGATCGGCTCGACGATGGGCAGCGCCACCGAGCTGGCCAGCCTGCTGAGCATGCTCGACGCGACCGGGGCCCGGCCGCTGGTCGACCGCGAGCTGCCGATGGACCAGGCGCGCGACGGGTTCGCGGCGATGGCCGAGGGCGACCTGTTCGGCAAGATCGTGTTCGTCAACGAGCACAGCACCCGGTAGGTCGCGGATGCGCACCCACCTGGTCACCGGAGCCCGCTCGGGTATCGGGCTCGCCCTCGCCGACCGGCTGGAGGAGCGCGGCGACCGCGTCCTCCGGGTGACCCGCGCGGACGTGGACCTGGCCGACGGCGCCGCGGTACGGCGCTGGGCCGAGCTCCTCGACGTCGACCGGCTGGACTCGCTGGTGCACATGGCCGGCACGGTCGAGCTCGACCCGGTCGCCTCGGTGGGCGTGGCGGAGTGGGAGCGGCAGATCGCCGTCAACCTGAACGCGCCGGCGCTGATGACCGGGCCGTTGCTGCCGGCGCTGCGCGCCGCCGGCGGGACGGTGGTCTTCGTGAACTCGTCGGCCGGACTGGCGGCGTACGCGGGCTGGGCGGCGTACGCGGCGTCGAAATTCGGGCTACGCGCGCTGGCCGACGCGCTGCGGGCCGAGGAGGCCGAGCACGGTGTCCGGGTCACGACGGTGTTCCCGAGCCGCACCGCGACCCCGATGCAGGAGAAGGTGCACGAGCAGGAGGGCCGCACGTACGACGCCTCCCGCTGGCTCCGCCCCGACACGGTGGTGGACACGATCCTGCACGTCCTGGACCTGCCCGCCGACGCGACCGTGCCGGAGATCGTCATCCGGCCCCGCTGAGCCCGCAACCGATTTCCGCACTGGCCTGGACCGGAAAACCGTTCGAGGAATGTCGGTGCCGGCCTCTAGGTTCTTTTTTGCGTAGCCGGTGTCGTACTCGGCCGGAGTCGTTCGTCGTAGGGATGAGAACGGTTCTCCGGGCGGAGTTTTCTCGGCCCGCCCCCGACCTACGAAGGACTTACCTCATGTCACACGCCCCCGGCACGTCCGCTGCCGCCCCGGCTACCGGTGCCCGGACCAGTCCCGCGGACATGGCCGTGCTCCGCTGGCTCGTCGCGGCCACCTTCATCGTGATTCTCAACGAGACGATCATGATCAACGCGATCCCCGACCTGAAGGAGCACTTCGGGGTCGGCAACGGTGCGGCCCAGTGGCTCACCACCGCGTTCATGCTCACGATGGCGGTGGTCATCCCGGTGACCGGCTGGTTCCTCCAGCGGGTGACCACGCGACAGGCTTTCGGCCTGGCGATGGCCGTTTTCTGCACCGGCACGCTGCTGGCCGCGGTGACGCCGGCCTCGATGTTCTGGCTGCTGATCGTGGCCCGGGTGATCCAGGCGACCGGCACCGCGGTGATGATGCCGCTGCTGATGACGACGCTGATGAACGTCGTCCCGGAGACCGACCGCGGCCGGGTGATGGGCAACGTCACCCTGGCGATGTCGGTCGCACCGGCGCTCGGCCCGGCCGTCTCCGGCCTGATCCTCTCCACGCTGTCGTGGCGCTGGATGTTCGGTCTGGTGCTTCCGATCGCCGCCCTGATCGGCCTGGCCGGCCTGCGCCGGCTCAAGAACGTCGGGGAGCCGACCGCGGGCTCGATCGACGTGGTGAGCGTGGTGCTCTCCGCGATCGGCTTCGGTGGCCTGGTCTACGGGCTGAGCCTGATCGGCAAGGACGACGCGGCGGTTTCGCCGTACCTGCTCATCGGCGGTGCGGCCGTGGTCCTCGCGCTCTTCGTGTGGCGGCAGGTGTCGCTGCAGCGGGGCGGGTCGCCACTGCTGGACCTGCGCACGCTGACGCACCCGACGTACGCGAAGGCCCTGGTGCTGATGGCGTTCGCGTTCATGGGCTTCCTCGGATCGATGCTGCTGATCCCGCTGTACCTCCAGGACGTGCGCGGCCTGACGCCCCTGCAGACCGGCCTGCTGATGATGCCGGGCGGTCTGGCGATGGGTCTGCTCGGCCCCACGGTCGGCAAGGCGTTCGACCGCGTCGGCGGCCGCCCGCTGGTGATCCCCGGCTCGATCGGGATCACGATCGCGCTCGGCCTGTTCACCCAGGTCGGCACGAGTACGCCGTACGCCCTGATCCTCGGGGCGCACATCCTGCTCATGATCAGCCTGGCCTGCGTCTTCACCCCGGTGTTCACCCTCGGCCTCGGTGCGGTCCCGCCGCAGCTGTACTCGCACGCGAGCTCGCTGCTCGGCACGCTCCAGCAGGTCGCGGGCGCGATGGGCGCGGCGCTCTCGGTGGCCGTCCTCACCGCCCGCGGTGAGTCGCTGGCCAAGGGCGGAGCCTCCGGGACCAGCGCCTACGTCGGCGGCATGCAGTGGGCGTTCGCCCTGAGTGCGGTTCTCTCCGTGGTCGTCATCGTCCTGGCGGTCCTGCTGCCCGGCCGGCTGCCGCAGACGGGTGGGCCCGTCGCGCCGATCGGGGACGACGAGATCGACGACCTGCTCGACGACGCCGAGGCTGTCCCGGCCGGCTGATCCTCAGCCGGAATTCTTCGAGCGCCAGTTGACGGCGCCGACGATCGTCATCATCAGCTGCGTCCGCGCCCGGTGCCTGATCTCGGTCAGGTCCCGGGCGTCGGCGCGCAGGATCTCCTCGGCCGTGGTGATCATCGCTCCGACGATCAGGTTCGACAGGATCCGCAGGTCCTCCGAGGACCAGTGGTCCATCGGCAGCCGGGCCAGGTCGGTGGCGAGCTCGCGCTCGAAGAGCTGGAACTCGCGGCGAACCGCGTCGCGGACGACCGCGGAACCGCCGGTCCGCTCGCGGGCGATGAACCCGAAGTGGGCGCGCTCCTCGCGGACGTGCTCCACGAGCACATCGACCGACCGGTCGACGACGTCGCTGAGCGACGGGTCGCCGCGGCGGACGTCGCGGATCATCGCGCGCAGCGAGCCGAAGGACTCCTCGACCAGGGCGAGGCCGAGCTCGTCGATCGAGGCGAAGTGCCGGTAGAAGGCGGTCGGCACGATGCCGACCTCCTTGGCGACCTGGCGCAGCGACAGGCCGGCCAGCCCGGTGTCCTCGGTGAGGCGCAGCGCGGCGTCGAGGATCGCACGCCGGGTGCGCTCCTTCTTCACGCTGCGGGTCTCCGTGGGGATCTCGGTCACGGGCGTCAGCGTACCGAGGTCAGGCCCCGTGATTTTCAGTGAACGGACGTACACCGTGTTCGGCGTCACGTCGACCCTCGCTTGACCCGTCTCCAGCACTGCCTTCATAGTTTCAGTGTACGCACGTTCACTGAAAGGAGGCCCCAGATGGGCATCGCCACCAAGCTCCTCGGCTCCAAGGCCGTCGCCGCGTTGACCGCACCGCACGGTGTGGACCGCTACCTCGAGATGTTCAACCCGATGTGGGCGGCCACCGAGGTTCGAGCCCGCGTCGTGTCCGTCCACCGCGAGAACCCGGACGCCGTCGGCTCGGCGCCGGTCGCCACGCTGACCCTGCAGCCGACCAGCACCTGGCGCGGCCACCGCGCCGGCCAGTACGTCCAGGTCGGCGTGGAGCTGCCCGGTTCCGCCCGGCGGATGACCCGCTGCTTCTCGATCTCCTCGGCCGCCTCGCTCCCCGGCGAGCGGTTCACGCTCACCGTCCGCGCCAACGACGAGGGCCAGGTGTCGAAGTTTCTGGTCAACCACGCCCGGCCCGGCCAGATGCTGCACCTGAGCCAGGCCGACGGCGAGTTCACGATCCACGAGAGCGCGGCCACCCCGACCAACAACCACCTGCTGATGATCAGCGGCGGCTCGGGCATCACCCCGGTGATGTCGCAGGTCCGCACGCTGCTCCGCGACGGGTACGACGGCCGCGCGAACCGCAAGGTCACCTTCCTGCACTTCGCCCGCTCGGCCGAGGACCAGATCTTCGCCGAGGAGCTGGCCGCGATCGCCGCCGGCGACAACCACGTCGAGGTGCACCTGCGCCACGGCGACCAGACCTTCAGCGAGTTCGAGCTGCGTCGGCGCGTCCCGGACTTCAGGGACACCGACACCTGGGCCTGCGGGCCCGCCGGGCTGATCGAGCTGGTGCGGGCGGCCTACGGCGACGACAACCCCCGGCTGCGGGTCGAGTTCTTCAAGCCACCGGCTGCTCCGATCGGCGCTGCCGAGGGCGACGTGAGCTTCACCCGCTCGGGGGAGGCCGCCGCGAACACCGGGCAGACCCTGCTGGAGCAGGCCGAGGCGCTCGGCCTGAAGCCGGAGTTCGGCTGCCGGATGGGGATCTGCTTCTCCTGCACCAAGACCAAGACCGCGGGCACCGTCCGCAACGTCCTGACCGGCGAGCAGTCCTCGCTGCCCGACGAAGAAGTCCGAATCTGCGTGAGCGCGCCCGTGGGCGACTGCTCCGTCGACCTCTGATCCGCAAGGGAGACAACCATGAGCAACACGATGACCACCAAGAGCGGCAAGCCCCGCGCGACGGTCGCCGCCAGCGACCCGAAGATCCCGAACCTGACCGCCGAGCAGCTCGAGGAGTTCGGCGACGAGCTGGACGCGATCCGGCAGCGGATCCTGGCCGACCTCGGTGAGGAGGACGCGGCGTACATCCGCAAGATCGTCAAGCGCCAGCAGCAGTTCGAGATCGCCGGCCGGGCGCTGTTCTACCTGCCGCCGGCGTGGCCGCTCGCCGTCGCCGCGCTCAGCGTCTCCAAGATCCTGGAGAACATGGAGATCGGCCACAACGTGATGCACGGCCAGTACGACTGGATGGGCGACCCGAAGCTGAACTCGCGGATCTACGACTGGGACACGATGGCCCCGGGCGAGAACTGGAAGTACGGCCACAACTACATCCACCACACCTACACGAACATCCTCGGCAAGGACCGGGACATCGGCTACGGCATCCTCCGGATGGACGAGGACCAGAAGTGGCGCCCGTACTACCTGGGCAACCCGCTCTACGCCGTCCTGCTGATGCTCTTCTTCGAAGAGGGCGTGGCCCTGCACGACCTCGAGGTCGAGAAGATCAAGACCGGTGAGCGCAGCTGGGCCGAGACGAAGAAGGTCGGCCGGCCGATCATCCGCAAGGTGAGCAAGCAGGTCCTCAAGGACTACCTGCTCTTCCCGGCCCTGACCGGCCCGTTCTTCCTGAGCACCCTGGCCGGCAACGCGGTGGCGAACATCGTGCGCAACATCTGGGCGTTCAACATCATCTTCTGCGGCCACTTCCCGGCCGGGGTCGCCACCTTCACCGAGGAGGAGTGCGAGAACGAGACCCGCGGCCACTGGTACTACCGGCAGCTGCTCGGCTCGGCGAACATCACCGGCGGCAAGCTCTTCCACATCCTGTCCGGCAACCTGTCGCACCAGATCGAGCACCACCTGTACCCGGACATCCCGGCTCGGCGCTACCCGGAGGCCGCGGTCGAGGTGAAGGCGCTCTGCGAGAAGTACGGCATCGAGTACAACACCGGCCGACTCTCCAAGCAGCTCTTCACCGTGGCGCGGAAGATCTGCCGGCTCGCGCTGCCGACCCGGGCGAAGTCCGCGCCGGAGCCCGAGGCCGCGGAGTACGTCGAAGCCGCCTGAGATGGGCCTCACGTTGCCGTCGAGGGGCCGGGTGCCCAGACTGGTCGGCATGAAGGACCACATCAGCAAGGCAGAGATCCGCAAGGACGCGCTCCAGGACGGCGTCGAGGCGGTCACCCACGCGGTGGGTCAGGGAACCCAGATCGTGGTCGGTGCCGTCGCCGACATCGCCAAGACCGTCGGCGGCCTGGCCACGGACCTGTTCGAGATCCGGGACGCGGCGCGTCGCGCCGGCCAGGACTCGCCGGTGCCGCCGGTCACGCCCCCGGCCGCGGCCGCGCCGGCCGACGGGGACGACCTCCCGGCCTGACGCCGCCCAGGACGAACGAAGAGGCCCCGCCCGCAGCTCGCTGCGGGCGGGGCCTCTTGCGTCGGTGCTCGACTCAGCCGAAGGACATCCGGAAGTCGGCCTGGCGGAACGAGGCGAACGAGCGCTTGCCGGCCAGCCAGCCGAGCGCGCCGTCGGGGTTGAACTCCCAGTGCGAGCGGCACGGCGCGGCCTTGGAGGAACCGACCAGGGCGGCGGTGACCTCCTCGCCGGTGGACCGCTGCTGCCAGGTCTTGCCCTTGAACGGCAGCCGCGGGACGGCGTGCGAGACGTCGCTGAACCGGGCCGAGACGATCGGGACGCCGTCGAGCGAGGCGGTCCAGGCCGTCCGGGTGACCAGGGACTCGCGGGTCGAGGTGAAGGTGAAGTCGCAGAGGTCCTTCGGGATCGCCCACAGGTCGCGGCCGCCGTGCACCGACTGGATCGAGTCGACCCAGATGTCGGTGATGTTGACCGACCCGTCGACCGGCCGGGCGACCAGGAGCTCGCCGTACGTGAGCGGGCTGGGCTCCTCGTACTTGACCAGCGCGACGCCGTACACGCCGGGCTCGCGGTCGGGGTGGTCGCCCTCCCGCACCTTGAAGAGGGACAGCCAGAGCTGGCCGGTCATGTCCCAGGGTGCTTCGGGGTAGGTGACGTCCCCGGAGGTGGGGGAGGAGATCCACTGCACGGTCATGCGCAGATCCTAGAACAAGTTCTGACAGACGTCTCTGTCAGATCCCTCACCTCCCGAGAACGCCGCTCAGTAGCCGGTCAGGGCGGTCACGTCGGGAGCGACCTTCGCCTTGCCGCTGCTCATCCGGTCGACCACGTTGGTCCCGCTCATGACCGAGACCGCGGTGCCGGTGCCCTTCGTGTACGACAGCCCGGTCAGGTTCGTGCTCACCGTCGAGGCCGGCCCGCGCAGCAGGTTGCCCTGGACCGACGCGGTGCCGTTGCCGTAGTTCCCGGTGACCGCGAGGAAGACGTAGCCCGGCGTTGCACTGGTGATACCGCTGTTGAAGATCCGGTTGTCGCTGATGACCGTGCCGCTGTCACCTGCCAGCGAGGCCCAGATGCCGTAGTACGTGGTGGCGTCCGTGGCCGCGCGCCCGAAGTCCTCGACGTAGTTGTCGTTGATCGACGTCGCGAACGTGCGGTTCGCCCAGATCGCGTTCTTGCCGATCCCGTAGAGGTGGTTCCGCTCCACCATCCAGCCGGCGGCGTCTGCGAGATGGAAGGCGTCGTCCCCGGTCGTGGCCACGATGTTGTCCATCAGTTGCCAGTCCGTGATCTTGTTCGCGCTGGGCTCCTCCACCCATACCGCGCTCCGGCCGGAGTTCTCGAGGAAGTTGTCGACGATCCGGCCGCCCACGAGCGTGCTGCCCAGTGCTGTCCCGTTCTTGCCCGGGTTGCTGAGCTGGATCGCGTCCCGCCCGAATCCCTTGATCTGCATGTCCCGGACGGTGGTCGCCCAGGAACGGATCAGCAGTCCGGAAGTCGCGGCATTGCCGTTGCCCTCGAGAGCCAGGTTGCGCACGGTGATCCGCTCCCCGCCCCAGGTCGCGTCCAGGTCCCAGCTGTCTGAGGCCAGCAGCGCCGGCATTGAGGTCCCGGGCGCCTGGACCAGGGTGGCGCCGCTGGTCTGGGTGTCGGCCGGAACTCCCTCCCCGGCGTACGTCCGGCCGCCGCTCAGCACGATCGTCTGGTTGACCAGGCAGCGCCCTCGGATGAGGACGGTGTCGCCGACGGCGCTGGCGGCGATCTGGCTCCTGATCGTGGTGGCGTCCGCCGTGGAGTTGGTGCACGCCGCGACCAGTGTGTCCGCGTGCGCCGGGGCGCCGGCCGGGAAGGCTCCTGCAAGTGCCGCGGCCGTAGCGACGGCAACGACCAGGAGAGCGCTCGAGAGACGGAGGGGCATCAGCATCGGCCTTTCGTCGTGGAGCAACCCGTGCCGCTCCTCGACAGGGAGACTGCGGACGGGGCCCGGTGCTTACGCTCGAGACGAGTTCAGTTGCGCACCAGGACGCACCAGGACCAGACGCCGTCGCAGTGACGCCGGGCGCACCGACGGTTCCCGCTCAGTCGTCGTCGGGGTCGTCGACCCGCGCCAGCCAGGTGGCGAACCGCTCGATCGGCACCTCGAAGTCGGGGTGCACGTCGACGAAGTCGCGCAGCTGGTCGGCGAGCCACGCCAGGGTGACCTCTTCGTCACCCCGGCGCTTCTCGAGCTCCTCGATACCGCGGTCGGTGAAGTACATGCGGTTGGCCTTTCGTCTCACCGGGTCTCGACACGCCGGATTCGACTTCGATCGGGACCGATCAGGCGAACGCCTGGTCGACGAGCGCCTTCTGCTCCTCGACGTGGCGCGAGTGCTGGCCGACGGACGGCGAGGACGACTCCGGGCGCGCGATGATCGCGACGTCCTGGTCGAGCTCGTCGAACAGGTTGAGCCGGAAGTGCGGGGCCGGACCCATGTTCACCGGCTCGTCCTGGACCCAGCGGACCTGGCGCAGGTTCGGGAACCGGCCGAGCTCGGCCTTCAGCTCCTCGACCGGGCGCGGGTACAGCTGCTCGATCCGGACGATCGCGGTCGTGGGGTCGTCGCCCTGGCGCTTGCCGCGCTCGACCATCAGGTCCCAGGTGATCCGGCCGCTGCAGAGCAGCACGGTGGTGACCTTCTCCGGATCCACGATGCTGTCGCCCGCGACCGGGGTGAACGAGCCGTGCGTGAACGCCTCGGGCTGCGAGGCCGCCTCCTTGCGCTTGAGCATCGACTTCGGGGTGAAGATGATCAGCGGCTTGTGCTCCTCGCCGAGCGCGTGCCGGCGGAGCAGGTGGAAGTGGCTGGCCGGAGTCGACGGCTGCGCCACCACGAACGCGTCGTCCGCGGCCATCTGCAGGAACCGCTCGATCCGGGCCGAGGAGTGGTCCGGGCCCTGGCCCTCGTAGCCGTGCGGCAGCAACATCACGACGCCGGACTGCTGACCCCACTTGGTCTGGCCGGCGGTGATGTACTCGTCGGTGACGATCTGGGCGCCGTTGACGAAGTCGCCGAACTGCGCCTCCCACAGCACCAGCGCGTCCGGACGCGCCACCGAGTAGCCGTACTCGAACCCGAGGGCGGCGTACTCGCTGAGCAGCGAGTCGTAGACGTGGAACGGCGCCTGGTCCTCGGCGAGGCCGGCCAGCGGCGTCCACTCGTTGGCGTTCTTGCGGTCGATGATCGTCGCGAACCGCTGCACGAAGGTGCCGCGGCGCGAGTCCTGGCCGGCCAGGCGGACCGGACGGCCGTCCATCAGCAGCGAGCCGAAGGCGAGGATCTCGCCGGTGCCCCAGTCGATCGGCCCCTCCAGGATCGCGGCGGCGCGGCGCTGCAGCTGGGGGAGGACCTTCGGGTGCACGGTGAAGCCGTCCGGCGGGGTGATGTAGGCGTCCGAGATCCGCTTCATCGTCTCGACCGGGATCGCGGTGGTCGCCTCGCCGGCGAGCTTGTCCGGGTAGTCCGGCACGGTCGTCCACGAGTCCGGCTTGGTGTCGGCCTCACGGACCTCGGTGAAGACCCGCTCCAGCTGCTGCTGGTAGTTGGCCAGCACCTGCTCGGCCTCCTCGATCGTGATGTCACCACGACCGATCAGCGACTCGGTGTACAGCTTGCGGACCGAGCGCTTCTGCTCGATCAGGTCGTACATCAGCGGCTGCGTGTACGACGGGTCGTCGCCCTCGTTGTGCCCGCGGCGGCGGTAGCAGACCAGGTCGATGACGACGTCCTTGTTGAACGCCTGGCGGTACTCGAAGGCGAGCCGGGCGACGCGGATGCACGCCTCCGGGTCGTCGCCGTTCACGTGGAAGATCGGCGCCTGCACCATCCGGGCGACGTCGGTGCAGTACAGCGACGAGCGCGACGACGCCGGCGAGGTGGTGAAGCCGACCTGGTTGTTCACGACCACGTGGATGGTGCCGCCCGTGCGGTAGCCGCGCAGCTGCGAGAGGTTCAGCGTCTCCGCGACGACGCCCTGACCGGCGAACGCGGCGTCGCCGTGCACGAGCAGCGGCAGCACCGGGTACTCGGCGCCGCGGTTGAGCACGTCCTGCTTCGCCCGCGCGATGCCCTCGAGGACCGGGTCGACGGTCTCCAGGTGCGACGGGTTCGCCGCGATCGAGACCTTGATGTTCGCGCCGGAGCCGGCGGTGAACTCACCCTCGGCGCCGAGGTGGTACTTCACGTCGCCCGAGCCCTGGACCGTGCGCGGGTCGATGTTGCCCTCGAACTCGCGGAAGATCTGGTTGTAGGACTTGCCGACGATGTTGGCGAGCATGTTCAGCCGGCCGCGGTGGGCCATGCCGATGGTGACCTCGTCGAGGCCGGCCTCGGCGGCCGCCTCGCAGATCTCGTCGACGACGGGGACGGTGGTCTCGCCGCCCTCGAGGCTGAACCGCTTCTGGCCGACGAACTTCGTCTGCAGGAAGGTCTCGAACGCCTCGGCCTGGTTGAGCTTGAGCAGGATCCGGAGCTGCTCCTCGCGAGGCGGCTTCTGGTGCGGCTGCTCGACCCGCTCCTGGATCCAGCGGCGCTGCTCGGGGTCCATGATGTGCATGTACTCGATGCCGACCGTGCGGCAGTACGAGTCGCGCAGGATGCCGAGCACGTTGCGCAGCTTCATGAACCGGCGCTCGCCGCCGAACTCGCCGGTGGCGAACTCGCGGTCGAGGTCCCAGAGCGTCAGGCCGTGCGACTCCACCTCGAGGTCGGGGTGGCTGCGCTGCTTGTACTCCAGCGGGTCGGTGTCGGCCATCAGGTGGCCGCGGACCCGGTAGGAGTGGATCAGCTCGAGGATCCGGGCCTGCTTGCTGACGTCCTCGTCGTGGTTGGCGGAGACGTCGACGGCCCAGCGGATCGGCTCGTAGGGGATCCGGAGCGCGCGGAAGATGTCGTCGTAGAAGCCGTCCTCGCCGAGGAGGAGCTTGTGCACCCGGCCGAGGAACTCGCCGGACTGCGCCCCCTGGATGACGCGGTGGTCGTAGGTCGACGTCATCGTCATGATGCGGCTGATCGCGTTGCGGGTGATGGTCTCCTCCGAGGCGCCCTGCGCCTCCGGCGGGTAGTCCATCGAGCCGACGCCGATGATCGCGGCCTGGCCCTGCATCAGGCGCGGCACCGAGTGGTTGGTGCCGAGGCCGCCGACGTTGGTGAGGCTGACGGTCGTGCCGGAGTAGTCCTCCATGGTCAGCTTGTTGTCCTTGGCCTTGCGCACGATCTCCTCGTACGCCGTCCAGAACTGGGCGAAGTCCATCGACTCGCAGCCCTTGATCGACGGCGCCACCAGCTGGCGGGTGCCGTCGGGCTTCTGCTGGTCGATCGCGAGGCCGAGGTTGATGTGCGCCGGCGTGACCATGGTCGGCTTGCCGTCGACCTCGGCGAAGGTGTTGTTCATCTCCGGCAGCGTCCGGATCGCCTTCACGATCGCGTAGCCGATGAGGTGCGTGAACGAGACCTTGCCGCCACGGGCGCGCTTGAGGTGGTTGTTGATGACGATGCGGTTGTCCCAGAGCAGCTTCACCGGGATGTTGCGCACGCTCGTCGCGGTCGGGACCGCGAGCGAGATGTCCATGTTCTTCGCGGTGGCGGCCGGGATGCCGCGCAGCACCGTGTAGGTCGGCTCGTCCGAGGCCTGCGCGGCCTGCGGCTTCGCCGGCTCCTTCGGGACCGGGGCGGCGGCGGTGGCGGTGGCGACCGGACCGGAGGCCGTCGCCGTGGCGGCGCGGGCCGGGTCGACGGCGGCCGAGGGCGTCGGCGCGACAGACGGGTTCACCACGGGCGTCGGCGCCGGTGCAGCGACCGGTGCAGCGACCGGTGCGGAGACCGGTGCAGCGACCGGTGCTGCCGTCGGAGTCGGCGTCGCGGGAGCGGCGGCCGCTACCGCGACGGCACCGTTCTTCCCCGCGAAGAAGGCCGCCCAGGCGGGATCAACGCTCCCGGGGTCCTTCTGGTACTGCTCGTACATCTCGTCGACGAGCCATTCGTTGGCTCCGAACTCTGCGCCTTCAGTGGGCTCTGCCACGCCGTGATTCGCCTCTTCCGCTGCGTGCTGGGTCGGCGTCCGGCATGACGCCGCTGACTAGGCTAGTCCGCGAGGGTGCCGGATGCAGCCTGCGGGATGAGAGTTTGGTCTCGTCGTGTCGTAGCCGCCTCAGGCGCCGCAGCCGACCCCGTTGAGGTCGCCGTCGGTGAGGAGCGGCCCGGACGAGTCCGCGCCGGAGTGGATCGAGTACGCCGAGCAGTAGTAGACGCTCAGGTTTCCGTCCCGGTCGAGGGTGACCGGAGCCCACACCTTGTTGCCGCGCGGCTCCAGGTAGCGGAACGTCGTACCGACCAGCGACGCGTCGCTCCCGGTGTGCTTGAGATAGCGGTCGAGGAACGCCTGCACGTAGACGCTGGTCAGCGCCTGGCCGTAGCGGCTGGCCGGCAGCACCAGCGGGATGTCGGTGTACTCCAGGTGCGTCGAGGCGCGTGGCACGACCAGCAGGGCGTCCTTGCCGGCGGCGACCCAGGCGTCGTACCCGGTGGCGCGCTCCTGACCCGGGTCCGGGGTGGAGGTCGCGAGCGAGGGCAGCAGGAAGTACTCGGACTGGACGGCGAGCGCCGGCACCGCGGGGACGGGGCCGGCGGTGCCGCCGCGCAGCTTGTCGAGCGCGACGACGGCCTCGACCCGGGGGTCGGTCGCCTGGACCTCGGAGACGGCGGCGGCGCCCAGCGAGTGGCCGATGATCGCGACCTTCGAGGTGCGGCCCGGCGTGACGGTCCTGCTGTCGGGCGTGCGGTCGAGGAGGGCGGCGTACGGGTTGGCCGGGGAGAGGAAGTAGTCGAGCGCGTCGCTGGTCCCGGTGGTGAAGTTGGCGGCCTGCTGGAACGGCACGCCCGGGCAGCCGAGCATGTTCCCGTCGACCGGAGCCGCGAGCGGGTTGCAGAACGGCAGCTCGCCGCCGGCGGTGTGCGGCAGCGTCTCGCTGGTGCCCTCGCCCTGGACGTCGTAGGTGAGCACCACGTACCCGCGCTCGGCGAGGTCCTGGGCGAGCCAGACGTACATCCCCTCCGAGCCCTGGATCGAGCCCGGCGTGATCACCACGCCCGGGTAGGGGCTCGTCAGCGGGGCGCCGGTGTACGGGTCCTTGGCGCCCGGCCTCGGCGCGTAGACGGTCCCGCGCAGCTGGGCGCCGTACCGGTTGAGGAAGGCGACGCGCTGCGAGGTGCCGCGGCTGCCGTTCCAGCCGGCGCGCAGCGGGTTGCCGACGTTCCAGCCCGGGACCAGCGCGCCGGCGGTGAGCGCGAGCCGGGTCGGGGTGGCGAGCTGGGCCAGCATCTGGGTGACGTAGGTGAGCGGGACCTGGGTGAGCAGCGACGGCACGTACGCCGGGTTCGCGACCTGGCCGCCCGGGCCGAGGATCCGGCCGTAGGAGTCGGTGATGTTCTGCAGGTCCCGCGCGAGGAAGGCGGGCGACCCGGGCCGGGGCTGCTCCGTCGCGATCGCGGGCGAGGCGAGCGGGAGTGCGAGGGCGGCGGACGCGGCGGCTGCGAGCAGCGCGAGGAGGGGGCGGCGCATGACTCCCCAACGAGCCAGGCCGGGGCGGGACACGCGGCGGGGACCTGCACTGGGCTAGGCCGGGCGTTGCGGAACGGCAGGGCCGGGCGAAGAGTCGGGAACCGGATCCGTCGTCGAGGAGGCACCATGGCAGCGCAGTTCTCCGGAGAGGTCATCACCCCGGTCGACGCCGGGTACGACGAGGCCCGCTCGGTCTTCAACGGGATGATCGACCGCAAGCCCGAGCGCATCATGCGCTGCCGCAGCGCCGAGGACGTGGCGGCCGCGATCACCGGGGCACGCGCCGACGGCCTCGTCGTCTCGGTCTACGGCGGCGGGCACGGCGTCACCGGGTCCGCGGTCGTCGACGGCGGCGTCTGCGTCGACCTGCGCGGTCTCGACCACGTCGAGGTCGACCCGGAGGCCCGCCGGGCCCGGGTCGGCGGGGGAGCCACCTGGGGCGCGGTCGACGCCGCCACCCAGGAGCACGGCCTGGCGGTCACCGGCGGCAGGGTCAGCACGACCGGCGTCGGCGGACTGGCGCTCGGCAGCGGCAGCGGCTGGCTGGAACGCACCTACGGCTTCACCTGCGACAGCCTGGTGTCGGCCGAGGTGGTGACCGCCGCGGGGGACGTGGTCACGGCCTCGCTGGAGTCGCACCCCGACCTGTTCTGGGCGCTGCGCGGGGGCGGCGGCAACTTCGGCGTCGTCACCGAGTTCACCTTCGCCCTGCACCCGGTCGGGCCGGTCGTGCTCGGCGGGATGCTGCTCTACCCGGGCTTCCAGGCCAAGGAGGTGCTCCGCAACTGGCGCGACTTCATGCTCACCGCACCCCGGGAGGTCGGCAGCGGCGTCGCCCTGATCACGGCTCCGCCCGCGGACTTCGTGCCGGAGCCGGCGCGGGGGATGCCGGCGGTCGGCGTGGTGCTGCTCTACGTCGGCGACGTGGCCGAGGGCGAGCGCGTCCTGGCACCGCTGACGTCGTTCGGGCCGCCCGCGGCGAACCTGGTCGGCCCGATGCCGTACGTCGCGGTCCAGCAGCTGCTCGACGCGCCGAACCCGAAGGGGATGCACAACTACTGGTCCGGTGACTTCCTCTCCGAGTTCCCCGACGCAGCGATCGACGCCTTCGTCGACAACGTCCAGCCGCCGGTCTCGCCGCTGACCCAGATGATCGTGGTCGCCGGCGGCGGCGCGATCGAGGACGTGGCCGACGGCGACATGGCGTTCGGCAACCGGGCGGCGCCGTTCAACATGCACTACCTGTCGATGTGGCCGCCGGACCCGGCGCAGGACCAGGCCAACATCGACAAGACCCGGCAGATCGCGGCGGCGCTGAAGCCGTGGACGACCGGGCAGGTGTACCTGAACTTCATCGGCGACGAGGGCCTGACCCGGGTCGAGTCGGCGTACGGGCCGGAGAAGTACGACCGGTTGCGGAAGATCAAGCGCGTCTGGGACCCGGACAACGTGTTCCGGCACAACCAGAACATCCCGCCCTCGGACTGACCGCGTCAGCCCTTCAGCGCGTGCGCGACCAGCGCGTTCGCGTGGCCGTGCCCGAGGCCGTGCTCGGCCTTGAGCCAGGCGACCAGCTCGCCGTGCCGTGCCAGCGGGCTGCGGTCGATGAGGTCGATCCACTCGGCGACCGGCCGCCCGTAATTGCGCTCGATCGACGGGAAGTAGGAGGCGGGGCCCTTCGCCTGGGGCGTCTTCGTTCCGCGCTGCTCGGTCATGTCTGTCCCTCTCGGGTCGGGTGTGCTCTCACCCGTACGACGAACGGCACGGCTGGTCCTCGACACCCGGAGCGGATCTTTTCTGCTCAGTCGTCCCGGTCGGCGATCACGGCACGGTGGTCCGACGGGGTGGTGAGCAGCCGGACCGCGGTCGCCCGGCCGGGGCCGTGCACGTCGTCGAGCTTGCGGGTCGCCGAGCCGATCGTGCCGGGCTCGTCCTCGCGGCCCTCCCACGACGACGTCAGGCCTGCCAGGCGCTGCAGGTGGAAGTTCGAGTCGCCGACGGCGTAGACGACGTGGCCGGCCCGCTGGTGCTCGGCGACGAGCACCTGGAGCCGGGCGACCTCCTGCTCGTGCCGGGCGCGCAGCCGGGGGCGGTCCTCGATGTACGCGCCGAGGTGCTCGACGCCGGGCGCCAGGTGGTAGCTCATCATCGCGACGGTGCGAGGGCCGAGCCGGTCCGCGAAGACGCCGACGGTGACCAGGCGAGGCGGCTCGGTGCCGAAGGCGCGGTCCGGGCGGTCGGACCTGCCGAACCCGCTCAGCACGACGGCCTTGGCCTCGAGCAGGTCGAAGCGGTCGGCCCGGGCGCCGACGACGTTGCCGCAGGCGAGCGAGCTGACCCAGTGGTAGGTGGGCGGCCGCCGCCGCGGCAGGGTGACCGGCACCCCGGGCACGGTCCGCACGGTGCCGGTCTCGCGGAGCAGCGGGATCCGGTTGGCGTAGCACTCCTGGAGCCCGACCAGGTCGGGACCTTCGGCGAGCACCTGGCGCAGCGCCTCGCGGGCGTCGCGCCAGCCGAGCGTGTAGAGGACGTTCGCGGAGGCGACCCGGGTCGGCATGGGGCCCAGTCTGCCCGAGCGGGTGCGCAGACCGGTCCGGACCGGGGCACGGCCGCGCTTCTACCACCGTCCCGGGGGTCGGCGACGCGGGTGTCGGGAGCCTGACCAGACCAGTTCCCGCCGGTGGCGCGGACCGATTGTGGGCGGTCCGCACCGTCACTACGGTGTCGCCACTGCCGTCGTCGCCGGACTGCACCCCGGCCGAGATGTGGGGAACTCGATGAACACACTGCTGCCTGCCCGCAAGTCCGGACACCTGACCGGCCGGTCCCGGCGCACCGCTCGCCGGATCGTGCTGGGGGCGCTCGTCCTCGGGCTCGCTGTCCTGGGGATCCAGGTCCCGGCGTTCGCCGCCAACGGCACGGTCAGCGGGACGCTGACCGGGTCGGACGGGGGCGTCGTGCTGGTCGGCGCGGTCGCGACGGCGTACCAGTACGACGCCGTCGACGACTACTTCTACTACTACGACGACGCGCAGACGAACGCGTCCGGTGGCTACGCCCTCAGCGTCCCGCCCGGGCAGTACAAGCTCTGCTTCGACGACGCGGACGGGTTCTACGCGCGCGAGTGCTACGACAACAAGCCCGACCGGCAGAGCGCCGACGCGTTCACGGTGGCTTCCGCGGGCAGCGTCGTCCGCAACGCGGAGCTGACCCGCAACGGCGCGATCACCGGGACCGTGACCGGGGCCGACGGCGGGACCGCGCTCCCCGGCGTGCTGGTCACGGCGTACCTCCCGGACGCGGACGGGGACGGCAGCCCCGAGTGGGCGATGGACGCCTCCACGGAGGTGGACGGCACCTACCGGCTCGACCTCGCGCCCGGGACCTACCGGGTGTGCTTCGAGCAGGCCAGCAACGCCCACCGACCCGAGTGCTACAACGACAAGGCGACCGTCGACCTCGCGAACCCGGTGACGGTCACCGGCTCGGCGACGACGCCGAACATCAACGCGGTCCTCGCCGCGAACGGCTCGATCTCGGGAACCGTCACCGCGGTCACCGGCGGTGCAGCCCTGGAGAACGTCGACGTCAGCCTGCTGCGCTACAACGCCACCGACGCCTACTGGGAGGACTTCTCCTACGCCTCGACCGACGCGTCCGGCGCCTACCGGGTCTACGCCGCGCCCGGGCAGTACCGGGTCTGCTTCGACTCCTCGACCTACGCCCGCGAGTGCTACAACAACGCCGCCTCCGTCCAGACGGCCCAGGACGTGACGATCACCGGGACCGCGATCACGTCCGGCATCAACGCCTCGCTCGTCGCCAAGGGCAAGATCACCGGCACCGTCACGGCTGCCGTCGGAGGTGCGCCGCTCAGCGACATCGACGTCGCCGCCTACGCCTGGGACGCCGGCAGCTCGTCGTGGGACTACGTCGACGGGTCGAACGTCGACGCCGGCACCTACGAGGTGCTGATCCCGGCCGGCACGTACAAGGTCTGCTTCAGCGACTACGGCGCCGGTGACTACGCCTTCGAGTGCTACAACAACAACGCCCGCACCGTCGCCGCCGGAGCGAACGTGGTCGTGGCCGCAGGCGCGACCACCTCGAACATCAACGCCGCCCTCGACATCGGCGGGAAGATCACCGGGACCGTCAACCTCCAGCCCGGGATGGACGACTACCAGGACTACAAGATCCGCGTCGTCGACAAGGCGTCCGGCGACACCGTCTGGACGCAGGACGGGATCGGCGACACCGCGGCGTACGAGGTCAAGGGACTGCTGGCCGGTAGCTACCGCGTCGAGTTCGGCCGGAGCAGCGGCACGGCCACGGCCGCGGCGCAGTTCTACAACAACGTCCCGGAGCAGCAGGGCACCGGCGCGGCGAGCAACGTCAACGTCACTCTCGGCGGGACCGCCGCAGGGGTCAACGCGACCATGCAGACCGGCGGGAAGATCGTCGGCAAGCTCGTCGACGGCAACGGGGCAGGCCTCGAGTGCCGGATCCAGGCCTTCACCCAGGACGGCTCCCTGGTGACCCGGTCGAACTGGACCAACCCCGACGGCACGTTCGCGATCACCGGTCTCACTACCGGGAGCTACCTGGTCACCGTCCCGGGGCAGACCGGCGGGCTCGACGAGCAGTGCACCTCCGGCGCCCGGTTCGCCACCGGCGTGGGCGGCGGCACGATGGCGTCGAGCGCGGCCGGAGCGGTCGCGGTGCAGACGACTCTCGGCGCCACCACGACGCTCGGCTCGAACCTGGTGTACGGCGCGCCGGTGGCGAACCCGACCGTGCAGAACACGGCGCTCCCGACCATTTCCGGGACGCCCCGGGTCGGGACGCCGCTGACCGCGACGAACGGGTCCTGGAACCCCGCCACCGGACTCACCTACGGCTACGTCTGGAAGGCCGGCGGGTCCACCGTCGGCACCAACGCCAGCACCTACACCCCGGTCGCCGGCGACCTTGGGAAGACGGTGACGGTGACGGTGACGGCGTCGAAGGCAGGCTACGACGCGGGTACGGCCACGTCGGCGCAGACCGCCGCGGTGGCGGCGGCTCCCGCGGCCGTCGTCGCGAACGTGGCCAGGCCGACGATCCTCGGCTCGGCGGTGGTCGGCAATTTGCTCACGGCGACGACGCCGACGTGGAACCCCGCCGATGCGACCACGACCTACCAGTGGCTAGCCAACGGGGTCCCGATCCCGGGGGCCGTCGGCCCGGCGTACGCCGTCGGTGCCGGGGTCGTCGGCAAGGCGATCTCGGTCCAGGTCACCGGCGCGAAGGCCGGACTCTCACCGGGATCGGCGGTCTCGGTGCCCACGGGCATCGTGAAGGTGTACTCCGCGGCCACGCTCAGCTCGGTGAAGAAGCTCCGCACGGTCAAGTTCGTCCTGGCCGTCCGTGCGTCGGGCGTCGCCACCGTCGGCGGCCGCGTCCAGGTGATCCGCAACGGCAAGGTGCTGCGCACGGTCAGCCTCGTGGGCGGCAAGGCCTCGGTCCTGCTCCGCCGCCAGCCGAAGGGGCGCCAGGTCTTCGTCCTGAAGTACCTCGGCAGCGGGCCCGTGATCGGGACCAGCGTCCGGCGCGTCATCAAGTTCTGACCCGCGGGTCACGTCGGCCCGGACCCCGGTCCGGGCCGACGTCGGGCCTACCCGACGTCCCAGAGGGCGGCCACGTGGCGGCGATCGGTGCCGCAGCAGCCGCCGAGCACCGTGAACGGCGGCAGCTGGGCGTGCAGTGACGCGGTGGCGCTGGTGAGCAGGTCGACGTCGCCGGGGTCGAGCTCCTCGGCCTCGTCGAGCTCGGTGTGCGACAGCGTCGAGGCGTTCGGCCGGAAGAACGCCAGCCGCTCCTGCCAGGGGCCGCCGTCGAGGCCGGGCGCCAGGTGGGTCGGGTGGGCGCAGTTCACGCCGTACCAGTCCGGCGGGCCGTCGGCGTCGACCGCCGCGATCGCGGTCCCGAGGGTGCTGCCGTCAGGGAGCCTGCCGTCGGTCTCCACCGTGAACGAGACCGCGACCGGCAGGCCGGCGTCCCGGGCGGCGCGGACGACGCCGATCGCCTCGGCGGGCTCGGTCATCGTCATCGCGTGCACCAGGTCGGCGCCCGCCGCGGCGAACGCGTGCACCTGGCGGGCGTGGTAGGCGGCCGCCTCGTCGGGGTCGGCCCCGCCCGCGACGTAACCGTCGCCGCGCGGCCCGACGACGCCGCTGACCCGGGTCGGGACCTCGGTCTCGCCGGCGACCCGTCGGACCAGCGCGACCGCGGCCCGGTTGACCCGGTCGAGCGCGGCGGCGTCGTACCCGAGGAGCAGGGCCCAGTCGGGGTTCGCCCGCCAGGTCGGGGACTCCAGCAGCAGGCCGGCGCCCGCGGTGAGGGCGATCGCCGCGTAGTCGCGGTAGTAGGACTCGAGCAGCGCGGCACCGTCGGGCTGCTCGACCAGCGGGAACGACGCGAACTCGGGCAGGTCGACGCCGCGGTGGAAGATCAGGTCGGTCTCCAGGCCGCCGTCGGAGACCCAGCGGTGGCCGGCCAGCAGGTCGGACGTGCTCATCGGAGCCTCCTCGTCTCGCCCGGGCTCCCTTGCTACCACCGGGCTGTGACCGGCGCTAGGCCTCGACGACCGCTTTCGGGTTCGGGCCGTACGCGTTCGTCCCGGGCTTGCTGTCGAACAGGTAGAGGACGAGGAGCACGAGGCCGCCCGCGACCGGGAGCAGGGCGAGGAGCAGCCACCAGGCCGAGGCGCCGATGTCGTGCAGCCGGCGGGCGGCGACGGCCAGGGTCGGAACGGCCACGCCGAGGAGGAAGACCACCGAGAGCACCAGTGCGACGTCGTACGACACCTCCGAGAGGAAGCCGATCGCGAACGCCGCGATGACCAGAGCCAGGTACCAGTACCAGAACTCGCTGCGCCGGGCCCGGCCGGAGAAGACCGCGTACCGGCGGAGCACGGAGCGGACTGCTTCGCGGAACGTCATGACGGCCTCCTCGGGCGGGGTCGTACGCAACGTAGCGGTGCCGAGGGCTCCGGTCGAGGACCGCAGGTCAGGTGCCCTCGGCGAAGTGCCGGCCGATCGGCACCACCATCGGGCGCCCGCTGACGGGGTCGGGCACGACCCGGCTGCGCATGCCGAAGACCTTCTCGACCAGCGCCGGCGTCATGATCTCCGCGGGACGGCCGGCGGCATGCACCTTGCCGGCGTCGAGCGCGACCAGGTGGTCGGCGTACCGGGCGGCGAGGTTGAGCTCGTGCAGCACCATCACGATGGTGGTCCCGCGTTCCCGGTTGAGGTCGGTGAGCAGGTCCAGGACGTCGACCTGGTGGCTCACGTCGAGGAACGTGGTCGGCTCGTCGAGGAGCAGGATCTCGGTCTGCTGGGCAAGCGCCATCGCGATCCAGACCCGCTGTCGCTGGCCGCCGGACAGCTCGTCGACGGATCGGTCCGCGAGGTCGAGGGTGTCGGTGAGCGTGAGCGCGGCTGCCACGGCGGCGTCGTCCTCGGCGGTCCAGCGGGACAGGAAGCCGAAGTACGGGTGCCGGCCGCGCGCGACCAGGTCGGCGACCGCGATCCCCTCCGGCGCGACCGGCGACTGCGGCAGCAGGCCGAGGGTGCGGGCCACCTCTTTGGAGGGCAGTCGGTGCAGGTCCTTGCCGTCGAGGACGACCCGCCCCTGCCGTGGCGCCAGGAGCCGGGAGAGCGCCCGGAGCAGCGTGGACTTGCCGCACGCGTTCGCACCGACGATCGCGGTGACCTGGCCGGGCGGGACGGCGAGGTCGAGCGCGTCGACGACCAGGCGGTCGGCGTACCCGAGGCTGACGTTCTCGACGGCGAGGGTGTGCTGGACGGTCACAGGGTGCCTCCGGTGCTGTTCGAGCGGACGAGCAGGTAGAGCAGGTACGGCGCACCGAGGGCGCCGGTGATCACGCCGACCGGGTAGCGGGTGTCGAACGCCCACTGGCCGATCAGGTCGGCGCCGAGCACGAGCAGCGCGCCGACCAGTGCGGCCGGGACCAGCAGCGATCCGCCCTGCCCGACGAGGCGGGCCGCGATCGGCCCGGCGAGGAACGCGACGAACGCGATCGGGCCCGCGGCCGCGGTCGCGAAGGCGATCAGCGCGACGGCCGTCAGGATGATCACCGGCCGGGTGCGCTCGACACGGACGCCGAGGACGGTCGCGGTGTCGTCGCCGATCTGCATCGCCCCCAGGTGCCGGCTCCGGCCGAGCAGCAGCGGGACGAGCACGGCGACGGCGAGCGCGAGCGGGACGACCTCGTCCCAGGTCGCGCCGTTGATGCTGCCGGTGAGCCACCGCATCGCCGTCTGCAGGTCCCACTGCGCCGCCCGCAGGAGGAGGTAGGAGATGACGCTGTGCAGCATCGCGTTGATCCCGATGCCGATCAGGACGAGCCGCGCCCCGGCGACACCGTCGCGGGAGGCGAGCAGGTAGATGGCCACGGCCGTCAGCAGAGCGGCGATGACCGCCATCGCGGAGACGACGGCCTCGCTGACCGAGAGGACGACGATCGCGTAGACGGCCGCGGCGCTCGCCCCCGAGCTGATCCCGATGACGTCGGGGGAGGCGAGCGCGTTGCGCAGCATCGTCTGGAAGGTCACCCCGGCGATGCCGAAGGCCGCGCCGGCGAGGGCGCCCGTGCTGGCGCGGGGGAGCCTGAGCTCGCCGACGGTGAAGGAGGCGCCCGGGACGACCTGGCCGCTGAGCACCCGGAGGACGTCGCCCGGACCGTAGAAGGTGTGGCCCACCATCAGGCTGACCAGGAAGACGGCGGCGGTGGCGGCGGCGAGTGCCCCGCAGGCGGCGAGACGGCGGCGGCCGCGGGCGCGGCGGCCGCGCGCGACCCGGTCCTGGTCAGCGGCGGTCGCGGCGAGCGGGCGCCGTACGGGAGCAGTCACAGGGCTCACAGGGCACGCACCTTCTGGCGGCGGACGATGGCGATGAAGACGGGGGCGCCGAGCAGGGCGGTGACGATCCCGACGTCGACCTCGCTGGGACGGGCGACGACCCGGCCGACCACGTCCGCGGCGACCAGGAGGCCGGCACCCACGACGGCCGAGCAGGGCAGCACCCAGCGCTGGTCGCTGCCGACGACCAGGCGGCACAGGGTCGGCACGACCAGGCCGACGAACGCGATCGGGCCGGCGACCGCGGTGGCGGCACCGCACAGGACGACCGAGCCGGTCGCGGCGAGCAGCCGGGTGCGGGTGACGTTCTCGCCGAGCCCGGCGGCGACGTCGTCGCCGAGCAGCAGGGAGTTCAGGCCGCGGGTGCAGAACCCGCAGAGCAGCGCCCCGCCGACGAGGAAGGGGAGCACCTGCAGGATCCGGTCGTACGACGCCCCGCCGACGCCGCCGACCTGCCAGAACCGGAACTCGTTCATCACGTCGAGCCGGGGCAGCAGGACGGCGCTGACCAGCGAGGTGAGCGCGGCCGCGGTCGCCGCGCCCGCGAGCGCGAGCTTGAGCGGGGTGGCTCCTCCGCGACCGAGCGAGCCGATCGTGTGGACGAGCACGGCCGCGGCCGCGGATCCGGCCGTCGCCACCCAGATCGTGGCGCTGGGGGAGTGCAGCCCGAACCAGGTGATCCCGACGACCACCGCGAAGGAAGCGCCCTGGGAGATCCCGAGCAGGCCGGGGTCGGCGAGCGGGTTGCGGGTGACCGCCTGCATCACGGCGCCGGCGACGCCGAGGGCGGCACCGACGAGCAGCGCGAGCAGGGTGCGCGGGAACCGCTTCTGGACCGCCGCCCTGGCGATCCCGTCGGCGTTCCCGTCGGCGTTCCCGGTGAGCCCGTGCAGGACATCGGCAGGGCTGACCGCCAGGACGCCGACGCCGACCGAGAGGACGACGAGCACCGCGACGACGAGGACCGCCGCGACGAGGAGGGCCGGGCGCGCGGCCGCCGGACGCCGCCGCGGGGCGGCGGCGTCCGACGTGCTGCGCGACAGGGCGGTCGTGCTCACTGGACCTTGTCGGCCGCGGCGGCGAGCAGAGCCAGGTACTTGTCCAGGCCCCAGCCGATCGAGAGCGGCGACGGGTTCGCCGACGCGGCCAGCGGGGTCGAGTCCTCGAGGAGGGCGATCGAGCCGTCCTGGACCGCGCGAACCTTCGAGAGCAGCGGGTCGGCCTTCGCCGCCTTCTGGATGCTGCCGTCGGCCGGGCCGTAGGTCACGAGGATGTCCGCGTCGTCGAGCTCGTCGGCCTTCTCGGAACTGATCGTCTCGTAGAACCCCTCGGACTTCGCGGAGCCGTCGGCGACCACCTTCGGCACGCCCATGCCGAGCGCGTGCAGGAAGCCGGGGCGGGTGTCGTGGGTGGTGTAGTAGCCGATCTGGCTGAGGTCCTTGGGGTCGAGGTAGGTGAAGATGATCGACTTGCCGGCCAGCTGCGGGTACTTCGCGAACGTCTCCTCGGTCTGCTTGTCGAGGTCTGCGACGAGCTTCTCGCCCTCGTCGGCCAGGCCGATCGCCCGGCTGTCGAGCCGGATCATGTCCTGGACCGAGGTGCCCCAGGCCAGCTTCGGGTAGGCGACCGTGGGCGCGATCTTGCTGAGCGTCTCGTACTCCTCCTGGGTGAGGCCGGAGTACGCCGCGAGGATGACGTCGGGGTGGGTGTCGGCGACGGCCTCGAAGTCGATGCCGTCGGTCTCGTCGAAGAGCACCGGGGTCTTGGCGCCGAGCTCCGTCAGCTTGTCCTCGACCCAGGGGAGGACGCCGTCGTCGTCGTCGTCGCCCCAGGTCGCCTTGCTCATCCCGACCGGGACCACGCCGAGGGCCAGCGGGACCTCGTGGTTCGCCCACGCGACGGTCGCGACGCGCTGGGGCTTGGACTCGATCGTGGTCGCGCCGTAGACGTGCTCGACGGTGACCGGGAACCGGTCGGTGGAGCTGGTGGTGCCGGCGGCCTTGTCGTCGTCGGCCGAGCTGCCGCAGGCGGCAAGGACGGTGACCGCGGCGGCCGCCGCGGTGACCGCGGCCAGGAGGCGGGAGGTACGCATGGGAGAACTCCTCAGAGGTTAGGTAAGGCTCACCTTACCTAACCTCCCTGGGGGTGTGCACGGGCGCTCGATGTCGAACTGCCCCGCGGTCCAGGCCGACGGCCTGGACCGCCCGCACGACGAGCCCGACCTGCGACTTCGAAGATCCGGACCCGAAGGCGATGGCTGGGAAACGCAAGAAGGGCCTCCGATCAGCATCGCTGCTGATCAGAGACCCTTCCTCTCCTGCGCCTCCGGCAGGATTCGAACCTGCGACACCTGGTACCGGAAACCAGTGCTCTATCCCCTGAGCTACGGAGGCAATGCGTCGTTGCCGGGGCCCGGGGGCCGAGGGCGGTGACGCGATGCCGAACACTACCGGGCGAAACCCGGGGGAAGGAAACCGGTACCCGCCGATAGGCTTGCCCGGTGAATCCTGAGCAGCTCTCGACCACCGTCGTCGACGTCCTCACCGCGCTCGTCGACAGCGGCGAGCTGACCCTGCCCGACGGCGTCCCGGACACGGTGACGATCGAGCGCCCGCGGCAGAAGGGCCACGGCGACTACGCCACCAACGTGGCGCTCCAGCTCGCGAAGGTCGCCGGCACCAACCCGCGAGCCCTCGGCGAGCTGCTCGCCGCCCGGCTGCGCGAGGCGGACGGCATCAGCGCGGTCGAGATCGCCGGCCCGGGCTTCCTCAACATCACCGTCGAGGCCGGCGCCCAGGGCCAGGTGGCGGCCGAGGTGGTCGCCGCCGGTGCGGCGTACGGGCACACCGACACCCTCGCCGGGCAGCGCATCAACGTCGAGTTCATCTCGGCCAACCCCACCGGCCCGCTGCACCTCGGGCACACCCGCTGGGCGGTCCTCGGTGACGCGATCGGGCGGGTGCTGGCCGCTGCCGGGGCCGAGGTCACCCGGGAGTTCTACATCAACGACCGCGGCGTCCAGATGAACCACTTCGCGGACTCGATCATCGCCTCGGCGCTCGGGCAGCCGAAGCCGGAGGACGGCTACGCCGGCAGCTACATCGACGACCTCGCGAAGGCCGTCGAGGCGGCCAGTCCGGGCATCTTCGCGCTGCCCGCCGACGAGCGGCGCGCGGCCGTGCGGGCCAAGGGCTACGAGATCCAGCTCGCCGAGCAGCAGCAGCAGCTCGCCACGTTCAACACCCACTTCGACGTCTGGTTCTCCGAGATCTCGCTGCACGAGTCCGGCTCGGTGCCCGACACCCTGCGGCACCTCGAGGAGCTCGGCCACGTCTACGAGCTCGACGGCGCGCTGTGGATGCGCACCACGGACTTCGGTGACGACAAGGACCGCGTGCTCATCAAGTCCGACGGCGAGCTGACCTACTTCGCCTCGGACACGGCTTACTACCTGAACAAGCGCGCCCGCGGGTTCGACCACTGCATCTACCTGCTCGGCGCCGACCACCACGGGTACGTCGGCCGGCTGCGCGCGATGGCGGCCTGCGTCGGCGACGACCCGGACAAGACCCTGGACGTGATGATCGGCCAGCTCGTGAAGATCCTCAGCGGCGGCGCGGAGCTCAAGCTGTCCAAGCGGGCCGGCACGATCGTCACGCTGGACGAGCTCGCCGAGGAGATCGGCGTCGACGCGCTGCGCTACTCGCTGGCCCGGTACCCGGCGGACTCGCCACTGGTTCTCGACGTCGCCGAGATCACCAAGGCCTCGAACGACAACCCGGTCTACTACGTGCAGTACGGGCACGCCCGCACCTGCCGGATGATGGAGAACGCCGCCGACCTGGGCGTCACCCTTCCCGAGTCCTTCGACCCGGCACTGCTCTCCCACGAGCGGGAGGGCGAGCTGCTCCGCGCGCTCGCCGAGTTCCCGCGGGTGGTCGCTTCGGCCGCCGAGCTGCGCCAGCCGCACCGGATCGCGCGCTACCTGGAGGACACCACGTCGGTGTTCAACAAGTGGTACGACACCAAGGAGTGCCGGATGCTGCCGCAGGGCGACGAGCCGGTCGGCCCGCTGAACCAGGCCCGGCTCGTGCTCGTGGTCGCGGCACGCACCGTGATCGCCAACGGCCTCGACCTGCTCGGCGTCTCGGCGCCCGAGCGGATGTGAGCCGGACCGTGCGTGCACACGAAGCAGGCTGGGCCCACGCCGCCGTCCCGGTCCGCGGTCCCGCCTGGCTGCGCGACCCTGCCGACGTCAACGCGCTCGTCCCGCAGCTCTGGTCCGGGACAGCGCGCAAGGTCGACGGCGTCCTCGAGGTCGGCGGCGTCCTGGTCACCGACCTGGTCCGCGAGCACGGGTCGCCGGCGTACGTGCTGGACGAGGCCGACTTCCGGGCCCGCGCCCGCGCCTTCCGGGACGCGTTCAGCGGCTACGACGTGTACTACGCCGGCAAGGCGTTCCTCTGCACCACGGTGGCCCGCTGGGTCGCCGAGGAGGGCCTCTTCCTCGACGTCTGCTCGGGCGGTGAGCTCGGCGTCGCCGTACGCGCCGGAGTCCCGGCGGAGCGGATCGGCTTCCACGGCAACAACAAGTCCGAGGCCGAGCTGGTCCGGGCCGTCGAGCTCGGGGTCGGCCGGATCATCGTGGACTCCTTCCACGAGGTCGAGCGGCTCGCCCGGATCACCAGCGACCTGGGCGCCGTCGCGAAGGTGCTCGTCCGGGTGACCGCAGGCGTCGAGGCGCACACCCACGAGTACATCGCCACCGCGCACGAGGACCAGAAGTTCGGCTTCTCGATCAGCAGCGGCGACGCCCTCGAGGCGGTCCGCGACATCGTCGCCGCACCCGGCCTGGAGCTGCTCGGCCTGCACAGCCACATCGGCTCGCAGATCTTCGACTCCGCCGGCTTCGAGGTGGCGGCCCGCCGGGTGCTCGCGCTGCACGCCCAGGTCTCCGACGAGGTCGGCGTGGTCATGCCCGAGATGGACCTCGGCGGCGGCTTCGGCATCGCCTACACCACCCAGGACGACCCTGCGGACCCCGCGCAGCTCGCCCACGAGCTGACCAGGATCGTCACCGAGGAGTGCAAGGCCCGCGACCTCGCCGTCCCGCGGCTCTCCATCGAGCCCGGCCGCGCGATCGTCGGCCCGGCGATGTGCACCGTCTACGAGGTCGGCACCGTCAAGGCCGTCGAGCTCGACGGCGGCGCCGTGCGGACCTACGTCTCGGTCGACGGCGGGATGAGCGACAACATCCGCACCGCCCTGTACGACGCCGACTACTCCGCGACCCTGGCCAGCCGGACCTCGGACGCGCCGATCCTGATGTCGCGCATCGTCGGCAAGCACTGCGAGGCCGGTGACATCGTCGTCAAGGACGAGTTCCTTCCCGGCGACGTCGGCCCGGGCGACCTGGTCGCCGTTCCCGGCACCGGTGCCTACTGCCGGTCGATGGCGTCCAATTACAACCACGCGGTGCGCCCGCCGGTGGTCGCCGTCCGGGACGGGGGCGCCCGCGTGGTCGTGCGCCGCGAGACCGAGGACGACCTGCTGAGACTCGACGTCGATCCCGGCGCGCGGATGGGAGACTGAGCCGCGTGAGCACCGATGCCGAGGGTGACAAGGCCAGTCCGATCCGCGTGGCCCTGCTGGGTTGCGGAGTCGTGGGTACCCAGGTGGCCCGGCTGATCCAGGAGCAGGCCGACGACCTGACCGCCCGGGTGGGAGCCCCGGTCGAGCTCGCCGGCATCGCCGTGCGCCGGCTCGGCCTGGAGCGCGACGCCCACCTGCCGGCGGCGCTGTTCACCACCGACGCGCACGCCCTGGTCACCCGCGACGACGTCGACGTGGTGGTCGAGGTGATCGGGGGGATCGAGCCGGCCCGCGAGCTGATCCTGGCCGGGCTCGGCGCCGGGGCCTCCGTCGTGACGGCCAACAAGGCGCTCCTCGCCGAGGACGGCGCGACCCTCTTCGCCGCCGCCGAGGCCGCCGGCCGCGACCTCTACTACGAGGCCGCCGTGGCGGGTGCGATCCCGATCCTGCGGCCGCTGCGCGAGTCGCTGGCCGGGGACAAGGTCACCCGGGTGCTCGGCATCGTCAACGGCACCACCAACTTCATCCTCGACAAGATGGACTCCTCCGGCGCCGGGTTCACCGAGGCGCTCGAGGAGGCCCAGGCACTGGGCTACGCCGAGGCCGACCCGACGGCGGACGTCGAGGGCTTCGACGCCGCCGCCAAGGCCGCGATCCTGGCCAGCCTGGCGTTCCACACCCGGGTCACCGCCGCCGACGTCTACCGCGAGGGCATCGCGGAGGTCACCGCCAGCGACGTCGCCTCGGCCCGCGAGATGGGCAGCGTGGTCAAGCTGCTCGCGATCTGCGCGCTCGAGGAGACCCCGGACGGCCCGGCCGTCTCGGCCCGGGTGCACCCGGCGATGATCCCGCGGAGCCACCCGCTGGCCAGTGTCCGCGAGGCGTACAACGCGGTCTTCGTCGAGAGCGAGGCCGCCGGCCAGCTGATGTTCTACGGCCCCGGCGCCGGCGGTGCGCCGACGGCGAGCGCGGTCCTCGGCGACCTGGTCACCGTGGCCCGCAACCGGCTCGGTGACGTCCGCGGCGCGGGCGAGTCGGCATACGCCGACCTGCCGGTGCTGGCGATGGGCCGCACCGAGACCCGGTACCACGTGCAGATCGACGTCGACGACAAGGCCGGCGTGCTGGCCGCTGTCGCGCAGGCGTTCGCCGAGCACGACGTCTCCATCCAGACCGTCCGCCAGGAGGGCCGCGGCGACGACGCGCAGCTGGTCGTCGTCTCGCACACCGCGAGCGACGCCGACCTGGCCGCGACGGTCGAGACGATCCGCCGGATGGCGTTCGTCCGCGAGGTGTCCAGCGTCATGCGTGTAGAAGGAGCCGGCGAGCAATGACCACCCACCAGTGGCTCGGTGTGATCGAGGAGTACCGCGACCGCCTGGACATCCCCGAGGGGACGCCGACCATCACGCTGCGTGAGGGCGGCACCCCGATGGTGCGCTCGGGCTGGCTGTCCGGCCTCACCGGGGCCGAGGTCTGGCTCAAGGTGGAGGGCAACAACCCGACCGGCTCGTTCAAGGACCGCGGCATGACGGTCGCGCTGTCGGTGGCCGTCGGCCAGGGCGCCAAGGCCGTCGTCTGCGCCTCGACCGGCAACACCTCCGCGTCGATGGCCGCGTACGCCGCCAACGCCGGGATCAAGCCGCTCGTGCTCGTGCCGCAGGGCAAGATCTCGGCCGGCAAGCTCGCGCAGGCGATCCTGCACGGCGCCCAGGTGATCATGGTCAAGGGCAACTTCGACGACTGCCTGCGGATCTCCCGCGCGCTCGCCGAGAACTACCCGGTCGCGCTGGTGAACTCGGTCAACCCGATGCGTCTGGAGGGCCAGAAGACCGCCTCCTTCGAGATCGTCGACTTCCTCGGCGACGCCCCGGACGTGCACGTGCTGCCGACCGGCAACGCCGGCAACATCTCGGCGTACTGGAAGGGCTACAAGGAGTACGTCGACTCCGGTGACGCCACCCGGACCCCCGTGATGCGCGGCTGGCAGGCGGCCGGTGCCGCGCCGCTCGTGCTCGGCGCCCCGGTGCCGGACCCGGAGACGGTCGCCTCGGCGATCCGGATCGGCAACCCGGCCTCCTGGGACCTGGCGATGGCCGCGGCGACGGAGTCCGGCGGCCGGTTCCGCAAGGTCGAGGACGACCAGATCCTCGTCGCGCAGCGTGACCTCGCCGCCCGTGACGGCGTCTTCGTCGAGCCGGCGTCGGCGGCCGGTGTCGCCGGTCTGCTGATCGAGCACGCCGAGGGTGCCGACCTGGCCGGGAAGACCGTCGTGGTCACGGTGACCGGGCACGGCCTCAAGGACATCGACACCGCACTCTCCACCTTCACCGACCTGGTGGACACGGTGGTCGACGCGGACGTCGTCTCGGCCGCCCGCGCCGCCGGGCTGGAGTGATGGCGCCGGTTTCCGGGGGCCCCTTCGTCAGCGGCCCGGTCTCGGTCGCCGTCCCGGCCACGAGCGCGAACCTCGGCCCCGGCTTCGACTGCCTGGGCCTCGCGCTCGACCTGCACGACCAGCTCACCGCCGAGATCGCCGGCCCCGGCGTGCTCGAGGTCGAGGTCGTGGGGGAGGGGGCAGCCGATCTGCCGCGCGACGAGCGCCACCTGGTCGTGCGCTCGATGCGGCGCGCGTTCGAGCACGCGGGCGTCCCGCAGCCGGGTCTGCGGCTCCGGTTCGAGAACGCGATCCCGCAGTCCCGCGGTCTCGGTTCCTCGTCCGCGGCGATCGTCGGCGGCCTGGCGCTGGCACGTGCGCTGCTGACGGAGGGCTCGGTGCTGGACGACGGCGCGCTGCTCGTCCTCGCCAACGGGATCGAGGGGCACCCCGACAACGTGGCGCCGGCGCTGTTCGGCGGGTTCGTGGTGTGCGGTCAGGACGAGGACGACGTGTGGGCCGACCAGGCGCCGATCGCCGCCGCGGTCCGGGCGGTGGTCTTCGTGCCGCCCACGGGCGTCAGCACCGAGGCCGCCCGCGGGCTGCTCCCGGACCAGGTCCCGCACGCGGTCGCCGCGGCGAACGCCGGGCGAGCCGCGCTGCTCGTCGCCGCGCTGGGTTCGGCGCCGCACCGGCTGCACCGGGCGACCGAGGACTTCCTGCACCAGTCGTTCCGGGCGCGAGCGATGCCGGCGTCGTACGAGCTGGTCACCCGGCTCCGCGCCGAGGGCCACGCCGCGGTCATCTCCGGCGCCGGTCCGACGGTCCTGGTGCTGACCACCGGCGACGCGGAGGCGCTGCTCGCCGCGACGCCGGAAGGCTGGGCGAGCGCGGTGCGCGACGTGGATCACATCGGTGTCCGGGTTGTCACACCCTGACCCGGTGCGCAGTGCTAACGTGGAAACGCGTCCAGTGAGATCGCACCGCTGATCGAGAAGATCGGCGCGACACCCTGACGCGTCCCCCGATCCGGATCATCCTCCGCACCCTCCTACGCGCTGCGTGGGCGGACGGGGCCGTCCGGACCGGTCCACCGCACCGAGCCGACTCATCAGACATTCGGCCCCGCCTGGGGAAGGACCCCGCATGACCGAAACCACCGACACCTCTGCCGCCCCCGAAGCCGCCGCCGGCGGCGCCGGAAAGCGCTCGTCGGGTGGGCTCAACAGCATGCTGCTGCCGGAGCTGAAGAAGGTGGCCGGTGGCCTGGGCATCAAGGCCACCGGGATGAAGAAGGCCGACCTGGTCGCGGCGATCAAGGCGGCCCAAGGAGGCGGCCAGGGAGGCGGCGCTCGCGCCGAGCAGCGTGAGCAGCAGCCGCGTGCGGAGCAGCCGCGCGAGGAGCAGCCGCGTGCCGAGCAGCCGCGTGCCGAGCAGCCGCGCGCGGCGAAGGCGCCGGAGGCCCGGGCCGAGCGGCCGGAGAAGAAGGCGCAGGCCGAGAAGCCCCAGCAGGACAAGCAGGACAACAAGCAGGACAGGGGCAACCAGCAGCAGGACAAGCAGCAGGACAGGCAGCAGCAGGACAAGCAGTCCGAGCAGCAGCACCAGCAGGCCGGCGAGGAAGGCGGCAGCCGTCGCAACCGGCGCCGTCGTGGTCGTGACCGCGACCGCCCGGCGCAGCCCGTGACCGGTGGCGCCACCGCCGGGCAGGGCGGCAGCGGTGGTGGCGGCGCCGCGCGCAACCGCAACGAGCCCGACCTGCAGATCCTCGAGGACGACGTGCTCGCGCCCTGCGCCGGCATCCTCGACGTGCTCGACAACTACGCGTTCGTGCGCACCAGCGGCTACCTGCCCGGCACCGACGACGTCTACGTCTCGCTCTCCATGGTCCGCAAGTACGGACTGCGCCGCGGTGACGCGATCACCGGTCAGGTACGGCAGCCGCGGGAGGGCGACCGCAAGGAGAAGTTCAACCCGCTGGTCAAGCTGGACACCGTCAACGGCGCCGACCCCGAGGAGTCCAAGGGTCGCGTCGAGTTCAGCAAGCTGACCCCGCTGTACCCGTCCGAGCGGCTGCGGATGGAGACCACCTCGACCAACCTGATCGGCCGGGTGATCGACATCGCCGCGCCGATCGGCAAGGGCCAGCGCGGCCTGATCGTGTCCCCGGCGAAGGCCGGCAAGACGATGATCATGCAGTCGATCGCGAACTCGATCACGACCAACAACCCCGAGGTCCACCTCATGGTCGTCCTGGTCGACGAGCGGCCCGAGGAGGTCACCGACTTCGAGCGCTCGGTCAAGGGCGAGGTGATCAGCTCGACCTTCGACCGCCCGGCCAGCGACCACACCACCGCCGCGGAGCTCGCCATCGAGCGGGCCAAGCGCCTGGTCGAGCTCGGCCACGACGTGGTCGTGCTGCTCGACGGGATCACCCGCCTCGGCCGTGCCTACAACCTGGCCGCCCCGGCGAGCGGCCGGATCCTGTCCGGCGGCGTCGACTCGGCCGCGCTGTACCCGCCGAAGAAGTTCTTCGGGGCGGCGCGCAACATCGAGRACGGCGGCTCGCTCACCATCCTGGCCACCGCGCTCATCGAGAGCGGCTCCAAGATGGACGAGGTGATCTTCGAGGAGTTCAAGGGCACCGGAAACATGGAGCTCCGGCTGCGCCGCGACTTCGCGGACAAGCGGATCTTCCCGGCGATCGACGCCGTGCAGTCCGGGACCCGGCGCGAGGAGCTGCTGCTGAGCAAGGAGGAGCTCGCCATCATCTGGAAGCTGCGCCGGGTGCTCTCCGGTCTCGACAGCCAGCAGGCCCTCGAGCTGCTCCTCGAACGGCTGAAGAAGTCGCAGAACAACCTCGAGTTCCTGATGCAGGTGCAGAAGACCACGCCGACGCCGGGGGCCCAGGAGGGCTGATCGTCCGGCGTCCGGGCGGAAGGAAAGTTGGTTTTCCTGCCGACCGGGCGCGGCGCGTCGATATGCTGGCGCGGACGCGGGTCCCCGGGGTGGGGGCCTGGCGATGGGGTATGGAACAACAAGGGGGACCGGCCATGGCGCGGATCGTGATCGCCGACGACGACGCGGACATCCGGGAGCTGGTCGTCTTCAAGCTCCGGCACGCCGGCCACGAGGTCCTGCCCGTGGCGGACGGCTCCGCCGCGGTCGAGGCGTGCCTCGCCGACAAGCCCGACCTGGTCATCCTCGACGTGATGATGCCCGGGATGAGCGGGCTGGACGCCGCCCGCGCGCTGCGGGACAACCCGGCCATGTCCGGCGTCCCGATCATCATGCTCACCGCGCGGGCCCAGGAGTCCGACGTCGAGCAGGGCTTCGACGCCGGCGCCGACGACTACGTCGTGAAGCCGTTCAGCCCCCGCGAGCTCGCCTCCCGGGTCGCGGCCGTGCTCGGCGAGGACAGCTAGCGAGACCGGAATACCGCAGCCGATTTCCTGGTTGAAGGCCCTGCTGGCACAATCATTGGTTGGCTCCGGTTCACGTCCGCACCCGCGGACGACCCGGCGGCTCGAAGACCGAGAGGAAAGCTCATGAAGAAGGACGTCCACCCGGACTACCTGGTGACCGAGGTGACCTGCACCTGCGGCAACACCTTCAACACCCGCAGCACCGCCCCCGAGGGCAAGATCCACGCGGACGTGTGCTCCAACTGCCACCCGTTCTACACGGGCAAGCAGAAGATCCTCGACACCGGCGGCCGCGTGGCCCGGTTCGAGGCCCGTTACGCCAAGGCTGCCTCGAAGTAGCCCCCTGGAACGCCGGTCCCGCAGCGCTGCTGCGGTGACCGGCGTTCTTGCGTGTCGGGATAGGTCACCAGCAGCAGGAGGTCGGGATGTTCGAGGCGGTCGAAGGGCTCATCGCGGAGCACGCGGAGCTGGAGACCGCGCTCGCGGACCCGGCCGTGCACTCCGACCAGTCCCGCGCGCGGAAGCTCAACCAGCGGTACGCCGAGCTCTCCGCGATCGTGCGCACCTACCGCGACTGGCTGCAGCTCGGGGACGACGCCGGGGCCGCCCGCGAGCTCGCGTCGGAGGATCCGGACGGAAGCGAGTCGTTCGCGGCCGAGGCCGTCGAGCTCGACGAGCGCCGCGTCCAGGTCGGCGAGCGGCTGCGCCAGCTGCTCATCCCGCGCGACCCCTCCGACAGCAAGGACGCCCTGCTCGAGGTGAAGTCGGGCGAGGGCGGCGAGGAGTCGGCGCTCTTCGCCGGGGACCTGCTGCGGATGTACACCCGGTACGCCGAGACCCGCGGCTGGACCACCGAGGTCCTCGACTCGACCCCCTCCGACCTCGGCGGCTACAAGTCGGTCACCGTCGCGGTCAAGGCCAAGGGGACGCCGGCGCCCGGCGAGGCGCCGTACGCGCTGCTCAAGTTCGAGGGCGGCGTGCACCGGGTCCAGCGGGTGCCGGTGACCGAGAGCCAGGGCCGCGTGCACACCTCGGCGGCCGGGGTGCTCGTCCTGCCCGAGGCCGAGCAGGTCGACGTCTCGATCGACGAGAACGACCTGCGCATCGACGTCTTCCGGTCCAGCGGGCCGGGCGGCCAGAGCGTGAACACGACCGACTCCGCCGTCCGGATCACGCACCTGCCCACGGGGATCGTGGTCAGCTGCCAGAACGAGAAGTCGCAGCTGCAGAACAAGGAGCAGGCGCTCCGCATCCTGCGCGCCCGGCTGCTCGCCGCCGCCGAGGAGGCCGCCAGCGCGGAGGCGTCGGACGCCCGCAAGTCCCAGGTCCGGACGGTCGACCGCTCCGAGCGGATCCGTACCTACAACTTCCCGGAGAACCGGATCTCCGACCACCGCACCGGCTACAAGTCCTACAACCTCGACCAGGTGCTCGACGGCGCACTGGAACCGGTCATCGACTCCTGCGTGCAGGCCGACATGACCGCACGGCTCGAGGCGCTCGGTGACTGAGGTCCGCGACCTCCTCCGCGGCGCCACCGGAGCGCTCGCCGATGCCGGCGTGCCCAGTCCCGGGAACGACGCCGAAGTGCTGCTCGCACACGTGCTCGGCCTCGGCCGGGGCGCGCTCGCCGTGCACGGCCCGGTCGCGGAGCAGTCCCGGGAGCGGTTCGAGGCGCTGGTCGCCCGGCGCGCCGCGCGGGAGCCGCTCCAGCACCTGACCGGCGAGACCGGTTTCCGGTACGTCGACCTGCAGGTCGGGCCCGGCGTCTTCACCCCGCGCCCGGAGACCGAGCTGCTCGCCGGCTGGGCGATCGAGGCGGCCCGGGGGATCGCGGCCACCGGCGAGGTCCCCGTCGTCGTCGACCTGTGCACCGGGTCCGGCGCGATCGCGGCCAGCGTCGCCGGCGAGGTCGCCGCCGCGCGGGTGCACGCCGTCGAGCTGGACCCGGACGCGTTCACCTGGGCGCTCCGCAACCTCGCCGGCACCGGTGTCGACCTGCGCGAGGGCGACATGGCGGACGCGTTCGCCGACCTCGACGGCTGCGTCGACGTGGTCGTCTGCAACCCGCCGTACATCCCGCTCACCGAGTTCGAGGGCGTCGACCGGGAGGCCCGCGAGCACGACCCGCACCTGGCGCTGTTCTCCGGGGCCGACGGGCTCGACGCGATCCGGGTGCTGGAGCGGGTCGCGGCCCGGCTGCTCCGTCCCGGCGGCGTCGTGGGGGCCGAGCACGCCGACCTCCAGGGCGAGTCCGCGCCGGCGGTCTTCGCGCGGGCCGGCCGCTGGACCGACGTACGCGACCATCTCGACCTGGCAGGTCGTCCGCGCTACCTGACGGCCCGGCTGGCACGATGAGCGTTGTGCCCACCCGCTACGACGCCGCTGACCCCGACCAGCTCGAAGCCGGACTGAGCGCGGCGACGACCGCCATCCGCGCCGGCGAGCTCGTCGTCCTGCCCACCGACACCGTGTACGGCGTCGGCGCCGACGCCTTCGATCCTGCCGCCGTACGCCGCCTGCTCGCGGCCAAGGGCCGCGGCCGCGAGATGCCGCCGCCGGTGCTGGTCGGCACGGCGGCGACGCTGGACGCCCTCGGCAGCGAGGTGGCCCCCTGGGCGCGGGTGCTCGTCGAGCACTACTGGCCCGGCCCGCTCACCATCGTCGTCCGGCAGCAGTCCTCGCTGCAGTGGGACCTCGGCGAGACCCGCGGCACCGTCGCGGTCCGGATGCCGCACGACCCGGTCGCGCTGGAGCTGCTGTCGCGTACCGGCCCGCTCGCGGTCAGCTCGGCGAACACGACCGGGTCGCCGGCCGCGACCGACGCCGACGGCGCCGCGGAGATGCTGGGGGAGAAGGTCGCCGTCGTCCTGGACGGCGGGCCGACCCTGGACGACCGGCCCTCGACGATCGTGGACTGCACCGGCTCCCAGCCGCGTGTGCTCCGGGCCGGGGCGATCCCGGTCGCCGAGCTGCGCACGGTGCTGGCCGGTGCCGCGGTCGCGCTCGACGACCTCACCGTGACCGAGGACGCCGACACCGTCGGCGGCAGCCCGCTCGAGGAGCTGGGTGCGGATCTGGGCGGGACCGAGCCCGAAGGGCCCGCGACAGGTGCGTGAGTACCTCCTGGTGTTCCTCGCCGCAGCGGTGGTCAGCTACCTGCTGTGCGTGTTCGCCCGGGAGTTCGCGATGCGGCTCGGCGCCGTCGCCCAGGTCCGTGACCGGGACGTGCACGCGATCCCGATCCCGTACTTCGGGGGCGTGGCCATGCTCGGCGGTCTGGGTGCCGGGTTCCTGCTGGCCCACCAGCTGCCGTTCCTGAGCCTGTCCCAGCCGCAGGTCTTCCACGACGCCGGCGTGGTGCTCACCGGCGGCGCGATCATCTGCGCGGTCGGCGTCCTGGACGACATCTTCGAGCTGGACGCGCTCACCAAGCTCGGCGGTCAGGTGGTGGCGGCGGGTTACCTGGTGCTCAACGGCGTGCAGCTCTACTCGCTCGTGATCCCGGGCGTCGGGCAGTTCTCGCTGGACCCCACGCAGGCGATGCTGGTCTCGATCTTCCTCATCGTCGGCACGGTGAACGCGGTGAACTTCGTCGACGGGCTCGACGGCCTGGCCAGCGGGATGGTCTGCATCGGCGCGATCGCCTTCTTCGTCTTCTCCTACCGGCTCGCCGACACCAACGGCCTGTCGCTCGCCATCACGGCGGCGCTGCTCTGCTCGCTGCTCGCGGGCGCCTGCGTGGGCTTCCTGCCGCACAACTTCTACCCGGCGCGGATCTTCATGGGCGACTCCGGGTCGATGCTCCTCGGACTGGTCCTCTCCGGGTCGACGCTCACGCTGACCGGGCAGTTCGCGGCCGTCCAGCTCAGCACGAACGGCGACTTCCCGACCGGCAACAGCCTGGTGTTCCTGCTGCCGATCCTGCTGCCGATCTCGATGCTCGTGGTCCCGTTCGCGGACCTGGTGCTCGCCGTGGTCCGGCGCACCCGGCGCGGTCAGGCGTTCTACCACCCGGACAAGGAGCACCTGCACCACCGGCTGCTGGAGTTCGGGCACAGCCAGCGGCGTGCGGTGGTGATCATGTGGCTGTGGGCCGCGCTGATCGCGTTCGGTGCCGTGGTGATCACCCTCTACGCGAGCGTCTGGTCGATCGTCCTGGTGCTGGCCTGGGCGGTGATGACGTCGGTGCTGACCTTCGTCGTACCGCGGCTGCAGCGGCCCGGCGCGACCGTCTGAGCCGGGGAGCGGACCCCGATTTCGCGGGTCCCGGAACCTTGTGCTAGTTTTCACAAGCACCTAGTCGCCGCTCCACCACGACCCCCGCTGAGGCCGCCATGACGACATCTGCCACACCGCCGGACACTGCTCCGGGCAGTGGGCTCCGGGTGCTCGTCGGGGCCGCTCTCTGGGGTCTGGCCGCCGCGGTCGTCTCGGTCGCCGCCGGCTACCTCATCTGGGGCAGCGAGGCCGGTGCCGGTGCCCTCGTCGGCGGGATCTCCACGATCCTGGTCCTCGCGATCGGCACCTGGGTCGTCCTCAAGGTCGCGACCGTCGCCCCGGTGGCGGCGCTGCTCGCCGCGCTGGTCGTCTTCACCGCCCAGGGGATCGTGCTGCTGCTCACCCTGGCCGTGCTCTCCCGGGCGACCGACGGGGACCAGGTGACCGCCGCGGCGTTCGCCGTCATCGCCGTCACCGTCGTCTGGACCACGATGTTCGCGGTCCTGGTCCGGCGCGAGAAGCTCCCGCTGTTCGACATGTCCGCCTTGTCGCCGGACGCCGCCGAACCGCCTGATGGGCCGGGTGCGAGATGACGATCCCCGCCTGATATCGTCCGCCCCGTCCCCGGTGCGCCTTGCCCTGCAACGGCGCCGGACCCCGGTCGATCGTTCGAGTTCGACCCCCTTTCAGCCACAAAGACAGGAGACAGCGTGAGTTCGCTCAGCGTCGGAATCAGGACCGAGGAGTTCCACACCCCGGGTCCGGCGGACTTCAACCTGCCTGGCATCTTCGACAGTGCCGTCACCAAGCCGATGGTCCTCGTCGTGCTCTCCGGCGTCATCGCCTTCGGCCTCTTCTACGCGATGTCGCGCAAGTCCGCGGTCGTCCCGGGCCGGCTGCAGTTCGCCGGTGAGTACGTCTACGACTTCGTGCGGAACTCGATCGCGCGCGACACCATCGGCTCGCACGACTACATGCGGTTCGTGCCGTACCTGTTCACGCTGTTCCTGTTCATCCTGATCAACAACTTCTTCGGCATCATCCCGGTGATCCAGTTCCCGACGATGTCGCACATCGGGTACACCACCGCGCTCGCGCTGCTCACCTGGTTGGTCTACAACGGGGTCGGCATCCGCAAGCACGGGTTCTTCGGCTACCTCAAGCACCAGACCGTGCCGACCGGCATCACCGGCCCGATCCTGATCGCCCTGGTGCCCCTGGAGTTCTTCTCCAACATCATCGTGCGGCCGTTCACGCTGGCGCTGCGTCTCTTCGCGACCATGTTCGCGGGCCACCTGCTGGTGATCCTGTTCTCGCTCGGCGCCGAGTACCTGATCCTGCACTACGAACCGCACATCGTCGGCGTTCCCGCCGGCACCGTCTCGTTCATCCTCGCGATCGGCGTCAGCTTCCTGGACATGCTGGTCATGTTCCTGCAGGCCTACGTCTTCACGCTGCTCTCCGCGATGTACATCGGTACCGCGATCGCCGACGAGCACTGATCCACACAACTCAACTCACTCGAGCTCAACACCGACGCACCGCGCGTCACCAACCGAAAGGAAACCCCCATGGGTGGCACCCTGAACATGATCGGCCTCGGCCTGGCTGCGATCGGCCCGGCCATCGGTGTCGGTCTGATCTTCGCTGCGTACGTCACGGGCGTCGCGCGCCAGCCTGAGGCCCAGTCGCGTCTGCAGACCATCGCGATCTTCGGCTTCGTGCTCGCGGAGCAGTTCTTCATCATCTCCCTGGCGCTCGCCTTCGTCCTCAAGCCCTGAGTCCGGAAGGGCCTGGAGCACTCATGTTCAAGACAATTGTCCTAGCGGCAGCGGAGAAGGCCGAAGAGCCGAACCCGCTGGTACCGCACCTGGCCGAGGTCATCCTCGGTGTCGTCGTGGTGCTGATCCTGCTGTGGCTCATCACGAAGATCGTGGTGCCCAACTTCGAGAAGGCGTACGCCGAGCGCACCGCCGCGATCGAGGGCGGCATCGAGGCTGCTGCGACCAAGCAGGCCGAGGCGGACGCCAAGCTCGCCCAGCTCGAGACGCAGCTCGCCGACGCCCGGCACGAGGCCGCACGCATCCGCGAGGAAGCGCGCGAGCAGGGTGCCGCGATCGTCGCCGAGCTCCGGGAGCAGGCCCAGGCCGAGGCTGCCCGGATCGTGGAGCACGGCAAGACCCAGATCGAGGCCGAGCGTCAGCAGGCGGTCACCTCGCTCCGGGCCGAGGTCGGCTCGCTGGCGACGTCGCTCGCCGGTCGTATCGTCGGGGAGAGCCTGGACGACGACGAGCGCTCCTCGCGCGTCGTCGACCGTTTCCTGGCTGAGCTCGAGGGAGCCAACTGATGTTGCTGCGAGGCGCTTCGGCCGACGCCCAGGCGGGACTGCGTACCAAGCTGGACGCAGCCGCCGGGGCGACGGTCGCCACCGTGGGTGAGGACCTGATCGGGGTCGCCGCCGTGCTCCGGGCCGAGCCCGGCCTGCGGCGCGTGGCCACCGACCAGTCCACCGACGCCGCCGCCAAGGCGGGTCTGATCCGCCAGCTCTTCGACGGCAAGATCTCGGCCACCGGCCTGGACATCGTCGCCGAGGCGGTGTCGCTGCGCTGGACGGCCACCCGCGACCTGGCGGACGTCCTGGAGAACCTCGGCGTCGTCGCCGTGGCGAAGTCGACCGAGGCCGACGCCGCCCGGCTCGCCGACGAGCTGTTCACCGTCGCCCAGCTGGTCGACGGGAACACCGACCTGCGCGGTGCGCTCTCCGACCCGGCCCGGACCGAGCAGGACAAGGCAGCCCTGCTGCACGGCCTGCTCGACGGCAAGGCACTGCCGGCCACGGTGCGCCTGACGGTGCTCGCGCTCAACGGCAGCCACCGCACCGTGGTCGCCGCGCTGACCGAGTACCAGAAGGTCGTCGCCGCGGTGCGCGGCGAGGGCGTCGCCAAGGTCCGGGTCGCCCGCGACCTGACCGACGCGGACCGCCAGCGCCTCCAGGACGCGCTGAGCAGCCAGTACGGCCGCCCGGTGCACCTGAACGTCAGCGTCGAGCCCGAGCTCGTCGGTGGCATGCGCGTCGAGATCGGTGACGACGTCATCGACGGCAGCGTCGCGAGCCGGCTCGACGACGCCCGTCGCCGCCTCGCCGGCTGACCGAACACACCGAGCTGAATCCGGGCCGGTCTCCGGCTCACCCGAACTGCAACCGTTGAAGCACAGAGAGTAGGGACCAGGAAATGACGGAGCTTTCGATCCGTCCGGACGAGATCCGGGACGCGCTGCAGCGCTTCGTGGCTGATTACAAGCCCGAGGCCGCCAGCAAGGAAGAGGTCGGCACCGTTGCCGAGGCCGCGGACGGCATCGCCCGCGTCTCCGGCCTGCCGTCGTGCATGGCCAACGAGCTCCTCGAGTTCGAGGACGGCACCCTCGGTATCGCGCTGAACCTCGACACCCGCGAGATCGGCGTCGTCATCCTCGGTGACTTCGACAAGATCGAGGAAGGCCAGACGGTCCGCCGTACCGGCGAGATCCTCTCCGTCCCGGTCGGCGACGGCTACCTCGGCCGCGTGGTGGACCCGCTCGGCAACGCGATCGACGGTCTCGGCGACATCGCCACCGACGGCCGCCGCGCCCTCGAGCTGCAGGCGCCCGGCGTCATGGCGCGCAAGTCGGTCCACGAGCCGCTCGCCACCGGCATCAAGGCGATCGACGCGATGACCCCGATCGGCCGCGGCCAGCGCCAGCTGATCATCGGCGACCGCGCGACCGGCAAGACCACGGTCGCGATCGACACGATCATCAACCAGAAGCAGAACTGGGAGACCGGCGACCCGAACAAGCAGGTCCGCTGCATCTACGTCGCGATCGGTCAGAAGGGCTCGACCATCGCCTCGGTGCGAGGCGCCCTCGAGGAGGCCGGTGCGCTCGAGTACACCACCATCGTCGCCTCCCCGGCCTCGGACAGCGCGGGCTTCAAGTACCTCGCGCCGTACACCGGCTCGGCCATCGGCCAGCACTGGATGTACGACGGCAAGCACGTCCTCATCGTGTTCGACGACCTGACCAAGCAGGCCGAGGCCTACCGCGCCGTGTCGCTGCTGCTCCGCCGCCCGCCGGGCCGCGAGGCGTACCCGGGTGACGTCTTCTACCTGCACTCCCGCCTGCTGGAGCGTTGCGCGAAGCTCTCCGACGAGCTCGGCGCCGGTTCGATGACGGGTCTGCCGATCATCGAGACCAAGGCCAACGACGTCTCGGCGTTCATCCCGACCAACGTCATCTCGATCACCGACGGTCAGATCTTCCTGCAGTCCGACCTGTTCGCGGCCAACCAGCGCCCGGCCATCGACGTCGGCATCTCGGTCTCCCGCGTCGGTGGTTCGGCCATGACCAAGGCGATGAAGGCCGTCACCGGTTCGCTCAAGGTCGACCTCGCGCAGTTCCGCGCGATGGAGGCGTTCGCGATGTTCGCCTCGGACCTCGACGCCGCGTCGCGCCAGCAGCTGGCCCGTGGTCAGCGCCTGATGGCGCTCCTCAAGCAGCCGGCGTACTCGCCGTACCCGCTGGAGGAGATGACCGTCTCGCTGTGGATCGGCACCACCGGTCGCCTGGACGCCGTCCCGACCGAGGACGTGCTCCGGTTCGAGAACGAGTTCCTCGACTACCTGCGTCTCTCGCACGCCCAGATCCTGAGCACCATCGCGGAGACCCAGAAGTTCGAGGACGGGACCGAGCAGTCGCTCGAGGCCGCCTACAACTCCTTCCTCGACCAGTTCGAGACCTCGGAAGGCCAGTCGATCAAGGCCGGCAAGGAGGTCCACGAGGCCCTCGAGGCCGAGGACGTCGAGCAGGAGCAGATCGTCAAGCAGAAGCGGGGCTGACCATGGCCCTCTCTGTGCGCGAGTACCGCGCGCGGATCAAGTCGACGGAGTCGATGAAGAAGATCACGCGTGCGATGGAGCTCATCGCTGCGTCCCGGATCATCAAGGCGCAGCAGCGGGCGCAGGCCGCGGCTCCGTACAGCCGCGAGCTGACCCGGGCGGTCTCGGCGGTGGCGACGTTCTCGAACGTCGACCACGCGCTGGTCACCGAGCCGGAGCACGCCGACCACGCCTCGGTCCTGGTGATCACCAGCGACCGCGGCCTGGCCGGTGCGTACTCCTCGAGCGTGCTCAAGGAGACCGAGCGGCTGATCGAGAAGCTCAAGGCCGAGGGCAAGGACGTCACCGTCTACACCTCGGGCCGGAAGGCCGCGGCGTACTTCAAGTTCCGCGCCCGTCCGGTGGAGAAGTCGTGGGCCGGTTACTCCGACCAGCCCTCGTACGACGACGCGCGAGAGATCGCCGACACCCTGATCGCGGCGTTCGTCGCCGAGCAGGAGGCGGACTCGACCGACGAGGTCCACGTCGTCTACACCCGGTTCAAGTCGATGCTCGTCCAGGAGCCCACCGCGCTGCGGCTGCTCCCGCTCGAGGTCGTCGAGGGCACCGAGGCCCCGGCCGAGGGTGAGGTCCTTCCGCTGTACGAGTTCGAGCCGTCGGCCGCCGACGTCCTCGACGCGCTGCTGCCGAAGTACGTGACCAGCCGGATCTTCGCCGCGCTCCTGCAGGCCGCCGCTTCCGAGCTGGCTGCCCGGCAGAAGGCGATGAAGTCCGCGACGGACAACGCCGAAGAGCTGATCAAGAAGTACACCCGCATCGCCAACCAGGCCCGCCAGGCCGGCATTACCCAGGAAATCAGCGAGATCGTCGGTGGCGTCAACGCCCTTGCCGACGCCCAGGCTGGAAGTGAGTGAGAGAGATGACTGCCACCATCAACGAGACCGCTGAGAACAAGGCGGGCGGCACCGGCCGCGTCGCCCGGGTCATCGGCCCCGTCGTGGACATCGAGTTCGCGACCGACGAGATGCCCGAGATCTACAACAAGCTCGAGGTCGACATCACGCTCGGCGGCGAGACCACCACGCTGCCGCTCGAGGTCGCCCAGCACATCGGCGACGGCATGGTCCGCGCCATCTCGCTGAAGCCGACCGACGGCGTCGTCCGCGGTTCCCAGGTGCGCGACACCGGCGGGCCGATCACGGTCCCCGTCGGCGACGTGACCCTCGGCAAGGTGTTCAACACCACCGGTGACGTGCTCAACCTCGAGGTCGGCGAGACCTTCGAGCCGGCCGAGCGCTGGGGCATCCACCGCAAGGCGCCGGCGTTCGACCAGCTGGAGTCCAAGACCCAGATGTTCGAGACCGGCATCAAGGTCATCGACCTGCTGACCCCGTACGTCCAGGGCGGCAAGATCGGTCTGTTCGGTGGTGCCGGTGTCGGCAAGACCGTTCTGATCCAGGAGATGATCGCCCGAGTCGCGAAGGACCACAGCGGTGTGTCCGTGTTCGCCGGCGTGGGCGAGCGCACCCGTGAGGGCAACGACCTGATCGTCGAGATGCAGGAGGCCGGCGTCTTCGACAAGGTCGCCCTGGTCTTCGGCCAGATGGACGAGCCGCCGGGCACGCGTCTGCGCGTCGCGCTCTCCGCGCTGACCATGGCGGAGTACTTCCGCGACGTGCAGGGCCAGGACGTGCTCCTGTTCATCGACAACATCTTCCGGTTCACGCAGGCCGGTTCCGAGGTCTCCACCCTGCTCGGCCGGATGCCGTCCGCGGTGGGCTACCAGCCGAACCTGGCTGACGAGATGGGTGTGCTCCAGGAGCGGATCACCTCGACCCGCGGTCACTCGATCACCTCGCTGCAGGCGATCTACGTCCCCGCGGACGACTACACCGACCCGGCCCCGGCCACCACGTTCGCGCACCTCGACGCGACGACCGAGCTCTCCCGTGAGATCGCGTCGCTGGGTATCTACCCGGCCGTGGACCCGCTGACCTCGACCTCGCGGATCCTCGACCCGCAGTACATCGGTCAGGCGCACTACGACTGCGCGATCCGCGTCAAGCAGATCCTGCAGCGCAACAAGGAGCTCCAGGACATCATCGCGATCCTCGGTGTCGACGAGCTCTCCGAAGAGGACAAGATCATCGTGTCCCGCGCGCGTCGTATCCAGCGGTTCCTGTCGCAGAACACCTACGTGGCCAAGCAGTTCACCGGCATCGAGGGTTCGACGGTCCCCGTGGCCGACACCATCGAGGCGTTCAACAAGATCGCCGACGGTGAGTACGACCACGTGGCCGAGCAGGCGTTCTTCATGTGCGGCGGTCTGGACGACGTCGAGCAGAAGTGGGCCGAGATCCAGAAGAGCCTCTGACGATGGCAGAGGTTCTGCAGGTCGAGCTCGTCGCGGCGGACCGCCTCGTGTGGTCCGGCGAGGCGACCATGCTGATCGCGCGCACGACCGAGGGTGACGTCGGCATCCTGCCGGGCCACGCCCCGCTGCTCTCGCTGATGGTGGACGGCGTCATCGACGTCACCACCAGCAACGGCGAGACCTGGGTCGCGGCCGTGGACGCCGGCTTCCTCTCGGTCGCCGCCGACCGCGTCTCGGTGCTCGCCGAGCACGCGGAGATGGCGCACGACATCGACCTCGAGAAGGCCAAGGCCGACCTCGAGCGGGCGCACAAGGCCGGCGAGAACGACGGCGTCCACCGCGAGGCTCTCGCCGCCGCCTGGGCCGAGGCCCGGATCCGTGCGGTCGAGAAGGCGCACGGGCGCTGAGTACGCTTCACTGACCACCACGACGGAGCACCTGGGGACGAGGGATAGATGGCGGCATGGCAGTGGCTGTTGGACATTGCCGGTGCCGTGCTGCTCCTCGTCGTCCTGTACGGCGCTGTCCTGGTGGTCCGCCGCCGGGTCCTTTCCCGCAACGGCGGCACGTTCGAGCTCTCCGTCCGCGTCCGGTCCTCCGAGGCCGGGCGTGGATGGGTTCTCGGGCTCGGCCGGTACCACGACGACTCGCTCGAGTGGTTCCGGATCTTCTCCCCGTCCCCGCGACCGGGACGGCACTGGGCGCGAGCGGACCTCGAGATCACCGGCCAGCGTGACCCCGACGGCGCCGAGGCGTTCGCCCTGTACGGCGGCCACCGGGTCGTCGTCTGCGAGACCCCGGCCGGTCAGGTCGAGATGGCGATGAGCGTCTCCGCCCTCACGGGCTTCTCCGCCTGGCTGGAGGCGGCCCCGCCGGGGACCGACTGGGACCAGAACCGACGCTGACTAGCGCTCGCCACCGCGTTCTCCTCCGCGCTCTCCTCCGGGCACCCACAGCACGTCGCCCTCCGCGCGGTTCGCGTACCGCGCGAGGATGAAGACCAGGTCGCTGAGCCGGTTCAGGTAGGTGATCGCGAGCTTGTTCATCGTCGCCCCGTGCTCGGACCACGCCGCCCAGGCCTCGCGCTCGGCGCGCCGGACCACCGTCCGGACCACGTGCAGCTGCGCCGCGGCGGGGGTGCCCCCGTTGAGGATGAACGAGCGCAGTGCCGGCAGGTCGGCGTTGTAGTGGTCGCACCACGCCTCGAGCCGGTCGACGTAGGCCTGCTCGATCCGCAACGGCGGGTACTCGGGGTCCTCCACGACGGGGGTGCAGAAGTCGGCACCGACGTCGAAGAGATCGTTCTGGACGTGGTGCAGGACGGCGACGACGTCGTCATCGAGCCCGCCGACCGCCACCGCGACGCCCAGGTGGGCGTTGGCCTCGTCGACGGTCGCGTAAGCCTGCAGCCGCAGGTCGGTCTTGGTGGTCTTGCTCATGTCGCCGAGCCGGGTCTCACCGGCGTCACCGGTGCGGGTGTAGATGCGGGTGAGGTTGACCATGCGGCCAGCCTAGTGGGCTGCGCGCGGGCGGCTGACGGGGTCTAGGGTGGCGACTCGTGATCGTCGCTCCGCTCCTCAACGGGTTCTCGCCCACTCGGCCTCGAGCAAGCTCGGGCGCTCGGTAGCCTCGACCCGTGATCGTCGCTCCGCTCCTCAACGGGTTCTCGCCCACTCGGCCTCGAGCAAGCTCGGGCGCTCGGTAGCCTCGACCCGTGGAGAGCTTCCGGGTCACCTCGCAGGGTCCGCTGGTGCGGCCCCTGGACGGAACCGTCCACGTCGGCGGCGCGAAGAACTCCGCCCTCAAGCTGATGGCCGCCGCGCTGCTGGCGCCCGGGACCAGCGTCATCCGCAACGTCCCCGACATCCTCGACGTCGCCGTGATGGGCGAGCTGCTCGTCCGGCTCGGCTGCGAGGTCGACCTGCAGCACCCGGTCGGCGCCGATCCGACGCGGGAGCAGATCAGCGGCGTCGCCACGATCACCGTGCCCGACGAGCTCGCCTGGGAAGCGCCGTACGAGCTGGTGCGGCGGCTGCGCGCGTCGATCGCGGTCCTCGGCCCGCTGGTCGCCCGCTGCCACCGGGCCAGCGTGGCGCTGCCCGGCGGTGACGCGATCGGGTCGCGCGGCCTGGACATGCACATGGCCGGCCTGCGCGAGCTTGGCGCGTCGGTGCGCGTGGAGCACGGCCAGGTCGTCGCGGAGGTCGACGGCGAGCTCCGGGGGGCGCCGATGTGGCTGGACTTCCCGTCGGTCGGAGCCACCGAGAACCTGGTGATGGCGGCCGTGCTGGCCACCGGGACGAGCGTGCTCGACAACGCCGCGCGCGAGCCGGAGATCGTGGACCTCTGCGAGATGCTGGTCGCGATGGGCGCCCGGATCGACGGGATCGGGACGTCGATGCTGACCATCGAAGGTGTGGATCGGCTGCACCCGGTCGACCACGTCACCGTCACCGACCGGATCCAGGCGGGTACCTGGGCGTTCGCGCCGGCCATCGCCGGTGGCCGGATCCGGGTCGCCGGCGGCGTCGGCGGGCACCTCGACCTGGTCCTGGACAAGCTCGCCGACGCCGGCGCCCAGGTCGACGTCGACGACGCCGGCTTCTCGGTCCTGGCCGAGCGGCGGCTCCGGTCCTTCGACGTCGTGACGCTGCCGTACCCCGGGTTCCCGACCGACCTGCAACCGTTCGCGATGGCGCTGGCCGCGGTCAGCGAGGGCACCGCGATGATCACCGAGAACGTCTTCGAGTCCCGCTTCATGTTCGCCCAGGAGCTCGCCCGGCTCGGGGCCGACGTGCACACCGACGGCCACCACGCGGTGGTGCGTGGGCTGGCCGAGCTGTCCGGCGCGCCCGTGATCGCGCACGACATCCGGGCCGGGGCGGCGCTGGTGCTCGCCGGACTGGCCGGGCAGGGCGTCACGGTGGTGGGGGAGTCCCAGCACGTCGACCGCGGCTACCCGGCGTTCGCCGAGACCCTGAGCGCGGTCGGGGCGGACGTCGTACGGCTGCGTGGCACCGGGCAACCACAGGTGTGACGAACCGGACGCGTGAGACAGTCCACAACGCCTACCGGGGAGTAGCAAAGTCGCTCTAGGCTCGCCCCATGAGCGACAAGTCGACCACCCCTGCCCCGGTGAAGGACCGCCCGTGGGTGATGCGCACCTACGCCGGCCACAGCTCGGCCGCGGAGTCCAACAAGCTCTACCGGGGCAACCTGGCCAAGGGGCAGACCGGTCTCTCGGTCGCCTTCGACCTGCCCACCCAGACCGGGTACGACCCGGACTCGCCACTGGCCCGCGGTGAGGTCGGCAAGGTCGGCGTCCCGATCCAGCACCTCGGCGAGATGCGCCGGCTCTTCGAGGACATCCCGCTCGTCGAGATGAACACCTCGATGACGATCAACGCCACCGCGATGTGGCTGCTCGCGCTGTACCAGGTGGTCGCCGAAGAACAGAACCCGGACGTGGCGCCGCAGGACGTGCACGCCCGCCTCGCCGGCACCACCCAGAACGACATCATCAAGGAGTACCTGAGCCGCGGGACCTACGTCTTCCCGCCGGAGCACTCCCTGCGCCTGACCGCGGACACAATCGCGTACACGGTCAACAACATCCCGAAGTGGAACCCGATCAACATCTGCAGCTACCACCTGCAGGAGGCCGGCGCGACCCCGACGCAGGAGCTGGCGTTCGCGCTGTGCACCGCGATCGCGGTCCTCGACGCGGTCAAGGACGCCGGCCAGGTCTCGGACGAGGACTTCGAGAAGGTGGTGGGGCGGATCTCGTTCTTCGTCAACGCCGGCGTCCGGTTCGTCGAGGAGATGTGCAAGATGCGCGCCTTCGTCGAGCTGTGGGACGAGATCACCCGGGAGCGCTACGGCGTCACCGACGAGAAGATGCGCCGGTTCCGGTACGGCGTCCAGGTGAACTCGCTCGGCCTCACCGAGGCGCAGCCCGAGAACAACGTCCAGCGGATCGTCCTGGAGATGCTGGGCGTGACGCTGAGCAAGAACGCCCGCGCCCGCGCCGTGCAGCTGCCGGCCTGGAACGAGGCGCTCGGCCTGCCGCGTCCGTGGGACCAGCAGTGGTCGCTGCGGCTGCAGCAGGTGCTGGCCTTCGAGTCCGACCTGCTGGAGTACGACGACATCTTCGACGGCTCGCACGTCGTCGAGGCCAAGGTCAACCAGCTCATCGCCGACGCCCGGGCCGAGATGGACCGGATCCAGGCCATGGGCGGCGCCGTCGCGGCCGTCGACTCCGGTTACATGAAGCAGGAGCTGGTCTCCAGCCACGCCGCCCGGCGGGCCCGGATCGAGAGCGGCGAGGAGATCGTCGTCGGCCTGAACAAGTTCGAGACCACCGCCGAGTCGCCGCTGACCGCCGACCTCGACGGTGCCATCCAGACCGCCGACCCGGAGGCCGAGCGCACCGCGATCGCGTCGCTGACCTCGTGGAAGGCCGAGCGCGACGAGGCCGCGGTCGCCGCCGCCCTGGCCAAGCTGGCCGCGGACGCGAAGACCGACGTCAACCTGATGGCCGCGACCCTGGACGCCGCCCGGGCGGGCGCCACCACCGGGGAGTGGGCCGGCACGCTCCGCGAGGTCTTCGGCGAGTTCCGCGCCCCGACCGGGGTCGCCGGTGCCGTGGGCGTCGTCGAGGCGGGCGCCGAGCTGACCGCCGTACGGGACGCCGTGAAGGCGACCGGTGACGAGCTCGCCGGTGCCGCCGGTGGGCGGCTCCGGCTGCTCGTCGGCAAGCCCGGCCTGGACGGTCACTCCAACGGTGCCGAGCAGGTCGCGGTCCGCGCCCGTGACGCCGGCTTCGAGGTCATCTACCAGGGCATCCGGCTGACCCCCGAGCAGATCGTCGCGGCCGCCGTGGCCGAGGACGTGCACTGCGTCGGCCTGTCGATCCTCTCCGGCTCCCACATGGAGCTGGTGCCGGACGTGCTCGACCTGATGAAGGCCCAGGGAATCTCCGACATCCCCGTGATCGTCGGCGGCATCATCCCCGATTCCGACGGCAAGAAGCTCGTCGAGCTGGGCGTCGCCGCGGTCTTCACGCCCAAGGACTTCAGCCTCACCCAGGCGATGGCCGGGATCGTCACGGCGATCAGGAAGGCCAACGGCCTGGCGGTCTGACCGGTCTGGTCCGGTCGCACCGTCCCGCGACTCAACTGCGACAACTAGGACAATCAGCCCCGCGAACCGACCTTCGCTCACTAGCATGGTCGCGCCGGGAGGGGAGCCCCGGCGGCGAGGACGAGGGAGCGTGCGTCGTGAGCGCGGACCAGGATGCAGGACGGCGCCCGTCCGATCTGGGCGGGCTCCTCGAGGCTGCCCCGGACGCGATGGTCGTCATCGACTCCCGCGGCATCATCCAGCTGGTCAACGCCCAGACCGAGCGCGTCTTCGGCTACTCCCGCGGTGAGCTGCTCGGCCAGCCGGTCGAGGTCCTGGTCCCGGCGTCGCTGCACGAGCTGCACCGCAAGCACCGCTCCGAGTACCTGCACGAGCCGCACGTGCGGTCGATGGGAAGCGGGCTCGATCTCCGCGCCCGCCGCCGTGACGGCAGCGAGTTCCCGGTGGAGATCTCGCTGGCCCCGCTGGAGACCGACCAGGGGCTGCTGATCTCCGCCGCGGTCCGGGACGTCACCGCCAAACGGCGCGAGGAGCGGCTCTTCCGCGGCCTGCTCGAAGCCGCCCCGGACGCCATGGTCATCGTCGACAACACCGGCACGATCGTCCTGGTCAACGCCCAGGTGGAGGAGAAGTTCGGGTACAACCGCGGCGAGCTTGTCGGGCAGTCGGTCGAGATCCTCGTCCCGGAGCGGTTCGCCGGGATGCACGTCGCCTTCCGCTCCGGCTACGTGGCGGGCCCGCGCACCCGGCCGATGGGCCTGGCCGGCGACCTGTTCGCCCGGCGCAAGGACGGTAGCGAGTTCCCGGTGGAGATCTCGCTGGCGCCGCTGGAGACCGAGGAGGGCCTGCTCGTCTCGGCTGCCGTGCGCGACATCAGCGAACGGCGGCGGATGCAGGAGGAGACCGACCGGGTCAAGGACGAGTTCTTCGCGACCGTCTCCCACGAGCTCCGGACGCCGCTGACCTCGATGCTGGGCTACAGCGAGCTGCTCGCGGACCTGGAGCCGCTGAGCCCGCAGGGACGCCGGTTCCTCTCGGTGATCGCCCGCAGCGCGGAGCGCGAGCTCCGGCTCGTCGACGACCTGTTGACGCTGGTCGCGATCGAGGAGAGCGGGCTCGCGATCCGTCCCGAGCTGCTGGACCTCGAGCCGGTGGTGCGCGACGCGGTCGACGCGGCCCGCCCGCGGGCCGAGGAGGTCGACATCGAGCTCAGCATGGAGGTGCCGGGCTTCCCGGTTCCGGTGGACGCCGACCGTGACCGGCTCGGGCAGGCGATCGACAACCTGATGTCGAACGCGCTGAAGTTCACCCCCGCCGGTGGCCACGTGCACGTGTCACTGCGGCTCGCGGACACGTTCGCCGAGATCGAGGTCGCGGACTCGGGGATCGGCATCGGCGAGCAGGACCCGAACCGGATCTTCGAGCGGCTCTACCGCTCGGGCACGGCCATCGCCCAGCAGGTGCCGGGCGCCGGGCTCGGCCTCACGATCACGCTGGCGATCCTGGAGGCCCACCGCGGCATGATCAGCGTGGTGAAGTCGGACGAGGCCGGGACGACGTTCCGGATGAGTCTGCCGCTGGTGGGCTGAGAGCGTCAGGCGGACTCGGGGAGCCGGCGCAGGATCTCGGTCAGCGTGCCGTCGATCCGGTCGAACCGCGTGTCGATCCGGTCGAACCGCGCGTCGTGCTGGTCGAACCGCGCGTCGTGCTGCTCGAACCGCGCGTCGTGCTGGTCGAACCGCGCGTCGATCCGGTCGAACCGCGCGTCGATCCGGTCGAACCGCGCGTCGTGCTGGTCAAGACGGACGTCGTGCTTGTCGAGACGGCCGATGATCCGGTCGAGACGTCGGTCGATCTTCGCGAACTGTGCGCGCGTCTCCACCCGGAAGACCCGGACCAGGTCGTAGAGGGCGTCGCGGTCGTTCTCGAGCCGGGCGAGCCGACGCTCAGGGATGGGGTCGCTGGTCATGCCGTTCACGGTAGGGGGCGCGGAGTGCGACCCGCCAGCGGGACCGTGGCCTCCTGTGGACACCTGCATCAGTGCTCGCCCTGTGGAGAACCTCAGAACAGCCGTTCGGTCGGATCGTCCAGGCCGCGCAGGGCGTCGTAGTCGACGACGGCGCAGGCGATGCCGCGGTCCTCGGCCAGGACGCGGGCCTGGGGCTTGATCTCCTGGGCGGCGAAGATGCCCTTGACCTCGCCCTTGCCGGTCAGCAGCGGGTCGCGGTTGAGGAGCTCGAGGTAGCGGGTGAGCTGCTCGACCCCGTCGATCTCGCCGCGGCGCTTGATCTCGACGGCCACCGAGCGGCCGCCGGCGTCGCGGCACATCAGGTCGACCGGGCCGATCGCGGTGGGGAACTCGCGGCGGACCAGCGTGAGGCCCTCGCCGAGGGTGGCCGGGTGGTCGGCGAGGAGCTCCTGGAGGTGCTTCTCGACGCCGTCCTTCTGCAGCCCGGGGTCGACGCCCAGGTCGTGCGAGGTGTCGTGCAGGATCTCGTCGACCAGGATCCGCAGCGTGTCGTCGGTCTTCGACGTCACCACCCACTCGATCCGGCCGTCCTCGCTGGTGCCCTCCTTGACGGTGCAGGGCGGGCTCATCCAGTTCAGCGGCTTGTAGGAGCCGCCGTCGGAGTGCACCAGGACCGAGCCGTCGGCCTTGAGCATGAGCACCCGCGTCGCCATCGGCAGGTGGGCGGACAGCCGCCCGGCGTAGTCGACCTGGCAGCGCGCAACGACGAGTCTCACCCGCGGAGACTATCGAGCGCCCTATCCTCGGCGCATGGCGGTGGGCGCGCTCGACGATCTCGACACCTCCCTGCTCGCACAGGGGGCGTCGATCTTCACCGCGCTGAGCGGCACGGCCAACGTGGTGATGCAGCTGAGCCGGCCCGAGGTCGGGTACGGCGTCAAGGACAGTCCGGTCGTCGAGGGGAGCCTCTTCGGCAACCCGTCCCGTCGGCGCCGGACCACGGTCGCGTTCCTCGCGGTCGCGGTCCTCGGCAGTGCCGACGAGCGGGCGGCGTACCGGAACGCGGTGAACACCTCGCACGCCCGGGTCCGCAGCGCGCCGGGGGCCACGCCGGCGTACAGCGCGTTCGACCCGGAGCTGCAGCGCTGGGTGGCGGCCTGCCTCTACCGCGGCTTCGAGGAGTCCCGGGAGCACGCCTTCGGTCCGCTGGCCGGGGCGGAGCGCGCGGAGTTCTACCGCCAGGGCGTCATCTTCGGGGCGATGCTGCAGATGCCGGCCGAGCTCTGGCCGGCGGACCGGGAGGCCTTCGAGGCCTACTGGCGTGCCGGGCTCGCGCAGGCCCGGATCGATCCGTCCGTCGGCGCGTTCCTGCACCGGATCATCCGGCTGGAGTACCTGGACCGCCGGGTCCCGGGGCCGCTGCTGCGGCTGCGCGCCTGGCTGGTCACCGGCTACCTGCCGCCCGAGCTGCGCACGGCGATGGGTCTGCCGTGGTCCGGGCGCCGTCAGCGGGCCTTCGACCGGTTCAACCGGGTGGTCGGCGCCGTGGTCCGGCGGCAGTCGGCGGAGCGGCGTACGCGGCTGTTCCTGGCCGCGCTGGAGGACGTCCGGGCCCGCCGGGCGGCGGGGGAGGATCTGCTCGGCGGCTGAGCGCGCTGTCAATGTGACGGTTCTGGCATTTCGAGGGGTGGAAGAACCCTTACTCGTCAGTAAGTTAGATGGCAAAATCGCGGCCATGACTGAGACCGCAGCCACGAACGAGCAGATCAGCGCCACGCTGGTCCTCCCGTACCTGAACCACGCCGTCCGGATGTACGAGCAGAAGTACGCCTCGCGCGCGGACATCGACGCGGCCATGCGCTTCGGCTGCGGCTACCCGAAGGGCCCGCTGACCGTGCTCGACGAGCTCGGCCTGGACACGGTCCACGACCAGCTCGCCGCCCGGTACGCCGAGACCGGTGACAACCTGCACAAGCCGGCCGACCTGCTGACCGCGCTGGTCGGCGAGGGCCGCACGGGGAAGTCCGACGGTCGCGGGTTCTACACCTACGCCAACGGCGAGGTCATCGCCGACGACGAGACCCCCTCGGCCGACGACCAGCCGCAGCTGCGCCACGACATCAAGAAGGTCGGCGTCGTCGGCACCGGCACGATGGCCTCCGGCATCGTCCAGGTCTTCGCCCAGGCCGGGTACGACGTCGTCTTCGTCGGCCGCGGCGAGGACAAGATCGCCGGCGTCATCGGCGGCATCACCAAGGGCCTGGACAAGCTGATCGAGAAGGGCCGCTCCGACGAGGCCACCAAGGAGGCCGTGCTCGGCCGCCTGACCGGTGCGACCACCCGCGAGGCGCTCGCCGACGTCGACATCGTCGTCGAGGCGATCGCCGAGGACCTCGACCTCAAGCTCGAGCTGTTCCGCGACTTCGACCGGATCATCAAGCAGGGCGCGATCCTGGCGACCACCACCTCCTCGCTGCCGATCACCCAGCTCGCCGACGCCACCTCGCGGCCGGAGTCGGTCATCGGGATGCACTTCTTCAACCCGGCCACCGTGATGAAGCTGGTCGAGGTCGTCACCGCGCCGGCCACCGGCGCCGACGTCAACGAGACCACGCTCGCGCTGTGCGCCAAGGTCGGCAAGGTGGCGGTGTCCTGCGCCGACCGCTCCGGCTTCATCGTCAACGCGCTGCTGTTCCCGTACCTCAACGACGCCTGCCTGCTCGCCGAGTCCGGTGTCGAGCTGTCCGTGATCGACGACGCCATCAAGGCCGAGGCCGGCTTCCCGATGGGCCCGTTCCAGCTCCTCGACGTGGTCGGCAACGACGTGTCGCTGGCCATCCAGAAGGAGCTCTTCGCCGAGTTCAAGGAGCCCGGTTTCGCGCCGGCCGCCTCGCTGGAGAAGGTCGTCGCCGACGGCCACCTGGGCCGCAAGACCAAGAAGGGCTTCCACGACTACAGCTGACGTCGTGCGACGCTCACCGAAGCCGCCGTCCCGGACCGGGGCGGCGGCTTCGGCGTTCCCGGACGTCTCAGTCGGCGCCGAGGCCGCCCTCGCGGGCCACGACGATCGCGGCGGACCGGTCCGGTGCGCCGATCTTGTTGAGCACGTTGGCGACGTGGTTGCGGACGGTCTTGGGGCTGAGCACCAGCCGGCGGGAGATCGTGGTGTTGTCGTACCCGCGCGCGACCAGGTCGAGGACCTCGCGCTCGCGGTCGGTGAGCTCGGGGAAGGGGACCCGGGCGGCGGTCCGACCCGACGTCACCGCCGCCATCGCCCGGGCGGCGACCTTCGGGCCGAGGATCATCTCGCCGTTCGCGACCGCGCGCAGCGCCCGCTCGACCTCGTCCGGCGACGCGCCCTTGAGCAGGTAGCCGCGGGCGCCGGCCCGGATCGAGGCGACCACGGACTCGTCGTCCTCCTGCATCGTGATCACCAGCACGGCGACGTCGGGGTGCCGGCGGACGACGTCGCGGGTCGCCTCGATGCCGGAGTCCTCGCCCAGGTGCAGGTCCATCAGCACGACGTCGGGGCGGTGCGCGTCGACGGCGGCGTGCGCGGCTTCGGCGTCCTCGGCGTCGCCCACGACGGTGACGCCGGCCAGGGAGCCGAGCAGGGCGCTCATCCCGAGCCGGAAGACGGGGTGGTCGTCGACGACGAGGACGCGGATCTCCGCGGAGCCGGGCTCAGTCACCGGCCACCACCAGCGGGAGGTCGGCGCGCACGACCGTGCCGCCGCCCGGGCGCGGGCCGACCTCGACCCGGCCGCCCAGCTCCTCGGCGCGCTCGCGCATCGCCTGGGTGCCGACCCCGGGCACCGCGTCGGCCGCGATCCCGGTGCCGTCGTCCTCGATCGTGACCACGAGGGAATCATGCTGGACGAGCGCGACGACCCGGCAGCGGCCGGCCGCACCGTGCCGGTGGGCGTTCACCAGCGCCTCGCTGGTGATCCCGTACGCCGCCACGGCGACGGCGGCGGGCAGGCCGTCCGGCACGTCGGCCCGGATGCCGACGACGACGCCGTTCTCGGCGTACCGGGCGGAGAGCTCCTCCAGGGCAGGGGCCAGGCCGAGCTCGTCGAGGACCGGCGGGAGCAGGCTGTGCGACAGGGTCCGGACCTCCGCGACGCGCTGGTCGAGGTCGAGCTGGAGCTGCTCCAGGATCCTGGCTGCCGCCTCGTCGTCGCGGCCGAGCAGGTTGCGCGCGCCCTGGAGGCCCAGGCGGAGCCCGGCCAGCGACGGCCCGAGCCCGTCGTGGATCTCCCGCCGGATCACCCGGCGCTCCTCCAGCCGGGCGCGGGTCAGCCGGGCGCGGGCGCGGTCGACCTCGTGGGCCTGCGCGCGGACCACGAGCGCCGCCGCGGCGACCGCGCCGAAGTCGGCGACGAGGCGTTCGCCGCGGGCGCCGAGGATCTCGCCGGCCGGCGCGGTGACCTCGATGGTGCCGACCGCCTGGCCGCGGTGCAGCAGCGGCACCGTGGTCGGGGCCGAGGTCGGGGTTCCCCAGCGGACGTCGTCGATCCCTTCGGCCCGGACGGTGACCGACTCCAGCCGCAGGCCGGTGCCGAGGTCGCGGGCGAGGCCGGCGAACAGGTCGTCGAGGTCGCCCTCGACGCCGAGCTTGCTGCCCAGGCCGAGCACCAGCCGGGTCGGGTCGGTCGAGGCGGCGCCGTACACGAGCGTGTTCACCCGTGCCTCCACCCGGAGCCGGGCCGGCTGGACCGCGACGGCGATCGCGGCCGCGCCGGCGAGCTGGGGCAGGCCGTCGCCGGGGACGAAGTGCGCGACCAGCAGGTTGACGGCCAGGTAGGTGAGGACCAGGCCGAGGGTGAGGACAGCGGCGAGGGTCGCCCGGCTGACGGCGAGGTCCAGGCCCCACATCCGGCCCCGTAGGACCGCGACCAGGATCGCCGCCGGGAAGACCGCCTGCGCGGCCAGGTGCAGCGCCGGGGTCAGGTTGAGCACGTCCAGGAAGTCCACCGAGCCGCCGAACAGGTCGACGGTCGGGCGGCCCTGCTCGTCGAAGCCCACCGGCAGCGTCAGCGGGACGAAGGAGAGCGCCATCACCAGGGTGCCGACGGCGAGCCAGCCGAGCCCGTTGCGCTCGGCGGCCGGGCCGAACCGGTGCCGCCACTCGACGACCGCGGCGGTCACGACCCCGAGCACGACGGTCGCGGTGAACATCGTCCGGTCCCAGGCGCCGTCGCGGGCGTAGCGCTCGTACTCGGTGACCGCGATCAGCGCGATGCCGGCGCCGAGGCCGAGCCGTTCCCAGCCGAGCGGGTGGTCACGGACCAGCCAGGGGACGACCAGGAAGAGGGCGAGCGTGCCGGGGACCCAGGCGGTGTTCTGGAGCCGCACCAGCTGTTCCAGCTCGGGGAAGCCGCCGTTGCGGGCGACGAAGACGGCCCACGCGTAGCCGAGCGCGGCGAGCCCGCCACCGATCGCGGTGACCGCGAGGATCCACGGCACCGGGTGGTTGCGGCGGGAGAGGATCGCCCAGGCGGTGGTGCCGTAGACGACGGCGACCATCGCGTCGACGAAGAAGAACCAGGTGCCGACGTCCACGGGCGGACGCGCGGCGATCGTGAGCACGCCGGCGAGCACGGCGGTGCCCCAGGCGACGACCGCGATCGCGGTCGCCACCCGGGGCATGCCCTGAGCGGGGAGGTCCGGCTCCGCCGGTCCGGTCTGCGGAGGCACCGTCTGGGTGGCCATCGGCGCAGCGTAGATCGGGGACACGGTTCCTCGCTCGACTTTCGGGCTGACTTCTCGCTGCCCGGTCAGGACAGCTCGTCGCGGTCGCCGAAGGCGAAGCCGAGGCCGAGCAGCAGGACCAGCAGCGGGCCGGTGAAGCCGGCCATGTACTGCAGCGGCGAGATCCCGAACAGCAGGGTGAGGCCGCCGAGGACGGCGCCGACCCAGCCGATCCACCGCGGGGCGGCGCCGAGCCGCAGCGCGGCGATCGCGATCGCGACCCCGGCGACGCCCGCGCCGACCCACAGCCACGGGACGGTGCCGACCCAGTGGCCGTAGAGCACGCCGACCTCGGGCACCAGGTGCGCGTCCGGGTCGTTGACGCCGAAGATGAACTCGGTGTCGAGCGCGGTGCCCATCAGGCCGGCGACGGAGACCAGCACGAGGCCGAAGGCGGCCACGTCCGGGAGCAGGCTGCCCGCCGGGGTCTGCGCGGCCAGCCGGCGCTTCACGCCGGCCGCGAACGGGATCATCAGGACCGTCGCGAGCAGGATCGCGGTGTGCATCACCAGCAGCGGCGCCGTCTGGTCGGCGAGCTTCTCGACGATGGCCGGGGCGTCGCCGGCGATCTTGGCGTCGTACACGGCGTCGACGGCGGTGGAGGCGCCGATGCCGATCAGGCCGGTCAGGCCGGCCAGGGCGCCGGCCCGGGCCCAGCCGCGGCCGGTGGTGGTGTGCTGCGGGCGGGTCGGGGTGCCGGCGGCGCTCCGCGGGGTGGTGGTGGTCGCCGTCATGGCGGGTTCCTTTCGGTCAGGGAGTTGACCTGACCGACGGTGCCGGGCCCGGCGTCCCGGGCGGCAGGGCCCGGCGTCCCGACTTCCCGGGCGCTTCCGGGCCACTTCCGGGCCACTTCCGGGCACTTCCGGGGCGCTCCCGGGACCGCTCAGACGGGCTCGGCGACCGGTTCGGTCCGGGGCGCCCGGCGGACCAGCAGCAGCGCCGTCCCGACGGCGCAGACCAGCGCCAGCACCGCACCCGCCCGGAAGGCGTCGTGCATGCCGTCGACGTAGACCACCGGGTCGGTGCCGAACGGTCCGGCCGCGGGCACGAAGGTCCCCAGCCAGGCGATCCCGACCGCCACGCCGGTCTGCCGGAAGGTGTCGTTCGCGCCGGAGGCGAGGCCGCTCTGCGACGGCGGCAGCGCGTCCAGCGCCAGCGAGCTCCCGGACGGGTTCACCAGGCCCGTGCCCACGCCGGCGATCAGCAGGCCGGGCAGGGTCGCGGCCCAGCCGGAGTCGGCGTGGGTGGTCCAGGTGAAGACCATCAGGCCGACGGCGACCAGGACGAGCCCGGTGGAGGCGAGGATCGCCGGCGCGATCCGGGTCATCAGCGCCGCGGAGGCGCCGGAGACCACGAAGACGAGGAAGGTCGAGGGCAGGTAGGCCAGGCCGGTCTCGATGGGAGACAGCCCGACGACCCCCTGCAGGTAGAGCGTGGCGTAGAGGAAGGCGGCGAAGAAGGAGGCCGCGATCCCGAAGACGAGCACCTGCGGTCCGGTGAACCGGGCGTGCCGGAACAGCGGCAGTGGCAGCATCGGCTCGCGGGAGAAGTGCTCGATCGCCACGAAGGCGAGCAGCAGGAGGCCCGCGCCGACCAGGGAGAGCACCACCTTGGTGCTGCCCCAGCCGTCCTGGTTGCCGCGCAGCAGCGCGAAGACCAGCAGGAACAGACCACCGATCAGGGCGAGCTGGCCCGGGACGTCGACCCGGCGGGCGTACGGGTCGCGGCTCTCCACCACGCGGGTCGACAGCACCAGTACGGCGATGCCGATCGGGACGTTGATCCAGAAGATCGACCGCCAGCCGAGCCACTCGGTGAGAGCGCCCCCGACGAAGGGGCCGATCGCGAACGACGCGCCGATCGCGGCGCCGAAGATGCCGAGCGCCTTCGCCCGCTGCTCCGGGGTCGGCGTTGCCTCCGAGATCAGGGCCAGCGCGGTCGCGAACAGCACCGCGGCCCCGAGACCCTGGACGGCGCGGGAGGCCACCAGCGCCTCGATCCCCGGGGCAGCGCCGCAGGCCGCCGAGGCGAGGGTGAAGACGATCATGCCGATCACGAACAGCCGCTTGCGGCCGAACTTGTCGGCGACCGAGCCGRCGGTGAGGACGACGGCGGCCAGCGGCAGCGTGTAGGCGTCGATCACCCACTGCAGGCCGCTCAGCCCGGTGTCCAGGCCCGCGGCGATGTCCTGCAGAGCGGTGTTGACGACGCTGATGTCGAGCATCAGCATCACCGTCGCGACGCACGCGACGCCGACGCTGACGCCCGCGCCGGGCACGGGCCCGGTGCGGTTGCCGGTCTCGGTCATGTCCCTCATGCTCCGGCGGCTCCCTGGGAGGGGCAAGCATCGTCGTGCCTGGTCTGGCCCGGCTGCGGCTCAGGTGTTGACCGGGGTCCGACCGGCGATCGGGCGCGAGCCACGCCCTAGGCTGGCGGCGTGCCCGACCGTGCTCCGCTGCTGAACACCGCCTCCTACGGGGAGAGCGGCAGCCGGGTCGTCTTCCTGCACGGCCTGTTCGGCCAGGGCCGGAACTGGACCCAGATCGCCAAGACCCTCGCCGACGAGCACCAGGTCCTGCTGCTCGACCTGCCGGACCACGGCCGGTCGGCGTGGACCGAGCGGTTCGACTTCTTCGAGGTGGCGGACCGGATCGCCGCGGCCGTCGCGGATCAGGCCGCCGGTGACCCGGTCGCGCTCGTCGGCCACTCCCTGGGTGGCAAGGTCGCGATGGTGCTCGCGCTGCGCCACCCCGACCTGGTCGAGCGGCTCTGCGTCGTCGACATCGCCCCCGTCGGCTACCGGAAGGTCGGCGAGTTCGCCGGCTACATCGAGGCGATGAGCGGGCTCGACCTGGACCGGCTGGACGAGCGCGCCGATGCCGAGGCCGGGCTCGCCGAGGCGGTGCCGAACCCGACGGTGCGGTCGTTCCTGCTGCAGAACCTGCGCCGGGAGGCGGGCGCGGACGGCGGCTGGCGCTGGCAGGCCAACCTGGCCGGGCTCCGCCGCGACCTCCCGGTGATCGGCGGCTGGCCCGAGGACGAGCTGGCCGGCACCGCGCCGTACCCGGGGCCGGTGCTGTGGCTGGCCGGGCAACGCTCGGACTACGTCTCCGAGGAGTACGCGCCGGCGATGGACCGCTGGTTCCCGCGGAACCGGCGGGTGACGGTCAAGAACGCCGGCCACTGGGTGCACTCCGAGCAGCCGGACGTCTTCGTCGAGGTGCTGCGGCGGTTCCTGGCTCCCTGAGCGGGGGCGGGCCGCTCAGACGCCGTGCCGGCGGCTGCGATAGGCGGCGACGGCGTTGCGGTTGCCGCAGGTGACCGAGCAGAACCGCTTGGAGCGGTTGCGGGACAGGTCCAGGACCACGCCCTCGCAGTCGGCGTCGGCGCAGACGCCGAAGCGGGACATCTCGTCCGCGCGGATCACGTCGATCATCGCCATGGCGGTCTCGACGACGATCCGGGTCGCCAGCGGCTGCTCGGCACCGGTGGCGTGCACGTGCCAGTCGTGGCCGCCGTGCCGGACGAGCTGGGGGACGGCGCCGGTCTCGGCGAGCATGGTGTTGACCCGGGCGACGGCGTCGTCGCGGCTGCTGGTGAACAGCGCGCGCAGACCGGAGCGCAGGTCGCGCACCTCGTCCAGCTCGGCCCGGGTGCGGCGGTGGGAGCCGGTGTAGGAGTGCCTCTCGAAGAACGAGTCCAGGTCCTCCACGGCGGTCAGGGTGTCCGGCTCGAGGCCGGAGTTCGCCAGCTCGACGGCGGCGAGCAGTGCCGCCTCGGTGTCATGGGCGAAAACCATGTTGACACCTTACCAGCGCGATCCGTAGTGTCATGGACCATGGCGACGTTGACCCATGACGGCAGGGGAACCCGGACGAGGGCGGCGGTCCGGCCGGCGACCTCGCTCCCGGGCCTCGGTCTCGCGGTCGTCTCGGCAGCCTCCTTCGGTCTCTCCGGGGCGCTGGCCGGCGGCCTGATGGCGGCCGGCTGGAGCGCGGCGGGGGCCGTCACCGTCCGCGTCGCCGTGGCCGCGCTCGTGCTCCTCTGGCCGGCCCTGGTCGTCCTCGACGGCCGCTGGTCGCTGCTGCGCCGGCACCTGCGCACGATCACCGTGTACGGCGTCGTCGCGGTCGCCGGCTGCCAGCTCGCCTACTTCAACGCCGTCCGGCACATGCAGGTCGGACCGGCCCTGCTCATCGAGTACACCGCGCCCGTCGCCGTGCTCGGCTGGCTGTGGTTCCGGCACGGCCACCGGCCGACCCGGCTGACCGCGCTCGGCGCCGCGCTCGCCGCCGTCGGCCTGGTGCTCGTCCTCGACCTGCTCTCCGGCGCCGACGTCAGCCTCCCGGGCATCCTGTGGTCGCTCGGCGCGATGGCCGGGGCCGCGGTCTACTTCGTGCTCTCCGCCGAGGAGAGCGACCTCCCGCCACTCGTCCTCGCCGCCGGGGGACTGGTCGTCGGCACCGTCGTGCTGCTGCTCGCCGGGCTGGTCGGCGTGGTCCGCCTGGAGGCCAGCGGTGCGGACGTCGCGTACGCCGTCGGCACCGTGCCGGTCTGGGTCCCGGTCGCCGGGCTCGGCATCGTCGCCGCCGCGGTCGCCTACGTCACCGGGATCGCCGCGTCCCGCCGACTCGGCTCCCGGCTTGCCTCGTTCGTCGCGCTCCTCGAGGTGCTCTTCGCGCTCGTCTTCGCCTGGCTGCTCCGCGACGAGATCCCCGCCCCGGTGCAGTTCGCGGGCGCCGCGCTCGTGCTCGCCGGGGTCGTCGTGGTCAAGCTCGGCGAGCGGAACGACTGAGGGCCGGACCCCAGCGGGTCCGGCCCTCGGTCGAGCACGCGGTCAGGCGCGCTGCGCGGTCACTCCTCGCCGAAGCCCTGGACGACGTCCTTGAGCGCCCCGAGCTGGGCGACGATCGCGTCGCGCCGCTTGGAGAGCCGGTCGACCTCGGCGGTGATCGAGGACAGCTCGCGCTCGTGGTCGGCGTGACCGGCGGCGCGGAGGCTCTCGGCCTCCTTGCGCGCGGCGCTCACCATCTGCTCGGCCTCGCGGCGGGCCTTGGTCAGCAGCGCCTCGGCGTCGAGCGTCGCCTGCTCCTGGTGGTTGTTCGCGGCCGTGGTGGCTTCGCGGGCGCGGTCCTCCGCGGCATTGGCGCGTGCCTCCGCGTCGGCGACCAGGCGCTGGGTCTCGGCGAGGGCGGTGCCGTGGTGATCGGCGGCCTCGCGCGCCAGGCGCTCCTTCTCCACGGCCAGCGCGCGACGTGCCTCCTGGACCTCGCGGTCGGCGGCCGAGCGCAGCTTCTCGACCTCGCGGGCCGTCGTGGTGCGGGCCGCGGTGGTCTCCTGCTCGGCGGCCAGCTTGACCTGGTCGGCCTCGCGGCGCGCGGCGGCCAGGTAGTCGTCGGCGTCGGCACGCTGCCGGCGCCGCTCCGCGTCGATCTCGGCCATCGTCCGGGCACGCAGCTCGTCGAGCTCGGTGAGCTGGACGACGCGCATGTCGTCGGCGTCGCTCTCCGCGCGTGCGGTGATCGCGGCGGCGTCACGCTTGGCCTGCTCGATGATGGCGGCCGCCTGGGCGCCCGCCTCCGAGCGCACGTCCTCGGCCTGCTCCTCGGCCAGGCGCAGCATCGCGCTCGCCTTGCCGCCCAGGCCGGCGTACGACGGCGACTCGACCTCGCTGGCACGCGCGTGCAGCTGGGCGTTGGCGGTCTCCGCGGCGCGCAGCTTCTCGTGTGCCTCGTTGAGGCTGGCCAGCAGGCCGGCCTTCTCGGCGCTCAGGGTGCGGACCAGCTTGTCGACGGCGTCCTTGTCGTAGCCGCCGCGGCGGACCAGCGGCAGGCTGACCGCCGCGACCGCCGGGACGACGGTCTGCGCCGCGACCGGCTGCACGTGCTTGGGAGCCGGGCTGGCCGGGCTTGCCGGGACCGCCGGGCTGGCCGGGGCGACGGCCGCGGGGACCGCTGGAGCCGGAGCGGCCGGGGCGGGCTCGGCGACGACGACCGGCTTCTTCTCGACCGGCTTCGCGGGCGCGGCGGGCTTCTCGGCCGCCGGGGCCGCGGGCGCGGCGGGCTTCTCCGCAGGCTTGTCGGCGGGCTTCGCGGCAGCCGCCGGCTGCTCGACCGGCTTCGCCGGGGCGGGCGGGGCCGAGACGCGCTCGGCGACCGGGACCTGGGTGGGGACGTCGTCCTCGCCCGAGGCCGCCGCGATCTCGCCGGCGGTCGGCGGCTTCGTCGGGTCGACCCGGGGGATCACCTGGGTGGGGTCGTCCCCGTCGGTGTCCTCGTCGAAGATGGACAGGCCGCGGTCTTCAGTCATTGTTTCCCTCGCAGTAGGTGGAACTCTCACTCCCCGGCACAGTCTGTCCGATGCCGTCGCCGAAACCCAACCCGGGCGTCCGGTGGGCGGAAAAAGGCCGACGGGGCCGGATCGCCTGTCCTGCAGGCGATTCCGACCCCGTACGGAGCATTCGGGAGTGTTTCCCGGGAGTGTCTCGGGCGTCAGACGCCGCGGAACACGTTGATCTTGTCGATGTGCTGGGCGCGCAGCTCGTGGTTGCGCACGCCGAGGCCCTCCTCGGGGGCCAGGCAGAGCACGCCGACCTTGCCCTGGTGGGCGTTCTTGTGGACGTCCAGGGCGGCCTGGCCGACCTCGTCGAGGCTGTAGGACTTCGACACGGTCGGGTGGATCATGCCCTTGGCGACCAGGCGGTTGGCCTCCCACGACTCGCGGTAGTTGGCGAAGTGGCTGGAGACGATCCGCTTGAGGTTCATCCACAGGTAGCGGTTGTCGTACTCGTGCATGTAGCCCGAGGTCGAGGCGCAGGTGGTGATGGTGCCGCCCTTGCGGGTGACGTAGACCGAGGCGCCGAAGGTCTCGCGGCCCGGGTGCTCGAAGACGATGTCGATGTCCTCGCCGCCGGTGAGCTCACGGATCTTGGAGCCGAAGCGCTTCCACTCCTTGGGGTCCTGGGTGTGCTCGTCCTTCCAGAACTTGTAGCCCTCCTCGGAGCGGTTGATGATCAGCTCCGCGCCCATCTTGCGGGCGATCTGGGCCTTCTCCTCGTTGGAGACCACGCAGATCGGGACGGCGCCGCCGTTCAGCGCGTACTGGGTCGCGAAGCCGCCGAGGCCGCCGGAGGCGCCCCAGATCAGGACGTTGTCGCCCTGCTTCATGGCGCCACCGTTCTTGGAGACCAGCTGGCGGTAGGCGGTGGAGTTCACCAGGCCCGGCGAGGCGGCCTCCTCCCAGGTGAGGTGGTCGGGCTTCGGCATCAGCTGGTTCGACTTCACCAGCGCGATGTGCGCCAGGCCGCCGAAGTTGGTCTCGAAGCCCCAGATCCGCTGCTCGGGGTCGAGCATCGTGTCGTTGTGGCCGTCGCTGCTCTCCAGCTCCACGCTCAGGCAGTGTGCGACGACCTCGTCGCCGGGCTTCCAGGAGTGCACGCCGAGGCCGGTCTTGAGCACCACGCCGGACAGGTCGGAGCCGACGATGTGGTACGGCAGGTCGTGCCGCTTGGACAGCGGCGACATCCGGCCGTAGCGCTCAAGGAACCCGAAGGTCGAGACCGGCTCGAAGATCGAGGTCCAGACGGTGTTGTAGTTGATCGCCGAGGCCATCACCGCGACCAGGGCCTCGCCCGGGCCGAGCTCGGGCAGCGCCACCTCGTCGATGTGGAGCGACTTGCGGGGGTCCTTGTCGCGGCTCTCCAGGCCCTCGAACATGTCGACGTCGTCCTTGTGGACGGTCGCCGCCTTGTACGACTCGGGGAGGGCGAGGTTGGCGAAGTCCTCCGCGGAGGTGTCGCCGGCCGTGATCGCGTCGAGAATGTGCTGCACGTCAGGTGCTCCTGCTCTGGGTCGGTACCGGGTTCGTGACTGACTCGGGCACGGATGTTACCCGTGAGTCACGTTGGTTGGGGTGAGCTGTGCCCGACGTCTCACCCTGCACTCGCCGAGGTTGCGCCGAGGCTGCTGGCGGCGTGCGGGGCCGGTTGCGGGGCGGGTCGCGGGGTGGTTGCGGCGGGCCGCGGAACCTCGGCTTCTGGTGTGAAACCGGCGCTTCGACCCAAAACTTCGGGCTGGAAGCGCCAGTTTCACGGCTTCCCTTGGTTTTCCGCGCTCAGTGCGCGCCGTGCTTGGCGGGTTCGACGAGCTCGACCAGTACGCCGCCGGCGTCCTTCGGGTGCACGAAATTGATCCGGCTGTCGGCGGTGCCGCGCTTCGGGGCGTCGTACAGCAGGCGGAGGCCGCGCTCGCGGAGGATCGCGGAGACCTGGTCGAGGTCGGTGACGCGGTAGGCGAGCTGCTGCAGGCCCGGGCCGCTGCGGTCGAGGAACTTGGCGATCGTGGAGCTCTCGTTCAGCGGGGCGAGCAGCTGGATGCAGGAGCCCGAGTCGCCGACCGCGACCATCGCCTCGCGAACACCCTGCTCCTCGTTCGTCTCCTGGTGGGTGACCTTCATGCCGAAGGCCGACTCGTAGAAGCTGATCGCCTCGTCCAGGTCCGGGACGGCGACGCCGACGTGGTCGATGCAGACGAAGAGGTGCTCGGGGATGTCCAGTGCAGAAGTCATGGTCGCCATCTTCGACCAGGCCGTTGCGGGTCACAACGGGGTGTGACGACCCCGACACGAGACGGCGGACGAGACCCCTCGCCGGATGCCACTACCGGTGGGTAGTGTCGTAAGGACCCCGTTTGTTCTTTCCAGGAGGACCGCATGTCCGTGAACGTCATCGTCGCCGGCGCCCGTACGCCGATCGGCCGTCTGCAGGGCGGCCTGAAGAGCCTCTCGGCCGCTGAGCTCGGCGGCGTCGCCATCAAGGGCGCGCTCGAGAAGGCCGGCGTCTCCGGTGACCAGGTCGACTACCTGATCATGGGCCAGGTCATCCTCGCCGGTGCCGGCCAGAACCCTGCCCGCGCCGCGGGCATCGCCGCCGGTCTGCCGTGGAGCATGCCGTCGATCACCATCAACAAGGTCTGCCTCTCCGGCCTCAACGCGATCGCGATGGCCGACCAGCTGATCCGCGCCGGTGAGCACGAGATCGTCGTCGCCGGCGGCATGGAGTCGATGACCCGGGCCCCGCACCTGCTCCCGGGCTCCCGCGACGGCTTCAAGTTCGGCGACACCAAGCTCGTCGACTCGATGGCGTACGACGCCCTCTACGACCAGGCCACCCAGCAGGCCATGGGCGGCCTGACCGAGCAGATCAACGCCGAGGGCGTGAAGCTCACCCGCGAGGAGCAGGACGCGTTCGCCGCCGCCTCGCACCAGAAGGCCGCCGAGGCCTGGAAGAACGGCGTCTTCGACGAGGAGGTCGTGCCGGTCACGATCCCGCAGCGCAAGGGCGACCCGATCGTCGTCTCCGCCGACGAGGGCGTCCGCGGCGACACCACCGCCGAGTCGCTCGGCCGGCTGCCCGCGGCCTTCGCCAAGGACGGCACCATCACCGCCGGTTCCGCCTCGCAGATCTCCGACGGCGCCTGCGCCGTGGTCGTGATGAGCAAGGCCAAGGCCGAGGAGCTGGGCCTGGAGTGGCTCGCCGAGATCGGCGCGCACGGCATGGTCGCCGGCCCCGACTCGAGCCTGCAGATGCAGCCGGCCAACGCCACCAAGGCGGCCTGCGACAAGGAGGGCATCGCCCCGACCGACCTCGACCTGATCGAGTTCAACGAGGCGTTCGCCGCCGTCGGCATCGAGTCCACCCGCGCGCTCGGCCTCGACGAGTCGAAGGTCAACGTCAACGGCGGCGCGATCGCGCTGGGCCACCCGGTCGGCATGTCCGGTGCCCGCGTGGTGCTGCACCTCGCCCTCGAGCTCAAGCGCCGCGGTGGCGGCACCGGTGCGGCCGCGCTCTGCGGTGGCGGCGGCCAGGGCGACGCCCTGATCGTGCGCGTCCCCAAGGCCTGAGCGGAGCGAAGAGGTTGAGGAGGTCGTCCTGCGACCGTCTCGAAATCCATGAGTCGTAGAGGAATCGCCGCGGACGTCCCCGGACTGGTCGAGAAGGCCAGGTCCGGGGACGCCCGTTCCGTCGCCCGGTTGATCTCGCTGGTCGAGGACGCCTCGCCGCTGCTGCGCGAGGTGATGGCCGGCCTGGCGAGGCTGAAGAAGGAGACCGGCGCGGGCGGCGCCCACGTCATCGGTCTCACCGGGTCGCCCGGCGTCGGCAAGTCGACCTCCACCAACGCGCTGGTCGGGGAGTTCCGCAAGCGCGGAAAGCGCGTCGGCGTCCTCGCCGTGGACCCGTCCTCGCCGTTCTCCGGCGGGGCGCTGCTCGGTGACCGGATCCGGATGCAGGACCACGCGCTCGACCCCGAGGTGTACATCCGCTCGATGGCCTCCCGCGGCCACCTCGGTGGCCTGTCCTGGGCGGCCCCGCAGGCGCTGCGGGTGCTCGACGCCGCCGGCTGCGAGGTGATCCTCGTCGAGACGGTCGGCGTGGGCCAGAGCGAGGTCGAGATCGCCTCGATGGCCGACAGCACCGTGGTGCTGCTCGCGCCCGGGATGGGCGACGGCATCCAGGCGGCCAAGGCCGGCATCCTGGAGATCGGCGACCTGTACGTGATCAACAAGGCCGACCGCGACGGCGCCGACCAGGTCCGCCGCGAGCTCCGCTCGATGCTCGGGCTCAGCGAGCGTCCCGAGGGCGCCTGGAACCCGCCGATCCTCAAGACGGTCGCGCAGACCGGCGAGGGCGTCGCCGACGTCGTGGACGCGCTGGAGGAGCACCGGGCGCACCTGGAGTCCTCCGGCGACCTCGCCCGGCGGCGTGCCCGGCGGGCGCGCGAGGAGATCGAGGCGATCGCGGTCACCGCGCTGCGCGAGCGCTGGGGCGACGTGCACGCCCGGACCGAGCTGGACGACCTGGCCGAACGCGTGGTGGCGGGGGAGTCCGACCCGTACGCTGCCGCCGACGAGCTGCTCGCGACGTACACGGAACGTCCGCTCCCGGACTGACCGCGCGGGCCCGACGGCAGGAGCGCCGATGACGATCGCGACCGGACCCGTGACCCAGCTGTGCTGGGTGACCGAGGACATCGAGGCGACCGAGCGGTTCCTGTCGGCGAACTTCGGAGTCGGTGCCTGGACCCGGCTGCCGGACATCCGCTTCGGGCCGGACGCCTGCACCCTGCGCGGGGAGCCGGCCGACTTCACGGTGCACGTCTCGCTCGGGTACGCCGGTGACCTCCAGCTGGAGATCATCCAGCCGGTCAGCGGGACGTCGATCTACACCGAGTTCCTGGCGGTCTCCCCGCCGGGGCTGCACCACCTCTGCTTCGAGGTCGACGACATGGCGGTCGCGCTCGAGTCCGCGCGGGAGGCCGGTGTCGAGGTCGTCCAGGCCGGCTCGATGATGGGCGGCGGCATGGAGTTCGCGTACCTGGACGGCGCGCACGCCGGCGTCCCGTACGTCGAGCTCGCCCGGATCGGCCCGGAGATGCGGGCTTTCTACGACGCGCTCAAGGCGGGCTGAGCCGGGCTCAGGCGCGCCTCCCCGATCCGGGCCGCCCTCCGAGGTACAAAAGTCCCGGGGTGCGGAACTCGGCCGTGCCCGGACCGCACGGACGAACGGAGAGCACGATGGCAGGCGCCTTGAAGAAGGGCACGGTCCTCCTCGTGCTGGTGTTCATCGGCTTCTACATGTTCACCGACCCGAGCGGCCTGGCGCAGACCGCGAAGGACGGCGCCGCCGCGCTCTGGGAGGCGCTGACCTCGCTGTTCGGCGCGCTCATCGACTTCATCGACGCGATCAAGTCCTGACCCGGCCCGGCCCGCGATGCCGCTGCTCCCGCGCTTCCTCACCGATCCCGAGATCGGCCGGCACCTGCTGCGCGAGGAGGGCGAGGTCATCGTCGACGAGGTCCGCAAGCACTGGGTCGTCTATGTCGTCCCGGCGCTGATCGGGCTCGCCGGGCTCGCGCTCCTGGTGCTCTTCCCGCTCACCGACATCGACCTGGCCTGGGTCCCGCTCGCGCTCGGCCTGGGCCTGCTCGCCTGGGGCGGCTGGCGGGCACTGGCGGCGAACGTCGACCGGTTCGTGATCACCAACATGCGGGTCTTCCGGGTGCACGGTGTGCTGGCCCGGTCGCTGGCCACGATGCCGCTCGGGCGGATCCTCGACATCACGGTGGTCAAGCCGATGTCGGGTCGCGTCCTCGGGTACGGTCACTTCACCTTCGAGTCCGCTGCCCAGGACCAGGGGCTCCGCGAGATCCGCTTCGTCGGCAGCCCGGACCAGCGCGACCTGGCGATCCAGCGGGTCGTCCAGCGCGCGGGCCTGCGCGGGCCGAAGGTCAACTGAACGCCGTACGAGCCCGAGGACCCGATGCTTCCCTTCGACCCGATCGACGAAGCCGCCCGGCAGTGGGCGCTGCGCTGGGACGGCGTGCCGCAGATGCACGCCGTCACCTCGCTGATGCGGGTGCAGCAGCTCGTCCTCGCCCGGCTCGACGCGATCCTCAAGCCGCACGGGCTGACGTTCGCCCGCTACGAGGCGCTGGTGCTGCTGACCTTCTCCTCCCGCGGGTCGCTGCCGCTCGGGAAGATGGGGGAGCGCCTGCAGGTGCACCCGACCTCGATCACCTCGATCATCGACCGGCTGGAGCGGGCCGGCCTGGTGGAGCGTCGCCGGCACCCCGACGACGGCCGTGCCGTGCTCGCCGAGATCACGCCGGCGGGTCGCGCCCTGGTGGAGAAGGCGACCGCCGACCTCGTGGCCGCGGACTTCGGCCTCGGCACCCTGGACAAGGACAGCCTGCAGGAGCTCTCCGAGCTGCTGCGCCCGGTCCGTTCCGCCGCGGGCGACTTCTGAGGCCGGATGTGACCGGCGCCACCCGGGCGTTCTCGCAATATTTAGTTGGACGTCCTAGTATTTAGCCATGGTTTCGACGAGCTCAACCTCCGGCCAGGACGAGAACACCGGTACCCAGAACGCGCGCGAGCGCTGGCAGGAGCGCTACGCCGCCTCCCGCAAGCGCGAGGCCGACTTCACCACCCTCTCCGGGATGGAGGTCGAGCCGGCGTACGGCACCGACGACGGCGAGTGGCCCGGCGAGTTCCCGTTCACCCGAGGTCTCTACCCGGCCGGCAACCGCGGCCGCACCTGGACGATCCGGCAGTTCGCCGGCTTCGGCAACGCCCACCAGACCAACGAGCGCTACAAGATGATCCTCGGCCGCGGCGGCGGCGGCCTCTCGGTCGCCTTCGACATGCCGACCCTGATGGGCCGCGACTCCGACGACCCGAAGGCGCTCGGCGAGGTCGGCCACTGCGGCGTCGCCATCGACTCCGCCGCGGACATGGAGATCCTCTTCGACGGCATCCCGCTCGGCGAGACCACGACCTCGATGACGATCAGCGGGCCGGCGGTGCCGATCTTCTGCATGTACCTCGTCGCCGCCGAGCGCCAGGGAGTCGACACCGGTGTCCTCAACGGCACCCTGCAGACCGACATCTTCAAGGAGTACATCGCGCAGAAGGAGTGGCTCTTCGGCCCCGAGCCGCACCTGCGCCTGATCGGCGACCTGATGGAGTACTGCGCCGAGAACATCCCGGACTACAAGCCGCTCTCGGTCTCCGGCTACCACATCCGCGAAGCCGGCTCGACGGCCGCGCAGGAGCTCGCGTTCACCCTCGCCGACGGCTTCGGGTACGTCGAGCTCGGGCTGTCGCGCGGCCTCGACGTCGACGTCTTCGGCCCCGGCCTGAGCTTCTTCTTCGACAGCCACCTCGACTTCTTCGAGGAGATCGCCAAGTTCCGCGCCGCCCGCCGGATCTGGGCGCGCTGGATGCGCGACGTGTACGGCGCGCAGACCGAGAAGGCGCAGTGGCTGCGGTTCCACACCCAGACCGCCGGTGTCTCGCTGACCGCGCAGCAGCCGTACAACAACGTGGTCCGCACCGGCGTCGAGGCGCTGGCCGCGGTCCTCGGCGGGACCAACTCGCTGCACACCAACGCGCTCGACGAGACCCTGGCCCTGCCGAGCGAGCAGGCCGCCGAGATCGCGCTGCGCACCCAGCAGGTGATCATGGAGGAGACCGGCGTCGTCAACGTCGCCGACCCGCTCGGCGGTTCCTGGTACGTCGAGGCGCTGACCGACAAGATCGAGGCCGAGGCGAACGCGATCTTCGACCGGATCCTCGCCATGGGCGGTTCGACGCTCACCGCCGCCGACCACGCCGGCCTGGCGAGGGCGACCGCCGCCGGCGAGAACCCGATCACGAAGGGCCTGCTCCGCGGCATCGAGGACGGCTGGTTCATGTCCGAGATCGCCGAGGCCGCCTTCCAGTACCAGACCGCGCTGGAGAAGGGCGACAAGAAGGTCGTCGGCGTCAACGTGCACCTCGACTCGGTGACCACCGACCTGGAGATCCTGCGGGTCTCGCACGAGGTCGAGGTCGAGCAGGTCCGGGTGCTGAAGGACCGCCGCTCGGCCCGGGACCAGGCCGTCATCGACGAGGCGCTCGGCCGGATGGTCGACGTCTCCCGCGGCGAGGGCAACATGATCCCGGCGATGCTCGACGCCGTCCGCGCGGAGGCCTCGCTCGGTGAGATCTGCGACGCGCTCCGTGCTGAGTGGGGCGAGTACCGGGAGCCCGCCCGCTTCTGAGCCCTGGGAGGCTCAGGCCTCCGGCTGCACCACCGGCACGGACAGGCCGCGGCGCGCGAACGCCTCCGCGGTCGCCGGCAGCTGGAGCACGAACGTCGTCCCGATCCCGTTGGGGCCCTCCTCGACGAGGATCGTGCCGCCGTGCCGCTCGACGATCCGGCGGCAGATCGCCAGGCCCAGCCCGGTGCCGTGGTACCCGTCGCGGTGCGCGCGGTGGAAGGAGTTGAACACCTCCTCGCGCTGGCCCGCCGGGATCCCGATCCCGTTGTCGGTCACCCGGACGACCAGCCGGTGCAGGTCGTCCTCGCGTCCGGTCACGGCCACCGCCGGGCGCACGCCCGGCGCGACGTACTTGACCGCGTTGCCGAGCAGGTTGTCGAAGAGCTGGCGGACCAGGCCCTCGTCGGCCCAGACCCGCAGGTCGTCGTCGACAGCGATCACCGGCGCGCTCGCGCTGTCCGCCCGGAGCCGGGCGAGCTGGCGGACCGTCGCGGTCAGGTCGACCGACTGCGCCCGCACCGACTGGTCGCGCGCCACCGTGTAGGACATCAGGTCGCTGATCAGGACCCGCATGTGCGCGGTCGCCTCGTGGATCCGGGCGATCATGGGGAGCCCGACCGCGCCCGGCACGCTGCCGGTGGCGAACTCGTCCTCGAGTGCCTCGGTCCAGCCGCCGACCACGCTGAGCGGGTTGAAGAGGTCGTGCGCGACCACGCCGGCGAACGAGGCCAGAGCGTCGCTGTGCTGCCGGTCGAGGGTGACGTCGCGGATGTTGACCATCGCGCGCCGCGGCGCGTCCGGGTCGTTCTGGGTCAGCGGATGGGCGCTGATCTCGACGACCCGCCCCTGCGGCACCGCCTCGCTGCGGACGTGGAAGTCCTCGGGCGGCACCACCTCGCCGGCCAGCGCACGCCTGCCCGGCATCTCCTCGTCGAGCAGCGGCAGGCCGTTGGCGTGGAAGAGGTGGTACGCGTCGGCCCGGAGGATCTCCTCCGCGGCGTCCGGGTCGAGCCCGACCAGGCTCCGGGCGGCGCCGTTGCGGACGATCACCCGCCCGCCGGCCTCGGTGACGACGAGACCCTCGGTCATCGACTCCAGCACGGCGTCGAGCAGCCGGGCGCGGTCGGCTGACGCCTGCTCGGCCTCGGCGAGCCGGACGTCGGCCCGGTCGCGCTCGCCGCGGTTGAAGGCCAGCGCCAGGCCGGTCAGGACGGTCATCGCGACGAACAGCTGGGCGACCAGGCCACGGGTGTGCACCGAGGAGATGTCCGCGAAGGGGCCGTCGTCGGCGAGGGTGGCGCCGACCCCGAAGATGCCCTGGGCCAGGCCCTGGAGCGCGACGGCGACGGGGGAGAAGCGCAGGCCGGCCCAGACCGAGGTGACCAGGAGCAGGAACGCGAGCGCCTCGGCCACCTCGGCGCCGCTGGCGAAGATGGCGACGGAGAGCAGCACAGTGGTCGCCACCAGGGCCAGCGCCTCCAGCAGGCGGCCGGGGGTCGCCGGCCGGAGGGCCGCCCCGGTCCGCCGGAGCGCGCCGCCGATGCTGCCGCTGCCGGCGAGCGACTGGCCGATCAGGACGCCGAGGGTCGTGACCACCACGAGCGCGACCGCGTTGCGGCCCCAGAGCACGCCGAGGGTGGCGGCATCGGGCCGACCCGAGACGAGCGTGGCGACGAGGCCGCCGACGGCGGTCGCGGCGAGGCCGGAGAGTGCGGCCGCCAGCGCGAGCCGGCCGAGCTGGCCGACCCGCTGGAGGGGCTCGGCGCCCCCGAAGCCCCAGAGCCCGGGCACCTGGCGACGGACGAGCGCGATGAAGACGAAGAGCTGGACCAGGGTCATCACCAGGAAGACGACCGTGTAGGCCACGCTGACGCCGGTGGTCAGGTAGATGACCACCGAGGCGAGCACGAGGGCGGTCACGTCGGCCGGCCAGGTGCGGCGGTTGCCGCTGCCGAGCCAGAGCGCCGCGACCCCGATCGCCGGCCAGACCAGGCTGGCGCCGCCGTCGTGCAGGACGGTCGCGCGGCCGGCGTACCCGGTGAGCAGGAAGAGGGTCGTGCCCAGGGCGAGGCGCACCGCCCGGCGCCCCCGCGTCGGTCCGGCCGTGCTGTTCTCGCTGGATGCCACGATTCCCCCATCGTCGGCAGGCGCGGGCCCGATACAGGTCCGGTACAGGTCCGGTTCCGGTCCTGGGCGGGGCCCGTGCCCACCACCGTAGGCCCGGGATGGGCCGGTTGTACGGCGGTCCGACACAATGGGCCGTATGACGCAGCAGCCCCAGCAGCCCTTCTCCCGTCCCGGCGCCGTGGACCTCTCCGGCCTGCAGGCGCCCGGAACGAGTCCCGGCGCAGCCCCGGGCGGGCCCGCCGGCGTGAGCGGCGCGTACACGGTCCAGGTCGACGAGCAGAACTTCCAGACCGTCCTGGAGAGCTCGATGAACGCGGCCGTGCTGCTGGTCTTCTCCAGCGCCCGCTCGCCGGAGAGCGTCCGGCTGGCCGACGACCTCCAGGTGCTGTCGAACGAGTTCGAGGGCCGGTTCCTGCTCGGCCGGGTCGACGTGGACGCGTCCCCGCAGATCGCCCAGGCGATGCAGATCCCGTCGGTCCCGCTGGTGATCCTGGTGGCGCAGGGCCGCCCGGTCCCGCTGCTGCAGAACGCGGCCCCGATCGAGGACCTGCGGGCCGCGATCAACCAGGTCTTCGCCCAGCTCACCCAGGGCGGCTTCACCGGGCGGCACCAGCCGCGTGCCGGTGGCGAGGTCGACGCGGAGACCGGCGAGGCGCTGCTCGACCCGCGCTACGCCCCGGCGCAGGACGCCCTGGAGCGCGGCGACATCGCGGGTGCGGTCGCCGAGTACCAGAAGCTCGTCGACGCCAACCCGGCCGACGCCGAGGCCGCCGCCGGCCTGGCCATGGCCCAGCTGCTGCACCGGACCGACGGCGTGGACCTGAACGCCGCCCGGGCGGCCGCGGCCGCCGCGCCCGACGACGTCGCCGCCCAGGTGATGGTGGCCGACCTCGACCTGCTCGGCGGCCACGTCGACGACGCCTTCAACCGGCTGATCGAGCTGGTCCGCCGCACCTCCGAGGGGGACCGGGACCGGGCGCGCACCCACCTGATCGGGCTCTTCGGTGCGGTCGGGAACGACGACCCGCGGGTGCAGCGCGCCCGCCGGGACCTCACCTCCGCGCTCTTCTGAGCGCGTCGGGAGGCCGTGGTGTTACGCGGATCTCACGACCGGAACCCGTCCGTGTGAGCCGAGGCACGCACCTCACAGGCCGCTGACCCCGACTGCGAGAAACCCTTTACCTTCGGGCAATCGCGCTTGTGATCGCCGCGAAACATCCCGGTGACACCTTCGGGTCACGATCCAGCCACGGATCCGTGATGCGAAGGAGTCCCGATGTCCGCCACCGAGACCACCACGGCCGCCCCGGCCGCACCGGGAGCGGCGACGCCGATCCCGGCGGCGCCGCGCAACGGCTGGATCGACCACTGGGAGCCGGAGGAGCCGGCCTTCTGGGAGGCGACCGGGCGCACCACCGCGCGCCGCAACCTGGCCTTCTCGATCCTCGCCGAGCACCTCGGCTTCTCGGTCTGGCTGTTCTGGAGCGTGAGCGCCGCGATGCTCGCGAAGGCCGGGTTCGACTTCACCCCGCAGCAGCTCTTCTGGCTGGTCGCGGTGCCGAACCTGGTCGGGTCGCTGCTCCGGCTGCCGTACACCTTCGCGGTCCCGAAGTTCGGCGGCCGGAACTGGACCGTGGTCAGCGCGCTGCTGCTGCTGGTCCCGACGCTGCTCTTCGCCTTCATCGTGCAGCGGCCGGACACGCCGTACTGGGTGTTCGTGCTGGTCGCCGCGACCGCGGGTGTCGGCGGCGGCAACTTCGCCTCGTCGATGGCGAGCATCAACTTCTTCTACCCGTCCGACAAGAAGGGTGCCGCGCTCGGCCTCAACGCCGCGGGCGGCAACGCCGGCGTCGCGGTCGTCCAGCTCTTCTTCCCGGTGATCGTCGGCGGCGCCGGCATCTTCGGGCTGGTGAAGGCCAGCGAGAGCGGCATCGTCCTGGAGCGGGCCGGCTACCTGTACGCCGCCCTCGCGGTGGTCGCCGCGCTCTGCGCCTACTGGTTCATGAACAACCTGCGGGCCGCCTACAGCCGGCCGCGCGAGCAGATGGCCGTGGTCCGCTACCAGCACACCTGGGTGATGGCGTTCCTCTACATCGGCACCTTCGGCTCGTTCATCGGCTTCTCCGCCGCGATGCCGCTGCTGATCAAGATCAACTTCTTCCGCTCGCCGATCCCGACGGAGTCCATCGGCATCAACTTCGCCTACTACGCCTTCCTCGGCGCCCTGGTCGGCTCGATCGCCCGTCCGTTCGGCGGCTGGCTCGCGGACCGTCTCGGCGGCGCGCGGGTCACCCTCGCCTCCTTCGTGGGGATGCTGCTCGGCACCCTGGGCGTGCTGTTCACCCTGACCCGGCTGGAGACCGTCCCCACGGCGCCGCCGGAGAAGCTGGCCGCGTGGGCGAAGGACCCGAGCTCGTTCCCGGGCTTCCCGCCGGCCGTGGTGGACGCGGTGAACCACAACTCCGACCTGTTCCCGTGGTTCCTGGTGGCGTTCCTGTTCATCTTCGCCGCGACCGGCATCGGCAACGGGTCGGCGTACCGGATGATCCCGGCGATCTGGAAGACCTACGCGAAGTCCGCCGGTCCCGAGGGCTCGACGGCCCGCCAGGACGCCGAGGCGAAGGCGACCAAGGAGGCCTCCGCGGTGCTCGGCATCGTGGGTGCGATCGGTGCTCTGGGCGGCTTCCTGATCCCGATCACCTTCGGCGCCCCGTGGGTGTCCGACCCGGTCGAGGCGGTCAAGAGCGCGTTCGGTGTCTTCGCCGGCTTCTACGTGATCTGCATGGTCGTCACCTGGTTCTTCTACCTCCGTCCGAAGGCCACGATGGCGAAGGCGCGCGTGTGACCTCCACCCACTGCCCGTACTGCGCTCTGCAGTGCGCGATGACGCTGACTCCCTCCACCGAGGAGGGGGTCAGCGTCGATGGCAGCGTCGATCTCCGGGTCACCCCGCGCGCGTTCCCGACCAGCAAGGGCGGGTTGTGCCACAAGGGCTGGACCAGCGCTGAGGTGCTCCGGGCCCCCGACCGGATCACCGAGCCGCTGGTCCGCGGTGCCTCCGGCGAGCTCGAGCCGGCCACCTGGCAGGACGCCCTCGCGTACGTCGCCCGGCGGGTGCTCGCGCTCCAGGAGGCGCACGGACGCGACACCATCGGCGTCTTCGGCGGTGGCGGCCTGACCAACGAGAAGGCCTACCAGCTCGGCAAGTTCACCCGGACCGTGCTCCGCACCCGGCACATCGACTACAACGGCCGGTTCTGCATGTCCTCGGCCGCCGCGGCCGGCAACCGCGCGTTCGGCATCGACCGCGGGCTGCCGTTCCCGGTCGCCGACATCGGGTCCGCCGACGCGGTGCTGCTGCTCGGCAGCAACGTGGCCGACACGATGCCGCCGTTCGTCCAGCACCTCGCCGGGGTGCGCGAGCGCGGCGGCCTGGTCGTCGTCGACCCGCGCCGGTCCGCGACCGCCTCGCTCACCGATTCCGGGTCGAACTCCACGGCGGGCCTGCACCTGCAGCCGCTGCCCGGCACCGACCAGACCCTGCTGCTGGGTCTGCTGCACCTCGTCGTCGCCGAGGGTCTGACCGACGAGGCCTACCTCGCCGCCCGGACCACGGGCTGGGACGAGGTGCGCCGCTCGGTGGCGCTCTGGTGGCCCGAACGCGTCGCCGCGATCACCGGCGTCCCGGAGGCACAGCTGCGCCGGACCGTGGCGATCCTCGCCGCCGCCTCGCCGGCCCGGGGCGGCCGCGGCGCGATGATCCTGTCCGGGCGCGGTTCCGAGCAGCACTCCGACGGCACCGACACGGTGACGGCGGCGATCAACCTGGCCCTCGCGCTGGGCCTGCCGGGACGCCCGGCCAGCGGCTACGGCTGCCTGACCGGCCAGGGCAACGGGCAGGGCGGGCGCGAGCACGGCCAGAAGTCGGACCAGCTCCCCGGCTACCGGATGATCGACGACCCGGCCGCCCGCGCGCACGTCGCCGGCGTCTGGGGCGTCGACCCGGAGACCCTGCCCGGCAAGGGCGTCCCGGCCGTCCAGCTGCTCGCGAAGCTCGGCACCGAGGTCCGGGCGCTGTTCGTGCACGGTGCCAACGTCCTGGTCAGTGCCCCGGACGCGACCGCGGTCCGCCGCCGGCTGGAGGCGCTCGACCTGCTCGTGGTCTGCGACTTCGTGCCGAGCGAGACCGCGCGGATCGCCGACGTCGTGCTCCCGGTCACGCAGTGGGCCGAGGAGGAGGGCACCATGACCAGCCTGGAAGGCCGGGTGCTCCGCCGCCGCAAGGCCCTCGACGCCCCGGGGCAGGCACGCAGCGAGCTGCGGATCCTCGCCGACCTGGCACGCGCTCTCGGCTCCGCCGTGCACTTCGACACCGAACCGGCCGTCGTCTTCGACGAGCTCGCCCGGGCCAGCGCCGGCGGGAAGGCCGACTACTCGGGTCTCTCGCACGCACTGCTGGACGCCGAGGACGCCGACGGGGAGGGCCGGGCGCACCACTGGCCGGCCCCGGCCGGCGGGAACCCCACGCCGCGGCTCTTCGCCCGGCGGTTCGCGCACCCCGACGGGAAGGCACGGATGGTCGCGACGTCGCCGGGCGCGCCGGCCGACGACCTGCGCCGGGAGGCCCCGGTGTACCTGGTCACCGGCCGGGTGCTCGCGCAGTACCAGTCCGGCGCCCAGACGCGCCGCGTCGAGGCCCTGAACGCGGTCGCGCCGGCTCCGTTCGTCGAGCTGCACCCGCACCTCGCCCGGCTGCACCAGATCGACGACGGCGACGACGTCGCGGTGACCTCGGTGCGCGGCACCGCGATCGCCCGGGCGCGGATCACCACCACGATCCGCCCCGACACGGTCTTCATGCCGTTCCACTGGCCCGGCGACGGGATGGCCAACGCGGTCACCAACGACGCCACCGACCCGATCTCCGGGATGCCCGAGTTCAAGGTCTGCGCGGTCACGCTCGCGCGCGCCGACCTCGTCACCCCGCTCACCGAGGAGGTGCTGGTATGACCGACCGCACGAAGGTCGTCGTGGTGGGGGCCGGCATGGTCGGCCACCGCTTCGTCGACGAGCTGGTCCGCGGCGACGCCGACCGCCGGTTCGAGATCGAGCTGATCGGTGCGGAGGAGTACGAGCCGTACAACCGGATCCTGCTCTCGGAGGTGCTCGCCGGCCGCGCGGACCTGCGCGCGCTCGGGCTGCCGCTGCCGGACGCGGACCGGGTGCTGTTCCGGCGCGGCGTCGCCGCCGACGCGATCGACACCGCCGCCAGGGAGGTGCTGCTCTCGGACGGCGGCCGCGCGTCGTACGACCACCTGGTCCTCGCCACCGGTGCCCGCGCGTTCGTGCCGCCGCTGCCCGGGCTCGCCCGGCCGGACGGGCAGAGCGACCCGAAGCACGTGCACGTGCTGCGCACGCTGGACGACACCCGCAACGTCGCAGCCCGGGCGATGAACGCCAAGCACGCGGTCGTCCTCGGCGGCGGCCTGCTCGGCCTGGAGGCCGCCTGCGGCCTGCGCCGACGCGGTGTCCCGGTCACCGTGGTCGACCTGGACACGCACCTGATGGCCACCCAGCTGGACGGCCCGCCGGCACGGATGCTCGCGGCGCGGCTCCGCTCGCTCGGCGTCGACGTCGTCACCGGGACCAGCGTGGCCGAGGTGATCAGCGCGTACGACGAGATCGTCGCCGTCCGCCTCACCGACGACCGGCTGCTCGCCGCCGACCTGATGATCGTCTCCTGCGGCATCCGGGCCGAGACCGGCCTGGCCGCGGCGGCCGGGATCACGGTGGACCGCGGCATCGTCGTCGACGAGGAGCTGCGCACCTCCGACCCGCACGTGTTCGCCGTCGGCGACTGCGCCCAGCCGCCCGGCGGGATGTCCGGCCTGCTGGCGCCGGGCTGGCGCCAGGCCGAGGACCTGGCCGGATGCCTCCTCGGGGGCTTCGGGACGGTTGCCGCGCAACCTCCTCAACCGCCGAGGGCGGAACCGGTGAAGCTCAAGGCCGCCGGCGTCGACCTGGTCACGATGGGCGTGCGCGCCTCGCAGGCGGGCGACCACGACCGCGTCGTCAGCGTCAGCGACGGTGGCGGCAACCGGCACGCCGACCTGGTGCTGCGCCCGAACGAGCGGGGCGACAGCGAGCTCGTCGGAGTCACCTGCCTGGGTTTCCCCGACGTCTCCGCGGCGCTGACCCTGGCCTACGACCGCCGCACCCCGCTGCCGGTCGACCCGCTCGCGCTGCTCGTCCCGGCGAGCGCCGGCGGTGCCGTCGAGGAGTCGCCGTCGCCGATGCGGATGCCGGGCTCGACCACCGTCTGCCGGTGCTCCGGGGTGACGAAGAAGCAGATCGTCACCGCCTGGGAGGAGGGCGCGGCCACCGTCGACGCCGTCGCCGGGGCGACCCGCGCGACGACCGGCTGCGGTGGCTGCAAGGAGGTCGTCTGCGGCCTCGTCGACTGGCTCAACGCCAGCGATCCCGGCGCTGCGCCCGCAGCTGTTAGCACGCCTGTAACAGAGCGAAACATGCCCGTTGAATCGAGGAAATAAGGTGCCCGCCATGTCCAGTACTCACCCGCTGGCCACCCCCCGCCGGCTCGTCGTCGTCGGCGGTGGCATGGTCGCCCACCGCCTCGTCGAGGCGCTGCTCGACCGCGACACCGAGAAGATCTGGGAGGTCGACCTCTACTGCGAGGAGCCGCGGGCCCCCTACGACCGGGTCGCGCTCACGTCGTACTTCTCGGGGAAGACGCCGGACGACCTCACCCTGGGCGAGGAGGACCTCGGCGCCGACCCCCGTGTCACGGTGCACCTCGGGAGCGCCGTGTCCGCGGTGGACACCACCGCCCGCACGATCACCACCGCTGCCGGCACCAGCGGCTTCGACGCGCTGGTGCTGGCCACCGGGTCGTCGGCCTTCGTGCCGCCGGTCAGCGGCGCCGACCTCCCGGGCGCCTTCGTCTACCGGACCGTCCAGGACGTGCAGGACCTGGAGGCCTGGGTGCACGGCCGCCGTGAGCGCGGCCTGACCACCACCGGCGTCGTCGTCGGCGGCGGCCTGCTCGGGCTGGAGGCGGCCGGTGCGCTGCGCGGCCTGGACGTCGCCACCACGGTGGTCGAGTTCGCCGACCGGCTGATGCCGCTCCAGGTCGACGAGGGCGGCGGCGCGGCGCTGCGCCGGATCGTCGAGGGGATGGGTGTCGACGTCCGCACCGCGACGGCGTCGGCTGCGCTGCACGCCGGCAGCACCGGCGAGGTCGCGTCGATGGAGTTCGCCGACGGCACCGTGGTGGACGCCGACGTGGTCGTGTTCGCGACCGGGGTCCGGCCGCGCGACGAGCTCGCCCGCGAGGCCGGCCTGGTGATCGGCGAGCACGGTGGGGTCGTCGTCGACGACGGCTGCCTCAGCGTCGCCGCGGACGTGTACGCCGTCGGCGAGGTCGCCTGCATCCAGGGGCGCACCTGGGGTCTGGTCGGCCCGGGCTACACGATGGCCGAGGTCGTCGTGGACCGGTTGCTCGGCGGGGACGCGACCTTCCCCGGCGCCGACGTCAGCACCAAGCTCAAGCTCCTCGGCGTGGACGTGGCCTCCTTCGGCGACGCCTTCGCCGAGGCGCCCGGCAGCCTCGAGGTCGTGTACGCCGACCCGGTGGCCGGGGTCTACAAGAAGCTGGTCGTCTCCGACGACGCCCGCACCCTGCTGGGCGGCGTGCTCGTCGGCGACGCGTCGGCGTACGCGGCGCTGCGGCCGATGGTCGGTGCGGAGCTGGGCTCGGACCCGAACGCCTGGCTGCTTCCCCCTGAATCGGCACTGGGAGGCGGCGCGCCGGTGACCGGGGAGCTGCCGGACGCGGCGAACGTCTGCTCGTGCAACAACGTGACCGCCGGGACGATCCGCTGCTCGGTCACCGAGGACGGCTGCACCGACCTGGCCGGGGTGAAGGCGTGCACCAAGGCGGGCACCTCCTGCGGGTCCTGCCTGCCGCTGGTGAAGTCGCTGATGACCACGGAGCTCGAGAAGGCCGGCGTCACGGTCAGCAACGCGCTCTGCGAGCACTTCGCGTTCAGCCGGGCCCAGCTCTTCGACATCATCTCGGTCACCGGGCTGCGCAGCTTCTCCGAGATCATCGGCCAGCACGGCAGCGGCCGCGGCTGCGACATCTGCCGCCCGGTGGTGGCCTCGATCCTGGCCTCGCTCGGCACCGGCCACGTGATGGACACCGACCAGGCCCGGCTCCAGGACACCAACGACCACGTGATGGCCAACCTGCAGAAGGACGGCACCTACTCGGTGGTCCCGCGGGTCCCGGCCGGCGAGATCACCCCGGAGGGCCTGATCGCGATCGGCCAGGTGGCGGCCGACTTCGGGCTCTACACCAAGATCACCGGCGGCCAGCGGATCGACCTGTTCGGCGCCCGGCTCGAGCAGCTGCCGGCGATCTGGAAGCGGCTGGTGGACGCCGGCTTCGAGTCCGGGCACGCCTACGGCAAGTCGCTGCGCACGGTGAAGTCGTGCGTCGGCTCGACCTGGTGCCGCTACGGCGTGCAGGACTCGGTCGGGATGGCGGTCGACCTGGAGCTGCGCTACCGCGGGCTGCGGGCGCCGCACAAGATCAAGCTCGGCGTCTCCGGGTGCGCGCGGGAGTGCGCCGAGGCGCGCGGCAAGGACGTCGGGGTGATCGCCACCGACAACGGCTGGAACCTGTACGTCGGCGGCAACGGCGGCTTCACCCCGCGGCACGCCCGGCTCTTCGCCGAGGACCTGGACACCGAGACGCTGGTGCGGACCATCGACCGGTTCCTCATGTACTACATCCGGACCGCCGACCGGCTGCAGCGGACGGCTCCGTGGGTGGAGGCGCACGAGGGCGGCATCGAGGCGATCCGCCAGGTGGTGATGGAGGACTCGCTCGGCATCTGCGCGGACCTGGACGCGGCGATGGCGGTGCACGTGGACAGCTACCGCGACGAGTGGGCGGCGACGCTGGCCGACCCCGACAAGCTCGCCCAGTTCGTGTCGTTCGTGAACGACCCGGAGGCGAGCGACCCGGACCTGGCGTACGTGACCGAGCGCGGGCAGCGTCGCCCGGCGACGGCCGCGGAGCGCGGGACGCTGATCGCGGGACCGCGGCTGGCCACGCGGACCCTGGTGCAGGACGACGAGGAAGAGGTGCCCGCATGACGACGAGGACCGGAGCGAACGACTGGGTCGCGGTGTGCACGAAGCGCCAGCTGATCCCGGAGCGCGGGGTCGCGGTCCTGGTGAAGGACCAGCAGGTGGCCCTGTTCCGGGTGACCGGACCGGACGGCAGCGAGTTCGTGCACGCGGTCGGCCACCGGGACCCGTTCGCCGACGCGAACGTGATCGCGCGCGGCATCGTAGGCTCGGTCGCCGACAAGGACGGGCACCGGGACACCGTCGCGTCGCCGATGTACAAGCACGTCTTCGACCTGCGGACCGGGGAGTGCCTCACCGACCCGACCGGACGGCTGCCGGTCTACCGGACCTGGATCGCGGGCGGCGTCGTCTACGTGCACCCGGTGCCGGTGGCACCGGCCGCCCTGGTCGCCTAGGACGACGAGGCCTGACATGACCGCTCTCACCCCGGTCCTCGCCGGCACCCGCATCCTGGTCACCGCGCAGCGGCGCTCCGACGAGCTCGCCAGCGCGCTCGTGCGCCGCGGCGCCGACGTGACCGTCGCGCCCACCCTCGGCGTCGTCCCGCACATCGACGAGGAGACCCTGCTGGCGCGCACCCGCGAGATCCTGGACGCCCCCGTCGATACCGTCGTGGTCACCACCGGGATCGGGTTCCGCGGCTGGATGGAGACCGCGGAGACCGCGGGCCTGTACGACGAGCTGCTCGCCGTCCTCGCGGAGGTCCGGATCGTCGCGCGGGGCCCGAAGGCGCGCGGCGCGCTCCAGGCGGCCGGCCTGGTCGCGGACTGGGTCGCGGAGTCGGAGACGTCCGCGGAGATCGTCGAGTTCCTGCTCGCCGAGGGCGTCGAGGGCACCCGGATCGCGGTGCAGCACCACGGCGCCGGGGACCCGCACCTGGAGGCGATGCTCACCGGGGCCGGAGCGTCCGTCGTGCCGCTGGAGGTCTACCGCTGGGGTCCGCCGGCCAACCCGGAGGCGGTCGCCGAGACGGCCCTGCAGGTCGCGTCGGGCGGCTTCGACGCGGTGATGTTCACCTCGGCGCCGGCCGCCGCGGCCTGGCTGGCCGAGCTCGACCGGCAAGGCGTCACCGACGTGGTCCGCGACCTGGTCGCGCAGCAGCGGCTGCTGATCGCCGCGGTCGGCCCGGTCACCGCGGACCCGCTGGTCAACGCCGGGTTCGCGCCCGTCTTCCCGGACCGCTCCCGGATGGGTGCGCTGGTCCGGCTGGTGATCCTGACCCTGGGCGACGAGGCGCACAGCGTGCGGACCCCGTCGGGGGTGCTGCACGTCCGCGCGTCGGCGGCGACGCTGGACCACGACGTGCTGCCGCTGTCGCCGAACGGGCTGGCCATCCTGCGCTGCCTGGCGCACCGGCCCGGCGAGGTGGTCAGCCGCGACCGGCTGCTGGAGGTGCTGCCGGGGGAGTCGGCCGACCCGCACACCGCGGAGGTCGCGGTCGCCCGGCTGCGGGAGTCGCTCAGCGGGCACGCCGGCCAGCAGCCGCTGGTGCGCACGGTGATCAAGCGGGGGTACGTGCTCCAGACGGCGTGACCGAGCCGGCCTGCTCCAGGACGTCGACGAGCGTGGTGACTGCGGGGGAGCGGCCGAGGCTGTGCCGCCAGACCGCGAGCGTCTCCCGGGACGGCACCGGGTCGTGGACGCGGACCGCGCGCGTGTTCGCGGGCAGGGGGCCGCGGCCGAGCCGGGGGACCAGCGCGATCCCCAGCCCGGCGGAGACGAGCCGGAGGTGCGAGGCGAACTCCATCGCGGTGTGCTCGATCCGGGGGAGGCCGCCGGTGCCGGCGTACATCCGGCTCAGCCACTGCCGGCAGATCGTCCCGGCCGGGGTGGCGATCCAGCGCTCCGCGACCAGGTCGTGCGGGGTGACCCGGCCCCGGCCGGCGAGCGGGTGGTCCTCGTGGACGATCACCTCGGCCTCGTCGTGGTGCACGACTCGGCGGTCGAGGTGGTCGGGGATCTCCAGGACGACGTCGCCCCAGCGGTGCACCAGGGCCACGTCGGCCTGACCGGTGGCGACCTGTTCGACGGCGTCCCACGGCTCGAGCTCGGCGAGCCGGACGCGCAGCGCCGGGTGCGCGGCGGCGACCTGCGCGACCGCGGGGCCGATCAGGCCGCGCATCGCGGTGGAGAAGCCGACCAGGGTGATCTCTCCGGCGACGGCGCCCGCGTGCGCGTGCAGGTCGGTCTCCAGCCGCTCCAGGTCGGCCGCGATCCGGGCGCCCTCGGTGACCAGGATCCGGCCCGGGCCGCTGAGGATGACGCCGCGGCCGACGCGCTCGAGGAGGGTCACCCCGGACTGGCGCTCCAGGCGCTTGATCTGCTGGGAGACGGCGGAGGGGGTGAAGCCGAGCGCCTCGGCGGCGGCGACCACCGAGCCGTGCTGCTGCACCGCCTCGAGCGACCGGAGGGCGGCGAGATCCATCATGTAGGCAGATTACATGGAAGCATGAAGATTATATCGCTGGACCTTCATCATCCTGCTCCGCAGACTGGTCGGCATGAGTCACCGCCTCTCGGCCCCGCACGCCCTTCTCGCGGTGCTGGTCGCCACCATCTGGGGTGTCAACTTCGTGGTGATCGAGTGGGGGATGGGAGACGTCCCGCCGCTGATCTTCGTGGCGCTGCGGTTCACGGCGGTGGTCCTGCCGGCCGTCTTCCTGGTGCCCCGCCCGGACGCGCCGTGGCGCTCGGTCGTCGGCGTCGGCCTCTTCATGTCGCTGGGGCAGTTCGGGCTGCTCTACACCTCGATGCACGCCGGGATGCCGCCCGGGCTGGCCGCGCTGGTGCTGCAGGCCCAGGTGCTCTTCACGGTCCTCATCGCCGCCACCGCACTGCACGAGCGCCCGACCGCCCGCCAGCTCGCCGGCATCCTCGTCGGCGCGGCCGGTCTGGTGGTCGTCGGCGCCGGTCGGGGCGGGCACGTCCCGCTCGGGGCACTGCTGCTGTGCCTCGCGGCGGCGCTCTCCTGGGGGATCGGCAACGTGATCTCCCGCAGCGCGAGTGCCGCCCGGCCCGGCAACGCGACCGGTTCCGGCCTGTCGATGGCCGTCTGGTCCTCGCTGGTCGTCCCGGTCCCGCTGGTGCTGCTCAGCCTGGTGCTCGACGGACCCGGCGCGGTGGCCGGCGCGGTGGACGCCTTCGGCTGGCACGCGCTGCTCTCCACGATCTACACCGCGGGCCTGGCCTCGCTCGTCGGCTACTCGATCTTCAACGGGCTGCTGGCCCGGTACCCGGCGTCCTCGGTGGTGCCGTTCGTGCTGATCGCGCCACCGGTCGCGATGGCCAGCGCCTGGCTGTTCCTGGACCAGGTGCCGAACGCCGCCGAGGCCCTCGGCGGGCTGGTGGTCCTCGCCGGGGTCCTGCTCACCGTGCTCTCCGGCCGGAAGGCCGGCCAGGGGGCCGTGCAGGGGACCCGCTCAGGCGGCGACGTCGAGCGAGGCGATGAGGGCCTCGATCCTGCGGCGGATCTCGTCCCGGATCGGGCGCACCGACTCGATGCCCTGGCCGGCGGGGTCGTCGAGCTTCCAGTCCTCGTACCGCTTGCCGGGGAAGAAGGGGCACTCGTCGCCGCAGCCCATCGTGATGACCACGTCGGACTCCTGGACGGCTTCGGTGGTGAGGACCTTCGGCTGCTCGGCGGCGATGTCGATGCCGAGCTCCGCCATCGCGGCCACGGCGACCGGGTTGATCTGGTCCGCGGGCTGGGAGCCGGCGGACAGGACCTCGATCCGGTCGCCGGCCAGGTGGCGGAGGAAGCCCGCGGCCATCTGCGAGCGCCCGGCGTTGTGGACGCAGACGAACAGGACGGTGGGCTTGCTCCGGGGGGTGGTGTCGGTGCTCATGCTGCGGTCTCCTGGGTGGCGTCGAGGGCGTGCAGGGTTTCGCGGGGATAGAGGGCCCGGACGACCACGACCGCGAGGGCGCCGCCCACCAGCTGCATCAGCACGAACACCGGGACCGAGGACGGGGCGATGCCGGCGAAGGTGTCGGAGAAGATCCGGGACACGGTGACGGCCGGGTTGGCGAAGCTGGTGGAGCTGGTGAACCAGTACGCGGCGGTGATGTAGCCGCCGACGGCGTACGCGACGGTGTCGGTGCGGCCGGAGCGCACGGAGCCGAAGATCACCAGGAGCAGTCCGAGCGTGGCCACGACCTCGCCCAGCCAGAGGTCGCTGCCGGTGCGTTCGTGGGTGGAGATGGTGACGGCGTCCAGGTCGAACATCAGGTTCGCCACGACGGCGCCGAGGAACCCGCCCGCGAACTGCGCCGCGATCACCGGCAGGGCGTCCTCCTTGCGCACCAGGCCGAGGATCACCTCGGCGACCGTGACGACGGGGTTGAACGCGGCGGAGACCGGTTGCAGCGCGAGGATGAGGGCGACGAGCGCGGCGCCGGTGATGAGGCTGTTCTCGAGGAGCTGGAGCCCGATGTCGTCCGGGGAGAGCCGGCTCGCGGCGATGCCGGAGCCGATCACGGCTGCGACCAGGAACGCGGTCCCGACGAATTCCGCCGCCACCCGGCGTCCGAGCGTCACCGGGCCACTCCGCCGAGGAGCAGGGCGAGGTCGGTCAGGGCCTCGGCCTTGACGCGGTAGTACACCCAGACCCCGCGCTTGGACCGGTCGAGCAGACCGACCTCGTGCAGGACCTTGAGGTGGTGGGAGATCGTCGGCTGGGAGAGCTCGAAGGCGTCGTTGAGGTCGCAGACGCACGCCTCGCCGTCGGCGTGCGAGGCCACCAGCGACATCAGCCGGAGGCGGACCGGGTCGGCGAGGGCTTTCAGCAGCGGCGCGATCCGCTCGGAGGCGTCCGCGGACAGCGGCTCCTTGGTGAGCGGCGAGCAGCAGGCCACGGTCTCGACCGGCGTGAGCTCGAGGGCAGAGTTCGACATAGGTGAATACTTACACTTGTCGATGTCTCGGCGCGAACGGCCCAGGTGAACATCGGGTGAACCTCCGCCGCGGCTCAGTCGCCGCGCGGCAGCGCCACGATGCCGGCGGCCGCTACCGCGGCGAGCAGCCCGAACACCACGGCGTAGCTGTCCGTGGCGCGGGCGACCGCGGTGCCGACCCACGGGGCGACCGCCCCGGCGAGCACGAGGGTGGCGGAGACGATGCCGTTCAGGCTGGCGTACGACGCGGTTCCCCAGCGGTCGCTGACGGCGGTCGCCTGGACGAGCGTGTAGATGCCGCGGGCGATCCCGGCGGCGAAGGCGAGGACGAACAGCGCCGGGTCCGGCCCGGGCACCAGCGCGAGCAGCAGGGTGGTGGCCGCGACGCTCGCGAAGACGAGCCGGGTGCGCGCCGTGACGCCGGAGGCGCGTTCGATGCGCGCGTAGGCGAGGCGGCCGCAGACCTGGCCGATCCCGCCGACCCCGAGGGCGATCGCGGCGAGCTCGGTGCTCATGCCGCGTGAGGTCAGCAGCGGAACCAGGAGGAAGACGGCCGCCCACTGGCTGAATCCGACCAGGCTCATCGCACCGACCAGGCGGAGGAACCGCGGGCTCTTCCAGGTCGGCCCTTCCGGCTCCGCTCCGGGATCCGCGGCGACCAGGGTGCGACGGTCGTGCCAGGGGTGGTCGAGGGTCAGCCAGAGCAGGGGTGCCGTCGACGCCAGCACCGCGGCCATCACCAGATAGGTGGTGCGCCAGCCGAGCGGGTCGACGAGGAAGCCGGCCAGCGGCGCGAAGACGGTCGAGGCGAACCCGGCGACGAGCGTGAGCGCGGTGAGCGCCCGGACGCGCCGGTCGCCGCCCCACTCGGTGAGCGCGGCGAACGCGGGCGGGTAGAGGACGGCGGACATCGCCGAGCCGGCGACCGCCCAGGCGACCGCGAAGAGCGCCAGGTTCGGTGCGACGGCGACGCCGACCAGGCCGGTGGTGCCGACCCCGGCGCCGAGTGCCATCACCGCGCGTGGGCCGCGGGCGTTGATCGTGCGTCCGACCAGGATGCTGCCGGCGGCGGCGAAGACCTGGGCCCCGGTGAAGGCTGCGACGACCAGGGTGGGCGACCAGCCGGTGTCGTGCGCGATCGTCGGGGCGAGGACCGGCAGCGTGTAGAAGAGCGTGCCCCACGAGATGATCTGCGTGGTGCACAGGACCGCGACGACCTGGCGCAGCGCGTCCGGCGCGAGCCCGTGGTGCTCGCGCCGGACAGTGCCGGTCTCCGGGCCGGTCTCCGGGCTGGTTTCCGGGCCGATTTCCGGGCCGGTCTCCGGGCCGGCGGCCGGTTCGGCCACCTCAGCCGCAGGTCGGCTTGGCGCCGACGGTGAGCAGGTCGCCGGAGGCCGGGGTGCAGCAGCCCCCGCCGGCGGCCTCGCTCGGCTGCCCGTCGAAGAGGCCCGAGCCGCCGCAGACTCCGGACTCGGGCAGGACCAGCTCGACCCGGGCGGCCGCCTCGTGGTCGCCCGCGATCGCGGCGACGATGCTGCGGGTCTGCTCGAAGCCGGTGAGCGCCAGGAAGGACGGTGCGCGGCCGTAGGACTTCATCCCGGCAAGGTAGAGCCCGTGCTCGGGCTGCTCCAGCTCCGCCGCGCCGTGCGGGTAGACGGTGCCGCAGGAGTGGACGTTCGGGTCGATCAGCGGGGCGAGCCGACGCGGGGCGGAGAGCACCGGGTCGAGGTCCAGGCGGACCTCGGACAGCCACGACAGGTCGGGGCGGAAACCGGTCACCACGACGACTTCGTCGACCGCGTCCACGCTGCGCCCGTCCACGCCGGTGAGGCGAAGCGACCCGGGGTGCGCGGGGTCGTCGGCGACCTCGGCCGTGCGGAAACCGGTGACCGGGTCGACCGGCCCGTTCTCCACCGCCCGGCGGGCCCGGGTGCCCAGCGCGCCGCGCGCCTCGAGCTGGTCGTTGTCGCCGCCGCCGAACGCGGCACCGGTCTCGCCGCGGCGGACCAGCCACGAGACCCGCGTGCCCGGGTGCGCGCGAGCCAGCTCGGTCAGGCCGACCAGCGTGTTCTGGGCCGAGGCGCCGGTGCCGGCGAGGACGACGTGCTTGCCGGCGTACCGGGTGCGGGTCTCCGGCTCCTCGAAGTCGGGGATGCCGTAGCTGATCCGGGCGGCGTGGTCGCGCTCACCGAGCGCGGGCAGGCCGTCGGCTCCCAGCGGGTTCGGCCCGCCCCAGGTCCCGGAGGCGTCGACGACCGCGGAGGCGTCGAGCAGGTAGGCGCCGTCCGGGCCCTCGACGTGCACCGTGAACGGAGCCTCCTCGCGGCCGGAGTCGACCATCCGGTCCCGGCCGCGCTTGGCGACGCCGACGACCCGGTGGTCGAACCGGACCTCGACCTCGTCGGTCGCGTCCAGCGCGCTCGCCAGCGGGGCCAGGTACTCGTCGGCCCACTCCCGGCCCGTCGGGTAGCCGGCGCCCTCGGGGCGGGTCCAGCCGGTCGGCGCGAGCAGCTTCTCGGCCGCGCTGTCGACCAGCTCGTTCCACGACGAGAACAGCCGGACGTGACCCCACGCGCGCACGGCTGAACCGGCCTGGGGGCCGGCCTCGAGGACGGTCGTGGCCAGGCCGCGGGACTGAGCGTGCGCGGCGGCAGCCAGCCCGATCGGGCCGGCGCCGACGATCACGACCGGGAGGGTGGTGCTCATCTGGTGCTCCTTGGGTTCGCAGGATATCGACCACTGTCGATGTCTCGAACGTATCGACGAACTTCGATATTTGCAACGCTGATCGTCACCTCTCCCGCAGATCCGCAGCCGCAGCGCCTGGTCGCGCTAGCCATGGGCAAGCAGCACCAGGGCGAAAAGGTGGCTTTCCACAGGTTCCTCCACGATCTGCCGCTCGGATCGTCGATTGCTCCACGGGCATTCGTTTGCCGTTCACCTGGAATCGGCTGTCCGGTCCTGCGTGAACTCCACTGTTTGCCCCGGAGCAGCCCTTCGCTCCCGGGACTCGGACCCGTCTTGAAGCGTGACCCTGAGGCAGGTTTGTGTGTCGACCGCGGTGCAAGTGGCCGGGACGGAGCCCCGTGCTCCGCAGCAGAAGCGATCGCTGAGGTCGCGACCGACCGGATCCGACTTCGCCTTCCTGCAGATCACCACGGCCAGCGCGGTCGCGGTGCTGGTGATCATGCTGCTGGTCGGCAGCTTCCTCGCCCTGCGTGCCTTCGACGCGCTGCACATCGCCGGCTTCGACTTCCTCACCGAGACCCAGTGGCAGCCCGACGCCCACAAGTTCGGCATCGCCGGCGTGCTGACCGGCACGATCCTGGTCGGCCTGGTCGCCGTCACCATCGCCGTCCCGCTGGCCACCGCGACCGCGCTGTTCATCTCCGAGTACTGCCCGCCGCGGATCGAGCGGACCTGCATCAGCCTGGTCGACCTGATGGCGGCGGTCCCCAGCGTCATCTACGGCCTGTGGGGCTTCTTCCTGCTCCAGTACAAGGTCGTCCCGCTCGCGCAGTGGCTCTCCGAGCACCTCGGCTGGATCCCCGGGTTCGGCATCGACTCCGCGGGCTACCAGAAGGGCAGCGCACTGACCCAGGCGACCGTGTTCACCTCCTCGACGTTCATCGCCGGGATCGTGGTGGCCTTCATGGTCACGCCGATCATGTGCGCGGTGATGCGGGAGGCCTTCTCGCAGGCGCCGGTCGGCGAGCGCGAGGCGGCGTACGGGCTGGGCGCGACGAAGTGGGGGATGATCACCGCGGTCGTGCTGCCGTTCGGCAAGGGCGGCATGATCGGCGGCTCGATGCTCGGCCTGGGCCGCGCGCTCGGCGAGACCATCGCGATCTACATGATCCTGTCGGTGGTGCCCGGCTTCCAGCCGCACATCTTCCAGAACGGCGGCAGCACGGTCTCCTCGCTGATCGCCCTGCGGTACGGCGAGGCCGGGGCGTTCTCCATCTCGGCGCTCTTCGCCGCCGGCCTCTCGCTCTTCGTGCTGACCCTCGCGATCAACTTCGCGGCCTCGACGATCGTGGCGCGCAGCCGCTCGGGAGCGGAGAGCTGATGACCACCACGATCCCCGATCCGACCACCACCGCCGAGGTCCCGGCCCCGGCGCCGCAGGCACCCCGACCGCCCGCCGCGGCCCCGGCGCCGCAGCCCCGGCGCAACCTCTCCACCGTGCGGCGCAGCGACGTGCTGGCCCTCTGCGGCGCGGGCGCCGCAGCCGTCTGCACCACGGCCGCGCTGACCAGCGTCCTGCCGATCACCGGACCGATCGCCGCCGTCGCGCTCGGCTACACCCTGTTCCTGGTGCTCTACGGCACCCTGGTCGCCTTCGACGAGAGCGCCCAGGTGGTCCGGGCGCGCCTCGCGGCCGCGGTGATCCGCACGCTGGCCGCCTCGCTGTTCGCGGTGCTGGTGCTGGTCGTCGGCTACACGCTCTACCGCGGCATCCCGGCGATGCTGCACTGGAACTTCTACCTCCAGGACATGTCCGACGCCGGCCCGCTCGACCCGCTCGGCGTCGGCGGCATCCGGCACGCGATCATCGGCACGATCGAGCAGATCACCATCGCGCTGATCCTCACCGTGCCGCTCGGCGTGCTCTGCGCGATCTACCTCAACGAGTTCCCGGGCAAGTTCGCCCGGTTCGTGCGCACCATCGTCGAGGCGATGACCGCGCTGCCGAGCATCATCGCCGGTCTGTTCATCTACGCCACCTGGATCATCACCCTGGGCAACGAGAAGTCCGGCTACGCGGCCGCCTTCGCCCTCAGCGTGATGATGCTGCCGATCATCATCCGCGCCTCCGACGTGGTGCTGCGCCTGGTGCCGGGCCACCTCAAGGAGGCGTCGTACGCGCTCGGCTCCAGCCGGTGGCGCACCGTCTGGCACGTCGTGCTGCCGACCACCCGGTCCGGCCTGACCACCGCGGTGATCCTCGGCACCGCCCGCGGCATCGGCGAGACCTCGCCGGTGCTGCTCACCGCCGGCTTCAACAACGCCACCAACGCCAACCCAGCAAAGGGCCCTCAAGTGTCGCTGCCGCTCCAGGCATTCATGTCCGTGAAGTCCCCGCAGGAGACGATGATCGTCCGCGGGTTCGGAGCCGCGGCGTTCCTGCTCGTGCTCGTGCTGGTGCTGTTCGTGATCGCCCGGGTCATCGGCGGCCGCGGGCCGGGACAGCTCACCAAGCGCCAGCGCAAGGCCATCGCCAGGCGCTCGGCGCGGGACGCCCAGCGGTTCGCTGCGCGCGCGGGAGCGGCGGTGCTGGCGGTCGGACTCATCGGCGCGGTGGCGCTGCACCCGAGCACCCCGGCCCAGGCCGCGGACAACAACTACGTGCCGATCTCGGGCGCCGGCTCGACCTGGTCGCAGAACGCGCTGGACCAGTGGCGGCGCAACGTCAACCAGTACGGCATGCAGGTCAACTACCAGGGCACCGGCTCCTCGGACGGCCGCAACCAGTTCAAGAACGGCACCGTCGACTTCGCGGTCTCGGAGATCCCCTACGGGCTCACCGACGGCGGCGTGAAGGACCTCCCGCCGGAGCGGTCGTACGCCTACATGCCGATCGTGGCCGGCGGCACCTCGTTCATGTACAACCTGTCGATCGCCGGCAAGCGGGTCACCAACCTGCGCCTGTCCGGCCAGAACGTCGCCCGGATCTTCACCGGCCAGGCGACGATGTGGAACGACCCGGCGATCAAGAAGGACAACCCGGGGCTCGCGCTGCCCGCCCGCCGGATCGTTCCGGTGGTCCGCTCCGACGGATCCGGTACGACGGCCCAGCTGACCACCTGGCTCAGCAAGCGCTACCAGTCGCTGTGGGACCCGTACTGCAAGAAGGCGGGCCGCCCGACCCCCTGCGGCATCACCTCGAGCTTCCCGGTCGTCTCCGGCAGCGGCTTCACCGCGCAGTCCGGCTCGCTCGGCGTCTCCGGCTACGTCTCGCAGGCGCAGAACGACGGCACGATCACCTACGTCGAGTACTCCTACGCGCTCAACACCGGGTTCCCGGTCGTCAAGCTGCTCAACAAGTCCGGCTACTACGTCGAGCCGACGGCGCAGAACGTCGCGGTCGGCCTGCTCAAGGCGCAGATCGACAACACCCCGTCGTCGCCGTCGTACCTGACCCAGATCCTCGACGGCGTCTACGACAACCCCGACAAGCGCGCCTACCCGCTGTCCAGCTACAGCTACATGGTCGTGCCGACGCAGGCGACCGGGTCCTTCAACACCGCCAAGGGCAAGACCCTCGGCGCCTTCGCCTACTACTTCCTCTGCGAGGGTCAGCGGCAGGCGCCCGACCTCGGCTACTCGCCGCTGCCGATCAACCTGGTCCAGGCGGGGCTCTCCCAGGTGCGCAAGATCCCGGGCGTCAACGTCCAGTCGATCGACATCTCGAAGTGCCGCAACCCCACGTTCTCGGCGAGCGGCAAGAACCTGCTCGCGGCCTCGGCGCCGTACCCGCCGGCGTGCGACAAGATCGGCGCGACCCAGTGCTCGACCGGCACCGGCGGCAACAAGAAGCCGACCGCCACGGCCGGCGGCGGCGCGACCGGGACCACCGGCACCGGCACCGGCGCCACCACCACCGGCACCACCACGGGCTCACCCGGGGCACCCGCGCCCGGGGAGGCGCCGGCGGCCGCCGCCGTCGACCCGGACACCGGGCTCGCCGTCGCGGGTGGGCCGGTCACGGACACGACGCCGCTGGCGGCCACGCCGCAGAACCTCGGCGCCGGCTTCTCGACCTCGATGCAGGTCGCGCTGATGGCCACCGCGGGCCTGGTGCTCCTGCTGGTCATCCTGCTGCCGCCGCTGCTCGCGCAGGTCCTGGCGCGGAGGAAGGCATGAGCCGCCGCGGGACCTCGGTCCGGGTCACCGTCGGCGCCCTCGTGCTGGGCGCGCTCGCCCTGCCGCTGCTCGCCCTCGGCACGCCGACCACGGCCGTCGCGGCGTCCACGGCGTCCGGGGCGTCCGGGGCCGTCACCGAGTCCGGGACCGGCCGGTTCGCGGACCTGAAGGTGACCCTCAGCCAGAGCACCCACCTGCGCAACCAGGTGGTCCGGCTCGACTGGAAGGGCGGCCGGCAGACCACCGAGCTCACCGGAAACTTCAACACCGACTACCTGCAGGTGATGCAGTGCTGGGGCGGCACCGACGGTCCGCGCCGGGAGACCTGCCAGTTCGGCGGCCTGATCAACGACACCCGCGGGGGCTCGTACTCCTCGAGCCGGCAGGTCAGCTACGGAGCGAACCTGGTCGACCCGCAGGAGACCTACCGGCAGGCGCCGGGCGTGTTCGAAGCCGTGCGGGTCCCGTTCGAGGCGGTCAACGGCACGACGACCGACGCGGTCAAGAACGAGTTCTACGACCAGTACAGCACCAACGAGATCCCGTACGCCCGGACCGCGGGCGACGGCACCGGCACCGACTACTTCGAGGTGCAGACCGGGCGCGAGGCGCCGGGCCTGGGCTGCGGCCAGCAGACGTCCAGCGGGCCGCGGTCCTGCTGGCTCGTCGTGGTGCCCCGCGACGACGTCGAGGTCAACGGCAAGGAGGTCCAGCAGACCGAGGACCGCCGCCTGGTCACCTCGCCGCTGAGCGCGTCGAACTGGCAGAACCGGATCGCGTTCAAGCTCAGCTTCGACCCGCTCGCCGTCTCCTGCCCGCTGGGGGAGGAGCAGCGCCTGCTCGGCAACGAGGACATCGTCGAGGCCGTCACCCGCTGGCAGCCGGCGCTGTGCAACGCGACCGGGTCGATCTTCGGCTACTCCCAGCTCAGCGACAGCCTGGCGCGCAACCGGGTGGCCCGCGAGGACGACCCGTGGATGTCGATCGTCAACGACCCGATCCCGACCGACGCGCTCACCGACGGCCGCAAGCTCGCCTACGCGCCGGTCGGGATCAACGGGATCGGCATCGCGGTCAACATCGACCGCCAGCCCAGCTCGGACGCCCCCGACGCGGTCCAGCAGCAGCGCGGCTCGAAGGTGCTCCACCTCAACCTCAACCAGCGCCTGGTGGCCAAGCTGCTCACCCAGTCCTACAACCTGGCGGCGCTGAGCCGGCCCGACGCGATGGCCGGCAACCCGCTGACGCTGACCGAGGACCCCGAGTTCTGGGACCTCAACCCGGAGTTCAAGGTCGGCTCCGACGGGGCCCGCGACCTCGCGTTCCTCAAGATCCGCCAGATCACCAACCCGCTCGGCCTCTCCGACGCGAACCGCGCGGTCTGGGCCTGGATCGCGTCCGACCGCGACGCCCGCCGCTTCCTGGCCGGCAAGCCCGACAAGTGGGGGATGGTCGTCAACCCGAACTACCAGGGCATGTCGCTGGACCGCGACGACTTCCCGCGCGCCGACCTCGGCTGCCGGCCGGGCCCCGACCCGGACAGCCCGTCCTGCCCGCTGGACGCCCTCGCCTACGCGGCCGACTTCCACGACGCCGGCCGGGCCGCCGCCCGCGGCGACACCCTCGAGCGCGGCACCTGGGACCCGAGCCCGCCCAAGCAGTGGAAGAAGAACCCGCTGCAGCTCTCCGGCGAGCGGCAGGTCCTCGCGCTGGTCGACACCGCCACCGCGGCCCGCTACCAGCTCCCGATGGCGTCGCTGCAGAACGGCTCGGGGGAGTTCGTCGCCCCGACCACCGCATCGTTGCAGGCGGGCCTGAAGGGCCTGAAGAACACCGCGGTGCCGGGCGTGCAGGCGATGGACCCGACGTACGAGGGCGACGACGCGGCGTACCCGCTGACCGGCGTCTCGTACGCCGTCACCGCACCGGCGAAGCTCACCGCTCCGGAGGCGAAGGCCTACTCGCGGCTGCTCCGCTACATCACCACCCAGGGCCAGGTGCCCGGCATYGCGCCCGGCAGGCTGCCGGAGGGCTACCTGCCGCTGCCCGCCGCCATGCGCAAGCAGGCCGCGGCCGCCGCGACCCTGATCGCGGCGCGCGGCGGAGCGCCGGCGGCGGCGGGGGACAAGGGCAAGGGCGGTGRCGCCGCGGGCTCGGGCACCGGGAACGCAACAAGCGCCCCGTCGGTGACCAGCGCCGGTCAGCCCGGCACCTCGGTCCCCGTCGGAGCGCCTGCTGCCGGAACGGTGGTCCCCGTGTCCAGCCGGACGCCGTCAGCCCCGGCCGGGGGCGCAAGGTACCTCCTGCTCGCCGCTCTCGTGCTCGGTGTCGGGGTCGCGGCCACGAAGGCGGCCACGCCGTTGGTCCGTCACCTCCTGCTCAAGCGGGGGACGCGTGTCCCCTGAAGCGATTCCAGACTTCCGGCAGGCGGTGGATGCCTTCCGGAGACGTCATGTGCGCCCGCGCATGACGAACTCGAAACAAGGAGTTCTGATGAAGGTACCAAAGCGCCGTCTTCTCGCCGTCCTCGGCGTGGGGCTGGCAGCAGCTCTCATCGGCACCGGTGTCGCCAACGCCGACCCGGTGGTCCCGGGCGGGGGCAACGCGTACGACCGTCCCCTGCAGGGTGAGGGCTCGGACACCATCGAGGGCGTCATGAACGCCCTCTCCGAGGTGGTCGTCGACCCGAACGACAGCACCAAGAAGCTGATCGCCTCGTGGGACGCCAAGAGCACCCAGGGCTTCACCTCCCGGAGCGCGGCCAACACCCCGGCCGGCTCGAACTGCACCTACACGGGCAACCCGACGCCGGACAACTCCGTCTACGGCCACGGCGCCCGCGCCAACGGCTCGGGGAACGGCCAGAAGGCGCTGCGCGACGCGTTCACCGCGGGTGACTCCACCTTCGGCTGCCTCGACTTCTCCCGCTCCTCCAGCGCCCCGGGCGCCTCGAACCTCGGCACCGTCGGCGTGTACGGCGTGCCGCTGGCCACCGACGGCCTGACCTTCGTCCGGACCAGCTCCAGCCTGGTCGCCAAGCAGCTCACCAAGGCCCAGCTGCAGGGTGCCTACCACTGCACCTTCTCCAACTTCAAGAACAACACCAACCCGGCCAGCGCCACCAACTTCAAGGCGCTGATCCCGCAGGCCGGTTCGGGTACCCGCAAGGACTGGCTGAACCTCGTCGGCATCACCGAGGCCGACCTGACCGCCGGTCTGTACCCGTGCGTCACCGACCAGTTCGACCTCGCCCAGCGTCGCCCGGCGTCGGACCCGAACTCGAACCCGATCCAGGAGCACGACTCCCGCGCGGTGAATAACTTCGCCATCGGCCCGGTGTCGATCGCGCAGTGGATCGCCCAGAAGGGCGGCGCGCTGACCGACGTCCAGGGTGCCGCGGTGATGGGCACGATCAAGTCGACCGCTGCCACCGACCCGGCCGTCTCGTACCCGATCGTGCTCAACGACACCTACGGCGACGTGGGCGTCCCGGCGGAGAACTTCGCCGGCACCCGCACGGTCTACAACGTGCTGCCCCGCTCCACCGTCAACGCCGGCGCCGGCCAGAACCCGCTCGCGGTCCTCGCCTTCGTCGACACCGACAGCAGCCCGTCGGTGAACACGTCGCTGGTCTGCCAGCGCTCCGACGTCATCAAGAAGTTCGGCTTCGCGCCGATCGCCTCCTGCGGCAGCACGACCCTCTCGGTCAACTGACGCGCCTTGCTCCACGGAACGACCAACACCTGATCCCCCATCGAAAGGAAACACAGGTCGTGAGTAACAAGCGGAGGCTCCTCAGCCTCGTGGCCGCCACGGCGGTCGCCACCACCACTGCCGGACTCGTCTCCGTCGGCGCCGCGAACGCGGCGGCCGGCGACGTGCTGGGCGCGCTGAGCATCAGCCCGCTCAACGGCACCCAGTCGAGCGCCATGACGTTCAGCACGCCGAACGGGGTCAAGTGCCCCGCCGGCACCGCCAGCGTCGACGTGATCATCACCGGTCAGACCCTCACCGAGGACAACCCGGGCATCATCACCGGCAGCACCGACTACAGCCTGGTGGCCCACCCGAGCAACAACGACTCGGTCCCGGGCGGCGTCACCATGGCGTCGGTGTTCGCGGACAACGCGATCACCTCGCCGTCGGGCAGCTACCAGTACAACCTGCAGTGCCTCGACGGCAACGGCCAGGAGACGGGCCGCTTCACGGCGGTCACCACCTGGACCGCCACCGGCGGCAACTTCAACGGCAGCTACGCCACCGCGGTCCCGCCGACGGCCAGCACCACGGTGCTGTCCGGCCCGACGACCTCGGTCGCCGGCGGCAGTATCACCCTGACCGCGACGGTGTCGCCCAGCAACGCCACCGGTTCGGTGACGTTCAAGGACGGCGCGACCACCCTCGGCACCAGCACCGTCGGTGCCGGCGGCGTGGCGACGTACACCACGAGCAGCCTGTCGGTCGGTTCGCACGGCATCACCGCGGACTACACCCCGACCGGCAACTTCACGGCGTCGTCGTCGAACACGCTGACCCACACCGTGTCGAAGCTCAGCACCAGCACCACGCTGTCGAGCAACGGCCCGACGGCGCAGTACGCGCCGGCGGTCTTCACCGCCACCGTCTCCCCGGCGGCTGCCGGCACGGTGACGTTCAAGGACGGTGCGGCGACCCTCGGCTCGGCTCCGGTCGCGTCGGGTACCGCCACCTTCAGCACCACCTCGCTCGCGGGCGGCCCGCACTCGGTGACGGCGAGCTTCGTGCCGTCGAACCCGGCCGCCGTGGACCCGTCCGACTCGAGCACGGTCACGCACAACGTGACCGCGTTCGCCGGCGCGAGCGTGACCGAGCACGTCATCGTCGAGGTGCCGGCGGGTGCCCTGACGATGGTCATCGACACCACCCCCGGCAGCGCCCCTGACGGCAACGCCGACGGCAACGTCGACCTCGGAACCGCGAGCATGGACGCGGCGGGCGAGAAGCTCACCGCCTCCGGCGAGATGGACCCGGTCAAGATCACCGACACCCGCGCCGGCGACCCCGGTTGGACGGCGTCGGGCATCGTGACCAACTTCGCCCACGGCACCGACGAGGTGAACGGCTTCAACCTCGGCTGGACCCCGAGCATCGTCGGCGGCCCGTCCGTCGGCCTGTCGGCCAACCAGCAGGGGGCGTTCGTCCTCGGCAGCCCCGTCGCCGCGGGCACGGAGGCCACCCCCTCCAGCACCCCGGGCAGCTCGGCCGTCGGCCTGAAGGCCTCCCGGACGCTCGGCGTCGCGCCGGACAACTCCGGCAACGGCACCGCGCGCCTGGGTGCGCACCTCGACCTCAACATCCCGACCGACGTGCCGGCGGGCGTCTACGGCGCCACCCTCACGCTGACCGTGATCTGAGGCAGCTCCACCGCTCCACCGCAGCACCCGTACGACGGGGAGGGGTTGCCCGGTCCGCACCGGGCAACCCCGATCCGCCGGCAGATCGAGAGACGAGAGAGATCCACGATGAAGCGCCTGACCGCCCTGCTGGGGCTCTGCCTGACCGCAGTGCTCGTCCTGCTCGGCCCGGCCGCGACCGCCGACGACAACGGCATCTCCGTCGGGCTCCGTCCGGCCACCGCGAAGGGCGGCGACGCGTCCCGCCCCTACTTCGAGTACGAGATCCCGCCCCGCGGCAAGGTGATCGACTACGTGGCGATCTCCAACCTGCGCTTCGAGCCGGTCACCGTCCGGCTCTTCGGCAAGGACGCGACCACGACCACCGGGTCGGCGTACGCGGTGCAGACCTCCGACGAGGCCCCGACCGACGTGGGCTCGTGGATCGTGCCGCAGAAGACCCGCATCACCGTCCCGGCCCGTTCCGAGGTCGTCGTGCCGTTCCAGATCGGGACCCCCGCCGACGCCGAGCCCGGCGACCACGCCGGCGCCATCGTCGTGTCGCTGCTCGCGAAGGAGCCCAAGCCGAAGGGCGGCACCATCGTGGTCGACCACCGGGTCGGCCTGCGGGTCCTGCTCCGGGTTCCCGGCGACCTGACTCCCGCGCTGACCGTCACCGGCCTCAAGGCCGACTGGGACGGCCCGGGCTCGGTGCTCGGCCGCGGCGACACCACCGTCTCCTACACCGTCACCAACACCGGCAACCTGCGGCTGTCCGCCACCCAGGGCATCAGCCTGACCCGCGCGCTCGGCCTCCCGTCGATCGACGCCACCGCCCCGGCGATCAAGGAGATCCAGCCGGGCGGGTCGGTCCAGGTCCGCCAGGTCGTCCACGGCGTGCTCGGGACCGGGCCGATGAAGGCCCACGTCAGCGTGCACCCCCGCCTGATCGACACGAAGCTGAAGGACATCACCGTGAAGGACGCCACCGCGACCACCTCGTTCTCCGCCTGGCCCTGGCTGCTGATCGCGCTCGTGATCGCGCTGTTCCTGCTCGGCGGCGCGGGCTGGCACGTCGGCCGCCGGCGCTACCTGGCCCGCAAGCAGGCGAAGGCCCAGACCGGCGGCAAGTACCGGGCCCCGGCCAGCCCGGACAGCCGTCCCGACAGCGACCAGGTGCTCGTCCGCGGCCTGACCCGGGCGCTGGCCGGCGCCGGCGCCGTCGTGCTCGCGACCCTCGGGGTCGTGCTGCTCGGGCCGGCGGGTCCCGCCGCCGCCGACACCGGCGACGTCTGGCAGGGCCGGCCGTCGGTGGACCACGGGACCGACAACGCGCCGTTCGACATCCTCACCACGGGCGGCTGCCCGCTCCCCGGCACGAACGTGGTCGCCTTCGCCTACGGCAACGGCTTCCCCAAGGAGGGCGGCGTGGTGGTCGGCAACGGTGACGCCGGCGTCGACTCCCGGGGCGCGTTCCGGATGCCGCTGGTCAGCACCATGGCGCAGATCATCACGACCCAGCCGCACCCGGCCCCGCTCGCGGGCGTCTACAAGATCGAGCTCCGCTGCGTCTCCGCTGACCTGCAGAAGCGGACCGGCAACTACGTCTTCGCGATCCGCTTCACCGACCCGCACCACTGGAAGGCCGAGCCGCCGCTGACCACGGCCAAGGGACCGGTCACCACCGGCAGCGACGACGGCGCCAAGGCCCCGTCGGGCGATCCCTCGGACGCGAAGGCGGGCGGCGGTCAGCGCGCCCAGGCGGCACCCGGTGCGGCCGGAGCGCCGTCGCAGGCCGAGCTCGAGACTGCCCAGAAGGCGGCCCAGAAGGAGGCCCAGAAGCGGGCCGCCGAGCTGGCCGGCGTCCAGGAACCCGACGCGTCCACGTCCGCGGACGGCACCAACTGGTGGCTGGTCGGCGGCGGCGTCGCCGTCCTGGCCGCGACCGGGGTGCTGCTCTTCCGGCGCTCCCGAGCGTGACCCGTCCTGACCACCGACCCTCCCACCCACCTGCACCACCCTCACGAGGAGAACTGATGAAGATCACGTCCCGCCGGCTCCCGGCCCTGATCGCCGCGGCCGCGCTCCCGCTGGCCGTCCTCGGCTTCGCGCCGCAGGCGCACGCCGCCGTCATCCCGGTCCTCGGACCGCTCAAGATCAACCCGGCCAGCGGCAACCAGGGCTCGCAGGTGGACTTCAGCACGTTGTCCGGGCAGAAGTGCGCGGCCGGCACCGACGCGGTCCAGGTCCTGGTGACCGGCCAGACCATGACCGACGACCAGCCCGGCATCGTCAACGGCAACACCAACTACAACCAGGTGCAGGGCCCGAACGGCAACCTGTTCACCCCGGCCGGACGCACCATGGACGGCGTCTTCACCGAGAACGGCGTCACCGCCCCGAGCGGCACCTACACGATCCGGCTGCAGTGCCTGGACACGATGGGCCAGGTCAGCGGCGAGTTCCGGATCGACACGCACTGGACCGCGACCACCGGCGCCGGCAACGGCACCTACACCTCGGACCCGACCTCGACCGCGACCCAGACCGCCCTGGCCGTCAGCGCCACCGACCCGATCGCGTCGGGCACCCCGGTCACCCTGACCGCGACCGTGACGCCGTCGGCGGCGGCCGGCAACGTCCAGTTCAAGAGCGGCGCCACCGTGGTCGGCACCGCACCGGTCTCCGCCGGCACCGCGACGCTGAACAACGCCGTGCTCCCGGCCGGCGCCGGCACGCTGAGCGCCGTCTTCCAGCCCGCCGACCTGAACGCGTACGGCACCTCGACCGGCACCAGGACCGGGTTCGTCGTCGCCGGACCGACCGGCATCTCCGGCTCGGCCCGGGTCGGCGGCACGCTGACCTGCTCGGCGGTCACCGGCGGCATCCAGACCTACCTGTGGAAGAAGAACGGGGCCAGCACCGGGGTCACCGCGGCCTCCGTCGCCGTCCCGGCCGCCTGGCTGGGCGCCTCGATCAGCTGCGACCTCACCTCGACCAAGGCCCCGAACGCCGTCACCCGGTCCAGCGCGGCCGTGACGATCGCCGCCGGCGCCGCTCCGGTCGCCCGGGTCAAGCCGGTCGTCCTCGGCAAGCTCAAGGTCGGCAAGCTGCTCACCTGCGGCAAGGGCACTTGGTCGCCGGCGGCGACGTCGTACAAGTACCAGTGGCTGCGCAACGGCAAGCCGCTCGCCGGCAGGACGAAGTCCACCTACAAGACGGTGAAGGCCGACAAGGGGAAGAAGATCTCCTGCCGGGTCACCACCGTGAAGGCGGGCTACCTGACCGGCTCCGCCACCTCGGCCGCGAAGAAGATCGCGTGACCCTGACCTCTCCGCCACCGACCACGGCAACGGTCGCGACGACCGCCGCCCCGGGAGCCGACGCTCCCGGGGCCGGCGGGCGCGGCCGCCTCGCCGGGGAGATCGCCGGCTCGGTGCTCACCGCGCTGACGATCATGCTGCTCGTCTTCGTCGCCGAGATGGCCGTCCTCGGGCCGGTCCGGCACGCGCGCGACCAGAGCGTCCTCTACCAGGACTTCCGGAGCCAGCTGGCCGACGCGGTCGCCCCGACCGGCCAGCTCGACGCGGACGGCAAGCCGCTCGCGCTCGGCGCGCCGGTCGCGCTGCTCACCATCCCGTCGCTGCACCTGCGCGAGGTCGTCACCGAGGGCACCACCTCCGGCGTCCTGATGAGCGGGCCGGGGCACCGGCGGGACTCGCCGCTGCCCGGTCAGCCGGGGACGTCGGTGATCATGGGACGCCAGGCGACGTACGGCGGACCGTTCGGCGGGATCAAGGACCTGGAGGTCGGGGCCGAGATCGCGGTGACCACCGGGCAGGGCAGCCGGCTGTTCAAGGTGACCGGGATCCGGCACGCCGGCGACCGGCTCACGATCAAGGACCCGAACGCCGGCCGGCTGACCCTGATCACCGGTGACGGGACGCCGTACCTGCCCGCGGACGCGCTCCGCGTCGACGCCGAGCTGGTCTCCCCGGTCTTCGCCGCCAGCGCCCGCCCGATCACCCCGGCGATGCTGCCGAAGAGCGAGCAGGCGATGTCCGGCGACACCGGGGCACTGCTGCCGCTGCTGCTCTGGTCCCAGCTCCTCCTCCTGGTCGTCGCCGGGATGGTCTGGGTCCGCTCGGTCTGGGGGCGCTGGCAGTCCTGGATCGTCGCCGTGCCGGTCGTCGGCTTCATCGGCTTCCAGGTCGCCGGCCTGGTCGCCCAGCTCCTGCCCAACCTGCTGTGATCCGCCTGCTGTGAGAGAGAACGAGATGACTGACCTGACCGACCACACCACCGAGCTCAGCCCGGTCGCCGCCGCGATCGCGGAGCAGCCTCCCGTCGGCCGCCGCCGCGCCGCCCCGGAGGAGCCGATGGTCGTGCGCGGCCTGGACTCCGCCCCGCTCGCCGGCAGCGCGGCGGCCACGCTGGAGGCCGTCGAGGTCTCGGCCTGGTTCGGCGACCACCACGTGCTCGAGCGGGTCTCGCTGGAGATGCCGGCCCGGCAGGTGACCGCGCTGATCGGCCCCTCGGGCTGCGGCAAGTCGACCTTCCTGCGGACGCTGAACCGGATGCACGAGCTGATCCGCGGCGCGTCGCTGGCCGGCGAGGTCCGGCTCGACGGCCAGGACCTCTACGACCGGTCGCTGCGGTTGACCGACGCGCGGGCCAAGGTCGGGATGGTCTTCCAGAAGCCGAACCCGTTCCCGGCGATGTCGATCTACGACAACGTGGTCAGCGGGCTCAAGCTCACCGGCCGCAAGATCGGCCAGGGCGAGCGGGACGACCTGGTCGAGGAGAGCCTGACCAAGGCCGGCCTCTGGAAGGAGGTCAGCAGCCGGCTCCGCGAGCCCGGCGGCGCGCTCTCCGGCGGCCAGCAGCAGCGGCTCTGCATCGCCCGGTCGCTCGCCGTCCGGCCGCAGGTCCTGCTCATGGACGAGCCCTGCTCGGCGCTGGACCCGACGTCGACGAACCGGATCGAGGAGACCATCCGCGAGCTCAAGGACGACGTCACGATCGTGATCGTCACGCACAACATGCAGCAGGCCCAGCGGGTCTCGGACCAGTGCGCGTTCTTCCTCGCCTCCGCCGGCCAGCCCGGCCACATCGTCGAGGCCGGCGACACCGACCAGGTCTTCAACGCCCCCCGCGACGAGCGCACCTCCGACTACGTCAACGGCCGCTTCGGCTGATTCCCCAGACCCGTTGAATGGGGAGTTCCGGCGCGTTCAGTGGGGACTTCGCGCGCGTTGAGTTTTCGGCGAGGCCGCAAGATTCGACCCACCGGAACTCCCAACTCGACAGACCGGAACTCCCCAATCAACGGGAATCAGCGACCGCTCTCGGTGTACGCCGGCCCGGGGGCGTCGGACAGGTTGCGCAGCGCCGCGACGATCCGGCGGGCGGTGAAGTCGGCGCAGAGCTCGTGCACCTCCTCGAGGGTGCAGAACCGGGCCGACCGGATCTCGCGGGCCTCGCGGACGATGCCGTCGACCAGCGACTCCTCGTGGACGCCGCCGTCGAAGACCAGGCAGACGGCGTCGTCCCAGCCGCCCCACGGCGGCAGCCAGTCGGTGAGCACCAGCGGTCCCGCCGGGATGCTCAGCCCGAGCTCCTCCTCGACCTCGCGGGAGACCGCGAGCCGGGGGGACTCGGAGACCTCGACGACGCCGCCGGGCAGGTCCCAGTCCTTCTTGTAGGTCAGCTGGCAGAGCAGCACCCGTACCCCGCCGTCGTCGCCGACACCGCCGCCGTCGGCGCGGATCAGCATCTGGCTGATCGCGCGCTTGCGCGGCAGGAACGAGTTGAGCAGCCGGCGGAAGCCCATCGGTTCCTCCACGGGGGTGTCGTCGGCGAGCCGGGCGTAGACGATCCGGTCCGCGCCCTCGATGACCCGGCGGGCGACGCCCTCGCGCATCAGGCCGGAGAAGGTGGCCACCCGCTGGGCGGCCTCGTCGGCCGGGTCGACCAGCGTCTCGATCCGCTCGTGGCCGGCCGCGAAGCCCTGTTCGATCACCACCCGGACCGCCTCCACGGTGGGGCCGAGGCCCTCGGCCTGCAGCTCGGCGGACCAGGTCAGGCGCACCACGCCGGGGCTGACGGGGACGAGTTCAGCGGACACGGGGCCAGCCTAGGGTCCCGGACCACGGATCGGGCGCGCGTCCGTCACCCGGCGGCGGGGACGAGCCACAACGTGCCGAGCGGGGGAAGCCGCAGGGAGGCGCTGGCCGGCTGGTCGCCGTACGGCTGCTGCTCGGCGTGGACGGTGCCGAGGTTCCCGACGTCGGAGCCGCCGTAGTGGCCGGCGTCGGTGTTGACGACCTCCTGCCAGTCGCCGGCGAAGGGGAGCGGCAGCCGGTAGTCCTCGTGCGGGCGGCCGGAGAAGTTGCAGACGCAGACCAGGGCCCGGCCGTCGCGCGCCCACCGGACGAACGCGACCACGTTCGCGGCGGCGTCGTCGGCGGACAGCCAGCTGAACCCCGCCCCGGTGATGTCCTGCTCCCACAGCGCCGCCGTCTCCCGGTACCGCCCGTTGAGGTCGCCGACGAGCCGGCGGACGCCCTGGTGGTCGCCGTGGTCGAGGAGCCACCAGTCCAGCTCACCGGCCTCGGACCACTCGTTGTCCTGGGCGAACTCCGAGCCCATGAAGAGCAGCTGCTTGCCGGGGTGCGCCCACTGGTAGGCCAGGAAGGCCCGCACCCCGGCGAGCTGCTGCCAGCGGTCGCCGGGCATCTTGCGCAGCAGCGACCCCTTGCCGTGCACGACCTCGTCGTGGCTGATCGGCAGCACGTAGCGCTCGGAGAACGCGTAGACCAGGCTGAAGGTGAGCTGGTGGTGGTGGTGCGACCGGTACATCGGGTCGCGCTCCAGGTAGCCGAGCGTGTCGTGCATCCAGCCCATGTTCCACTTGAAGCCGAAGCCGAGGCCGCCGTGGTCGGCGGGTGCCGTCACGCCCGGCCAGGACGTCGACTCCTCGGCGATCACGTGCGCGCCCGGGACCCGCTCGGCGACGGCCGCGTTCAGCGCCCGCAGGAAGCCCACCGCCTCCAGGTTCTCCCGACCGCCGTGCACGTTCGGCTGCCAGGTCCCGGGCTCGCGGGAGTAGTCCAGGTAGAGCATCGAGGCGACCGCGTCGACGCGCAGCCCGTCGACGTGGAACTCCTCGAGCCAGTAGAGCGCGTTCGCGACCAGGAAATTGCGGACCTCCAGGCGGCCGAAGTCGAAGACGAGCGTGCCCCAGTCCGGGTGCTCGCCGCGGCTCGGGTTCGGGTCCTCGTACAGCGGGGTCCCGTCGAACCGGCTGAGCGCGAAGTCGTCCTTGGGGAAGTGCGCCGGCACCCAGTCGAGGATCACGCCGATCCCGGCGCGGTGCAGCGCGTCGACCAGCCGGCGGAAGCCGTCCGGGTCGCCGAAGCGCGCCGTCGGTGCGTAGTACGACGTCACCTGGTAGCCCCACGACCCGCCGAACGGGTGCTCCATCACGGGCAGGAGCTCGACGTGGGTGAACCCGGCGTCCACGACGTACTCGACGAGCTCGCGGGCCAGGTCGTCGTACGAGCGGCCCTTGCGCCAGGAGCCCAGGTGGACCTCGTAGACCGACATCGGCCGGTCGCTCAGGTCGACCGGGCGGTTCGCCATCCAGTCCTGGTCGGACCAGGTGTGGGTGCTGGCGAAGATCACCGAGTGGGTCTCCGGCGGGACGGCCGTGTGGGTGGCCATCGGGTCGGCCTTGTCGCGCCACTCGCCGTCGGCGCCCTCGACCAGGTACTTGTAGCGCTGCCCGGGCACCGCCTCCGGGACCAGCCGCTCCCACACCCCGGAGTCGGCGTGCCGGGTCATCGGCATCGTGGCGCGGTCCCAGCCGTTGAAGTCGCCGACGAGCCGGACCGAGCGGGCGTGCGGCGCCCAGACGCTGAACCGGACCCCGCCTCCTTCCGGGCCTTGCTCCGGGTCGCTTCCCGGGCCATTTTCTGGGCCATCTTCTGGGGCCGGCAGCACGTGCGCGCCGAGCGCCTCCCACAACCGGTGGTGGGTGCCCTCGCCGATCAGGTAGAGGTCGATCTCGCCCAGGGAGTCCGCGGTCTGCACGTCAGTCCTCCTGCTTCACCAGGTCCGCGAGCGCGGCCAGCGGGATCGTGAGCCAGTCCGGCCGGTTCCGCGCCTCGTACGCCGCCTCGTAGACGGCCTTGTCCAGGACGTACGCGTCCAGCAGCGCGCGTTCGTCCGGGGTGATCGGGGTGCCGCGCTGCTCGGCGTACCCGTCGAGGAACGCCCGCACGTTGTGCTCGACCCATTCGTGGGCGCGGTAGTCGATCTGGGCGGCGTCGTACTCGCCGGCCTCCAGGTCGCGGGCCATCGAGGCGGCCGCGTAGTCGAACGAGCGGACCATGCCGGCGACGTCGCGCCACGCCGAGTCCGGCAGCCGGCGCTCGCTCAGCGGCTTGGCCGGTTCGCCCTCGAAGTCGACCAGCTTCCAGCCCAGCGAGGTGCGCAGCGTCTGGCCGAGGTGCAGGTCGCCGTGGACCCGCTGCGCGCCGATCACGCCTTGGGCGCGGAGCAGCTCGAACCGGCGGCGCAGTGCCGGCACGTGGTCGGCCAGGGCGGGGACGACCACCGCGGCGGCGTCGAGCCGAGCGGACATCTGGTCGGCGACGAAGCCGCCGTCCACGGTGCTGGTGCCGAACGCCTCGGCGAGCACGCCGTGGATCTCGGCGACGGTCGCGCCGAGACGGTGCGCCTCGGCGGCGAAGTCGCCGCCCACCTCGTCGGCGTGCAGGTCGCCCTCGGCGAAGAGGTTGCGGGCGCTGGACAGCGCGAGACCCCAGCCGTCGCTGGCGGTGCGCAGGAACTGCTGGAGCATGCCGAGGTGCAGCTCGCCGTCGTGCGCGGTCAGGTAGCCGTAGAGCGCCGCCACGTGGGTGTTGCCGGCGAGGGTGAGCGCCTCGTGGATCTCGACGTCCGGGTTGGTCCCCGGGGTGACCTTGCGGAAGACCTTGAGCAGGCTGTCGTCGCCGAAGGCGACCGAGGAGTTGCTCTGCTCGCCGCCGAAGACGGTCGAGTGCGTGGTCGTGTCGAGGTCGTGCCCGGCGAGGCGGTGCACCTCGACGGCGTCGACGTCGCGGCCGTGGTGGAACGCCTCCAGGAACACCGCCATCGCGTCCCGGTCGTGGACCGCGTCGTAGGTCCACTCGGGCCCGCGCTCTCCTGGACCCTCGCGGACCAGCGCGTGCCCGAGGCGGTCCTGCGCCTCGGCGTAGGCGACCACCGGCATCTGGTAGGTCTCGGTCGCCGGCGACCCCTCGGCGTAGCGGACCTCGACGAGCTCGAGGCGCACCTGCTCCGACAGCCGGGCCAGCACGGTGACCTCGGTGATCTCGAAGTCACGTCCCTTTCCCGCGAACCAGCGCTGGTTCGCCAGGAAGGCCTCCCGCTGCGGATGTGCGCTCACGTCGTGGTCTCCTCCTCGTCGGTGTTGCCGGCGGCTTCGGGGAGCCGGATCCAGTAGAAGCCGTACCCGCCGAGGGTGAGCAGGTACGGCAGCTCGCCGATCTCCGGGAACCGGACGCCGCCGAGCAGCTCGACCGGCACCAGGCCCTCCCAGCGCCGCAGGTCGAGCTCGACCGGCTGCGGGAACCGGGACAGGTTGTTCACGCAGAGCACGGTGTCGCTGTGCTGCACGCCGTCGTCGTCGGTCCACTGGTACTCCCGCACGTAGGAGAGCACCGAGGCGTTGCTGCCGCCCAGGTCGGAGAAGGTGCCCAGGCCGAAGCAGGGGTGCTGCTTGCGGGCGTGCACCATCCGCCTCGTCCAGTGCAGGAGCGAGGAGGAGTTGTCGAGCTCGGCTTCCACGTTGACCGCCTGGTACCCGAAAACCGGGTCCTGAACCAGGGGGAGGTGCAGCCGGCCCGGGTTCGCGACCGAGAAGCCGGCGTTGCGGTCCGAGGTCCACTGCATCGGGGTGCGGACGCCGTCGCGGTCGCCGAGCCAGATGTTGTCGCCCATCCCGATCTCGTCGCCGTAGTACAGGACGGGCGAGCCCGGCAGCGACAGCAGCAGCGCGGTGAAGAGCTCCATCCGGTTGGTGTCGTTGTCGAGCAGCGGGGCGAGCCGGCGGCGGATCCCGATGTTGGCCTTCATCCGCGGGTCGGTGGCGTACTCGGCCCACATGTAGTCGCGGTCCTCGTCGGTGACCATCTCCAGGGTCAGCTCGTCGTGGTTGCGCAGGAAGATGCCCCACTGGCAGTTCTCGGGGATCTCCGGGGTCTGCTCCATGATCTCCGAGATCGGGTAGCGCGACTCGCGCCGGACCGCCATGAAGATGCGCGGCATCACCGGGAAGTGGAACGCCATGTGGCACTCGGTGCCGAGCACCCGGCCGTCCGGCTGCACCTCGGGCCCGAAGTACTCCACGACGTCGGTCGGCCACTGGTTGGCCTCGCACAGCAGGACCCGGCCGGGGTACTTCTCGTCGACGAAGCGGCGCACCATCTTGAGGAAGTCGTGCGTCTCCGGCAGGTTCTCGCCGTTGGTGCCGGGACGCTCGTAGAGGTAGGGCACCGCGTCCAGGCGGAACCCGTCCAGGCCCATGTCGAGCCAGAAGGACATCGCGTCCAGCATCGCCTCGTGGACCTTCGGGTTGTCGAAGTTGAGGTCGGGCTGGTGGGAGAAGAACCGGTGCCAGAAGTACTGCTGGCGGACCGGGTCCCAGGTCCAGTTCGACGGCTCGGTGTCGACGAAGATGATCCGGGCGTCGGAGTAGAGATCGTCGGTGTCGGACCAGACGTAGAAGTCGCCGTACGGGCCGTCGGGGTCCTCGCGGCTGGCCTGGAACCACGGGTGCGCGTCGCTGGTGTGGTTCATGACGAAGTCGATGATCACCCGGATGCCGCGCTTGTGCGCCGCGTCGAGGAAGGCGTGGAAGTCGTCGACGGTGCCGCACTCGGGGAGCACCTCGGTGTAGTCGGCCACGTCGTAGCCGCCGTCGCGCAGCGGCGAGGTGAAGAACGGCGGGATCCAGAGGCAGTCGACGCCGAGCCACTGCAGGTAGTCGAGCTTCTCGGTCAGGCCGCGGAAGTCGCCGACGCCGTCGCCGTCGGAGTCCTTGAACGAGCGGACGAGGACCTCGTAGAACACGGCGGTCTTGAACCACTCGGGCTGGCTCGCCACCTCTGCTGCGCGCTCCTCGGACGTGCTCAACGCGGCCCCCTCACGGTCAGGACGTGCGCGACCTGCTCGGCCGGGTCGAGGCGCACGTAGTTGTCGGTTCCCCACGACCAGACCTGGCCGGTGAGCTCGTCGTGGACCTCGAACGGCGCGTCCGCGGGCAGGCCGAGGGCGCCGAGGTCGAGGTGGACCATCGTCTCGTGGGCGGCGTACGGGTCGAGGTTCACGGCCACGATCACGACGTCGTCGCCGGGCGATGAGGAAGGCAGCGCTCGGGCCCTCTTGCTGAAGACCACGATGCTGTCGTCGTCGCTGCGGTGCACGGTCAGGTCGCGCAGCTGCTGCAGCGCCGGGTGCGCCCGGCGGATCTCGTTGAGCCGGGTCAGGTACGGCGCCAGCGAGCGTCCCTCGGCCTCGGCGGTGGCCCAGTCGCGCACCCGGACCTGGTACTTCTCGGAGTCCAGGTACTCCTCGCTGCCGGGCCGGACCGCCATCCGCTCGTAGAGCTCGAAGCCGGCGTACACGCCCCAGCTCGGGGAGCCGGTGGCCGCCAGGGTGGCCCGGATCCGGAACGCCGCCGGCCCGCCGTGCTGCAGGAACTCGTGCAGGATGTCGGGGGTGTTGACGAAGAAGTTCGGCCGCAGCACGTGCCCGGTGTCGCGGGCGACCTCGCGCAGGTAGGACTCCACCTCGGGCTTGGTGTTGCGCCAGGTGAAGTACGTGTAGCTCTGGTGGAAGCCGATCTCGGCCAGCGTCCGCATCATCGGCGGCTTGGTGAACGCCTCGGCGAGGAACAGCACGTCGGGGTCGGTGCGGTGGACCTCGTCGAGCAGCCGCTCCCAGAACGCCACCGGCTTGGTGTGCGGGTTGTCGACCCGGAAGATCCGGACGCCCTGCTTCATCCAGTGCCGGACGACGCGGAGGACCTCGCGGTAGATGCCCTCGGGGTCGTTGTCGAAGTTGACCGGGTAGATGTCCTGGTACTTCTTCGGGGGGTTCTCGGCGTAGGCGATGGTCCCGTCGGCGCGGGTGGTGAACCACTCCGGGTGCTTGGCCACCCACGGGTGGTCGGGGGCGGCCTGCAGCGCGAGGTCGAGCGCGACCTCGAGGCCGAGCGCGGTCGCCCGCTTCACGAAGGCCTTGAAGTCCCGCAGCGTGCCGAGCTCCGGCGCGACCGCGTCGTGGCCGCCGTGCTCCGAGCCGATCGCCCACGGGGACCCGACGTCGCCGGGCTCGGGGGTCAGGGTGTTGTTGCGGCCCTTGCGGTTGACCTGGCCGATCGGGTGGATCGGCGGCAGGTAGACGACGTCGAAGCCCATCGCGGCGACCGCGTCGAGCCGCTTGGCGGCGGTCTTGAACGTGCCGCTGACCACGGTGCCGTCGGGCTTGCGCACGGCCCCCTCAGAGCGCGGGAAGAACTCGTACCAGCTGCCGAAGAGCGCCCGCGGCCGGTCGACCCGCAGCGGGTAGGGGCCCTCGACGGTGAGCAGGTCGCGCACCGGGTACGCCGCCAGCACGGCCACCAGCGCCGGGTCCTCGGCGGCCGCCAGCCGGGCCTCGACCGGGCGGTCGGTGTCGCCGAGCGCGGTGACCGCGTCCCGGACGCGTGCGGCGGCCGCGGTGTCGTCGCCGATGTCGATCCGCTCCAGCAGCAGCACGCCCTCGGTGAACATCAGCTCGACGTCGACACCGGCCCGGATCTTGATCCCGGCGTCGTGCAGCCAGGTGGCCAGCGGGTCGCTCCAGGACTCGACCGCGAAGGTCCAGTCGCCCTCGGCGTCGGGCGTGACCTCGGCGGCGTACCGGTCGACCTCGCCCTCCACCGGCGCCATCCGGACCGGCGCGCGGCGGCTGCCGTCGGGCGCGGTGAGGACGACTTCGGCGCCGAGCTGGTCGTGGCCCTCGCGGAAGACCAGCGCGGTCACCTCGAACGTCTCGCCCGTGACCGCCTTGGCCGGCCGGCGCCCGTGCTGGACCACGGGGGTCACGTCGAGTACCGGGATACGTCCGACCATGGCTCAACCCTTGCGAACTCCGGCCACGGTTGCAAACGGGTGACCTATCCTTCCGGCCATGGAACGCAACTTCCGGTCTCCGACGGGTCCCCCGGAGCGGATCACGATGTGGGCGCTGCGGATGCAGCAGAAGCGCTTCATCGGGTACCCGATCCACCAGTGGCTGCGCTGGCGGGGCGTCTCCATCGGGCCGTGGAGCTACGCCCCCGAGCACCCGCCGTACATCCCGCACATCGGGACGATCACGATCCACGCACGCACGGTGATCGGGAAGAACGTGACCCTGTTCCACGGCGTCACGCTCGGCCGCGGTGACATCTGGGACGAGCCGCAGCCGGACTTCGGCGGTTTCGTCCTCGAGGACGACGTGATCCTCGGCGCCGGCGCGGTGCTGCTCAGCGCCCGCGGCACCCTGACCGTCGGCCAGGGCACCATCGTGGCCGCCAACTCGGTCCTGCGGGAGAGCACCGGCGCCTACGAGATCTGGGCCGGGAACCCGGCCCGGCGGGCCGGCTACATCCCCGGCTCGGGTCCGGCCCGGGCCGCGCTCAAGGCGAAGAAGGCCGCCGAGGCCGAGGCCGCCGGGGTGTCGGGAGCGCCCGAGGCGCCCTCAGCCGTGAACCAGGGGTGACATCGCCCGGGCGACCACGCTCGGGCGGCCGGTGCGGTGCTCCTCGGCGTCGGCCAGGCGCATCGCCCGCAGGCCGGCGTTGATCCCGAGCCAGCGCAGCGGCTCCGGTTCCCAGCGGCGGCTGCGGTGCCCCACCCAGGGCAGCGTGACCAGGTCGCTGTCCCGGCCGGTGACCAGGTCCGCGAGCGTGCGGCCGGCCAGGTTGCTGGTGCCGACGCCGTCGCCGACGTAGCCGCCCGCCCAGGCCAGCCCGGTACGCCGGTCGAGCCCCACCGAGGCCGCCCAGTCCCGGGCGATGCCGAGCGGGCCGCCCCAGGCGTGCGTGAAGGCCACGTCGGCCCCGAGCCCGGGGAGCAGGTCGCGCAGGGTGTCGCGCAGCATCGCGAAGACGGCGGGCTCGGCGTCGAACCGCGGCTCGATCCGGGAGCCGAGGTGGTACGGCGCCCCGCGGCCGCCGAAGGCGATCCGGTCGTCGGCCGTGCGCTGGCCGTAGACGATCACGTGCCGGCCGTCGGTGAAGGTGGCTCGTCCGGCCAGTCCGATCCGGTCCCACGCCGACGGCGGCAGCGGCTCGGTGGCGACCATCAGCGAGTACACCGGCGCGACCGCCCGGCGCGCCCCGGGCAGCCGGGCCGTCCAGCCCTCGGTGGCGCGGACGACGACGTCGGCGGTCACCGTCCCGGCGTCGGTGCGCACGGCGCGGGGGAGCAGCTCGCGGACCGGGGTCTGCTCGAAGACGTCCACGCCGGCGGCCTCGACGACCCGGGCGAGGCCGCGGACCAGCCGGGCCGGGTGGATCCGGGCGCAGTGCGGCGTGAACAGCGCCCCCCGGACGTCACGCGCGACCAGGACGTCGGCCGCCTCGCCGGCGTCCAGCCAGCGCAGGTCCTCCGCGGTGAAGCCGCGTCCGTGCGCCTCGGCGAGCTCGGCGCGCAGCCGGGTGACCTGCGGCCCGGACCGGGCCAGCGTGACGGTGCCGCCGCGGACGAAACCGGCGTCGATGCCCTCCTCCGCGCAGACCCGGCCGACCTCCTCGACGGTGCCGGCCATCGTCCGGTGCAGGCGCAGCGCCTCGGCGGGGGAGGAGGCGGCGACCAGCCGCGACCACGACGTCGGGAACAGCGCGCTGCACCAGCCGCCGTTGCGCCCCGACGCCCCGAAGCCGGCGTGCTCGGCCTCCAGCACCGCGATCCGCAGCCGCGGGTCGGCGCGGCGCAGGTAGTAGGCCGTCCAGAGCCCGGTGTAGCCGGCGCCGACCACGGCGACGTCGTACGACGCGGGGCCGGGCAGCGGCCTGCGCGGCGAGACCGGCTCGCCGAGGGTGTCCTGCCAGAGCGAGACGCTCAGCGCACGCCCCACGAGTAGGTCTGCTTGCGGAGCTTGAGGTAGACGAAGGTCTCGGTGGCGCGGACGCCGGGGATGGCGCGGATCTGGTTCGAGAGCACGCCGAGCAGGTGCGCGTCGCTCTCGCAGACCGCCTCGGCGAGGACGTCGAAACCGCCCGCGGTGATCACGACGTACTCGATCTCGTCCATCTCCGCGAGCGCGTCGGCGACCGGCTCGAGCGGGCCCTCGACGGTGATCCCGATCATCGCCTGGCGGGCGAAGCCGAGCTCCATCGGATCGGTGACGGCGACGATCTGCATCACGCCGGAGTCGATGAGCCGCTGGACCCGCTGCCGGACCGCGGCCTCGGAGAGCCCGACGGCCTGGCCGATCTTGGCGTACGGGCGGCGGCCGTCCTGCTGCAGCTGCTCGATGATCGCCTTGGACACGTCGTCCAGCGGGGTGTTCCGGCGGGCTTGGTGCTGCTCGGTCTCGGACATGGCGCCATGGTGGCGGTTCCGGACGCGTCAGGCAAGTTTCAGTGCCGGTTTTCGTTGCGAAACAAGATCGTGACGACGGAATCCCTTGTCCGGGGCTGATTGCCGTGTCACGATGCGTCGCAAAGCGCAGGGGAGGTTTCGTGGCAGAGGATTCTCGGCTCAGCCGGAGGACGGTTCTCAAGGGGGCTGCGGGCGGAGCGGTGTTCGCCGCCGGCAGTTTGGCTGTCCTTCCGCTGTTCGGGACACCGAGCAAGCACCAGGACCCGGCGACTTGCACGGCCACGGACCTCTCCTCGCAGGAGAAGAGGCTGATCGTCTCCAACTGGCCCGGCTACATGGACGAGGACGAGCCGACCACGCTGCAGACCTTCCAGAAGCAGACCGGCATCGACGTCTCCTACACCGCCGACGTCAACGACAACAACGAGTTCTTCGCCAAGGTGCAGAACCAGCTCGGGGCCTGCCAGTCCTCGGACCGGGACCTCTTCGTGCTCACCGACTGGATGGCCGCCCGGATGATCCAGTCCGGCTGGATCCAGCCTCTCGACGCCGCCAAGGTGCCGAACCTGCACGCCAACCTGATCGACTCGCTGGCGCACGTGGGCTGGGACCCCGAGCGGAAGTCCTCGGCCCCGTGGCAGAGCGGCCTGACCGGCATCGCCTACAACAAGAAGAAGGTCAAGGAGGTCCGGTCCTTCACCGAGCTGCTCACCCGCTCCGACCTCCGTGGCCGCATCTCGCTGCTCACCGAGCTGCGGGACACGATGGGCTTCCTGCTCCTGATGAACGGCTCGGACCCGGCGAAGTTCACCGACGCCGAGTGGGAGACGGCACTGGACACGCTGCGCAAGGCCCGCGGCGCCGGGCAGATCCGGGCCTTCACCGGCAACGAGTACATCCAGGACCTGGCCGCCGGGAACATCCTCGCCTGCGAGGCCTGGTCCGGCGACGTGGCCGCGGCGGAGAGCGAGGACATCGTCTTCGTGACGCCCGAGGAGGGTCACATGATCTGGGCCGACAACATGCTCGTCCCGAACCTGGCCCGGCACCAGGCGAACGCCGAGCAGTGGATCAACTACTACTACGACCCCGAGGTCGCGGCCCGGCTGGCGGCGTACGTCTACTACATCTGCCCGGTCAAGGGCGCCCAGCAGGCCATGGAGAAGGTCAACCCCGACCTCGTCAGCAACGAGCTGATCTTCCCGACCGACAAGACCCTCGCGGTCACGCACACGTTCATGGCGCTCAACGAGGAGCAGAACCGTCGCTACGGCAAGGAGTACTCCGATGTCACAAGTGGCTGAGGCACAGGCCGCCGCACGGCAGGCGTCCGCGTCGCGGGACCTGCGGTTGACCGCGCTGACCAAGGAGTTCGCGACGTTCACCGCGGTGAAGGCGCTCGACCTCGTCGTCCCGCAGGGCTCGTTCTTCGCGCTGCTCGGCCCCTCGGGCTGCGGCAAGACCACGACGCTGCGGATGGTGGCCGGGCTGGAGACGCCGACCTCGGGGTCGATCCACCTCGGCGACCTCGACGTGACCTACGAGAAGCCGTACCGGCGCCCGGTCAACACCGTGTTCCAGAGCTACGCGCTCTTCCCGCACCTCGACATCTACGAGAACGTCGCCTTCGGGCTGCGCCGCCGCAGGTCGCGGGAGGTCGAGAAGCAGGTCGGCGAGATGCTCGACCTGGTCGAGCTCACCAGCCAGGCCCGCAAGAAGCCGGCGCAGCTCTCCGGCGGCCAGCAGCAGCGCGTCGCGCTGGCCCGGGCGCTGATCAACCGCCCGGAGGTGCTCCTGCTCGACGAGCCGCTCGGCGCGCTCGACCTGAAGCTGCGCCGGTCGATGCAGCTGGAGATCAAGCGGATCCAGACCGAGGTCGGCCTCACCTTCGTGCACGTCACCCACGACCAGGAGGAGGCCATGACGATGGCCGACACCATCGCGGTGATGAACGCCGGGGTGATCGAGCAGATGGGCAGCCCGACCGAGCTCTACGAGAACCCGGCGACGACCTTCGTGGCGAACTTCCTCGGCCAGTCGAACCTGATCGCCGGCAAGATCGCCGGCCGCGACGGCGACGTGGTCAAGGTCGACATGGAGGGGACGATGGTCTCGATCCCCGCCGACCGGGCGCACGCCGACCACGGTGACGGCTGGGTCGGGATCCGCCCGGAGAAGGTGATGATCGCCCCCGAGGGGGAGCCGATCGACGCGCCCGGCAACCACATGAGCGGCGGCCACGTCACCGACGTCAGCTTCGTCGGGGTCAGCACCCAGTACCTGGTGCGGATGCCCTGGGGCCAGGAGCTGATGGCGTTCGAGCAGAACACCGGCACCCGCAGCATCATCGCCCCCGGCACCCGGGTCGACGTCTCCTGGCGCCCCGAGTTCGCCTTCCTTCTCGACGCCAGCCAGGACGTGAACGCCGGGATCGAGGAGGCGTAGACCGTGGCCACCGACACGGTCACCCCGACCCCGACGGCCAGCCCGCAGGCGAGTCCGCCGCCGGCGCCGAGGCGCAAGCTCACCGGCTACTGGCTGATCCTGCCGGCGGCCCTCTGGCTCGGCATCTTCTTCGTCATCCCGTTCTACTCGCTGCTGGCGACCAGCCTGTACGACCCGACCGGCTCGGTGCTGGAGGGCTACAAGGTCACCTTCCACTGGCAGAACTTCCCGGACGCGCTCCGTGACTACTGGCAGCCGCTGCTCCGTGCCCTCTGGTACGCCGGCCTGGCGACGCTGATCTGCCTGGTGCTCGGCTACGTGCTCGCCTACGCGATCGCCTTCAAGGCCGGCCGCTGGCGCAACCTGCTGCTGGTCCTGGTGATCGCGCCGTTCTTCACCAGCTTCCTGATCCGGACGCTGTCCTGGAAGCTGATCCTGGCCGACGACGGCTGGATCGTGAACGCGCTCCAGGCGGTGCACCTCCTCGGCGCGAACGGCCGACTGCTGGCCACCCCGGTCGCGGTGATCGCCGGCCTGACCTACAACTTCCTGCCGTTCATGGTGCTGCCGCTCTACGCGAGCCTGGAGAAGATCGACCACCGCCTGATCGAGGCCGCCGGCGACCTCTACGCCTCGCCGATCCGGGCCTTCTTCAAGGTCACCTGGCCGTTGTCGCTGCCGGGTGTGGTCGCGGGGACGCTGCTCACCTTCATCCCGGCGGCGGGCGACTTCATCAACGCCACGCTGCTCGGCAGCCCGAACCAGCGGATGGTCGGCAACGTGATCCAGGACTTGTTCACCACCAACCAGGACTACGCCGCGGCCGGCGCGCTCTCGGTGATCCTCATGGTCGTGATCGTCGGCATGGTGCTGGTCTACGTCCGCAAGAGCGGGACGGAGGACCTGGTGTGAGCACCTTCGGCCGGTTCCGGCTCTGGCTGAGCGACCACCTGATCCTGATCCTCGGGCTGCTCGTCCTCGTCTACATGTTCGTCCCGATCGCGGTCGTCCTGCTGATGAGCTTCAACGACAACAGCAAGTCCCGGAACCTGTACCGGTTCCAGGAGTTCACGCTGAACAACTGGCTGCACCCGTGCAAGCCGTCCGGGATGTGCTCGGCGGTCGCGCGCAGCATCGAGATCGGGCTGCTCGCCACCCTCGCGGCGACCATCATCGGCACCCTGGCGGCGTTCGCGCTGGTCCGGCACCGGTTCCGGGGCCGCTCCGGGGCGAACCTGGTGATCTTCCTGCCGATGGCCTCGCCCGAGATCGTGATGGGCTCCTCGCTGCTGGCGCTCTTCGTGGCGACCAACTTCATCCCGCTGGGCTTCTGGACGATCTTCCTGGCGCACGTGATGTTCTGCCTGTCGTTCGTGATCGTCACCGTGAAGGCGCGCCTCAACGGCCTCGACGCCAACCTGGAGCAGGCCGCGATGGACCTCTACGCGACCGAGTCGCAGACGTTCTGGAAGGTGACGTTCCCGCTGGTGCTGCCAGGCGTCCTCGGGGCCGCGCTGCTGAGCTTCTCGCTGTCCTTCGACGACTTCATCATCACCAACCTGAACGCCGGCCAGACGGTCACCTTCCCGATGTACGTCTGGGGCGTCTCCCAGCGCGGGGTGCCGATGCAGGTCAACGTCATCGGCTCGCTGATGTTCCTGATCGCGATCATGATCGTCCTCGGCGGCGAGTGGAACAACCGCAGGCAGGCCAAGGCGCTCGCTCGATGAGCCCGGCCGTGGAGCCCGCGGCCCGGGCAGCCCGGGCGCTGGCCGGCGCCTCGCCGGTGCCGTACTGGCTCGACGACCCCGCCCGCCCGGACCCGCTGCCGGCGCTCGCCGGCGACACCGGCACCGACCTGCTCGTCGTCGGCGGCGGCTACCTCGGCCTCTGGACGGCGCTGCTCGCGGTCACCCGCGAGCCCGGCCGGGACGTGACCCTGATCGAGGCGGAGACCTGCGGGCACGCGGCCAGCGGGCGCAACGGCGGCTTCTGCGAGGCCAGCCTGACCCACGGCTTCGGCAACGGCCTGTCCCGCTGGCCCGACGAGCTCGGCACGCTGCTCCGGCTGGGCCGGGAGAACCTGGAGGCGATCGGGCGCACGATCGCCGAGGAGGGCATCGACTGCGACTTCGTGCACGCCGGCGCGCTCAGCGTCGCGACCCTCCCCGAGCAGGTGGCCGGGCTCGCCGAGGAGCAGGCCGAGGCCGCGGCGTACGGGCACCGGCTGACGCTGCTCGACGCGGCCCAGGTGCGGGCCCGGGTGGACTCGCCGACCTACCTCGGCGCGCTGCACGACCCGGACTCCGCCGTGCTGGAACCGGCCCGGCTGGCCTGGGGGCTGCGCGGGGCCTGCCTGCGCCGGGGGGTGAAGATCCACGAGGGCACCCGGGCGCTGCGTCTCGGGCGCGCGGAGCATGGAACCGTGCGCGGCCGGATGCAGGTCCGGACCACCGGCGGCACCGTGTCGGCGCGCCGGGTCGTGCTGGCGACGAACGCGTTCCGCCCGCTGCTGCGGCGGCTCCGGCTGATGACGGTCCCGGTCTACGACTACGCGCTGATGACCGAGCCGCTGAGCGCCGAGCAGCGTGCCGCGATCGGCTGGGCCGGCCGCGAGGGGATCGGCGACCGCACGAACCAGTTCCACTACTACCGGACCACCCGGGACGGCCGGATCCTCTGGGGCGGGTACGACGCGATCTACCACTACGCCAGCGGCCTGCGGCCCGAGCACGACCAGCGCCCGGAGACCTTCGCGCTGCTCGCCGAGCACTTCGCCGAGACCTTCCCGCAGCTCGAGGGGCTGCGGTTCACCCACCAGTGGGGCGGCGTCATCGACACCTGCACCCGGTTCACCGCGTTCCACGGCACCGCGTACGACGGCGAGGTGGCCTACGCCCTGGGGTTCACCGGCCTCGGGGTCGCCGCGACCCGGTTCGCCGCCGAGGTCGCGCTCGACCAGGTCGCCGGCGCCGAGACCGAGCGGACCGCGCTGCGGCTGGTCCGGGAGCGACCGCTGCCGTTCCCGCCCGAACCGCTGCGCTGGGCCGGCATCCAGGCCACCCGCTGGTCGCTGGCGAAGGCGGACGCGAACGGCGGCCGGGAGAACCTCTGGCTGCGGACGATGTCCCGGCTGGGGCTCGGCTTCGACTCCTAGGTGTACCCGGCCGGTGCGCCCTCAGCCGCCGGGCGCGACCGACGCCGGCAGCCGGGCGTCGAGCTCGGCCGACCAGGCGGCGGCGCCGAGCTCGGCGTAGCAGGCGCGGACCTCCTCCAGGAGCGGTGTCGCCTGCTCCAGCCGCCCGGTCGCGACCAGGAGGACGGCCAGGTCGGCCTCGCTGCGGCGCTGGTACAGGAGGGACCGCCAGGCCCGGTAGTGCTCGATCGCCTGCCGGAAGGCGGGCTCCGCCGCGTCCGGGTCCGCGGCGCGGACGGCGAGCAGCCCGCGGGTGCGGGCGCAGTGCCCCCGGATCGCCCGCGACAGGCTGTGGTCGGTGTCGTCGTCGTAGTGGACCATCTCCAGCAGGGTGGCCAGCGCGGTGTCGTCACCGGCGGCGAGGGCGGTCTCGACGCCGGTCTGGAACATGATCGGGAAGTCGTCGCTCAGGCCGGAGAGCCCGTGGATGGTCTGCACCGCCGCCAGCTCGAGCTCGGCTGCCCGCCCGAGCTGTCCGGCCCCGAGCGCGTGGATGCCCTTGGCGTGGTCTCCCCACGCGTTCAGGCCGACGTCCTCGGTGTCCGGGATCTCCGGCCCGACGGCGGCGGGGAGTCCCCGGGCCTGGCGCATCAAGCCGTCGAGGGCCGCCCAGATCGGGACGACGTACGGGTGCGAGGTCACCTCGGCGTCGCTGACGTCCGCGTCGATCTGGGCCCACTCGCCGGCCGCGAACGCGGCGATCATGACGTTGACGTCGGCGTTGCGCCGCATCGAGTCGTCGCCGACCGTGCGGGCGACGGCGCGGGTCTCCCGGGCCAGGTCGAGCGCCTGCTGCAGGTCGACGTCGAGGTTGCCGGCCGCGAGGTTGCCGAGGGCGCGGGCCAGGGCTGCCGGCTGGTGGTGCTCGCGCGCCACGTCGGCGGCGGCCTGGGTGAGCGTCCGCCACACCGACGGCAGCCCGACGACGATGAAATGCCCGGCCAGCGGGGTCAGCGCGGCGCAGTACTCCTGCTGGTCTCCCAGCCGGAGGGCGAGCTGGAGCCGCGCCTCCGCGAACTCCCGCGGGCTCTGCCCGAGGGAGGTCTTGATCGCCGTCATCGCGGAGGCGAGCCCGAGCAGGGCGTGCGCGGCATCCGCCCGGCCGGACAGCGCCTCCCACCGCGGCAGCACCAGCGCCTGGGCCTCGGTGACGTCCCCCTGCCGGGCCAGGGCCATGCCGTGCAGGCCGACGGCGCGGCCGGCCGACACGTCGTCGCCCTCGGCGTCGAAGGCGGCGGCGGCGGCGGTCGCGTGCTCGGCGACGGCGTCGTAGTCGCCGGCCATCAGCAGCGCGTCGGCGAGCTGCAGGCGCAGCCGTGCCGTCGAGGTGGGGTCGGGGGAGAGCCGCAGGGCCGCCCGGAGGTGGCCGGCCGCGTCCTGCTGGGCGCCCAGGCCGCGGGCGCGACTGGCCGCGCGCGTCAGCTGGGCGATGGCGGCTTCCTTGAGCTGCGGGACGTCGGGGTCGGCCGGGGCGGCCTCGATCGCGTCCAGGTAGTGCTGGGCGATGAACGGGGCCAGGTCCCCGGCGGCGTCGGCCTCGGCCTCGTACTGGGCGACGACCGCCAGGTGCAGCGCCTTGCGGTCGCGGCGGCCGAGCATCGCGTACGCCACCTGCCGGACCGCCGTCTGCTCGAAGCGGTACTCGCCGTAGTCGGCGGAGAGCCGGCTGGACACGTAGCCGAGCAGCTGCTGGCGGACGAGCCCGGCCAGGACGCCGTCCAGGTCCTCGACGCCGGCGCAGAGCGCCTCGATGTTCGCCCGCGGGAACGAGACCCCCAGCACGCTGGCGTGGTCCAGGACCAGCCGCTGGTCGGCGGAGAGCGAGTCGAGGCGGGCGGCGATCAGGGCCTGCAGCGAGGCCGGGGCGCCGATCGTGGTCAGGTCGAGCGCGTCCGGGTCGGCCAGGACGTACTGACCGCCGCGCGGCACGACCAGGTCCCGGTCGATCAGGGACCGGACCGTCTCGATCGCGTAGAGGGGGAGGCCTTCGGACCGGGCCACCAGCCCCTGACGGACCTCCTCGGGGAGCCCGACCACCAGCCCCGAGAGCAGCGCCGAGGCGTCGGCGTCGGTCAGCTTCGGCAGGTGTACGACGGTGGCCCGCCGGTTGGTGGCCAGCCGCGGGTGCTCCTCCAGCAGCCCGGGGCGGGTCAGCAGCACGACCAGGCAGGGGAACGAACCGGCGACCAGCAGGTGCTCGAGGAACTGCAGCAGGCCCTCGTCCGCGTGCTGGGCGTCGTCGACGACCAGCACGACCTGGCCGTCGGGCTCGGAGGCGCAGACCCGCTCGAGGAAGGTGGTCCAGGCCGAGAACAGGTCCTCGCGCGGGAACGTGCCGACCGACCCGACCCCCAGCAGGGCGCCGATCCGGGGCCGCATCCAGACGCGCTCCTCGTCGGGGAGCTCGAGGCCGGCCAGGCCGCGCTCGAGCACCGTCTCGGGGTCCTCGGGCTCGTCACCGCTGGCGTCGCTGCCGTCGCGGGCCAGCACCTGGAGCCGGACCCGGAACGCTTCGGCGAGCGCGAAGAAGGCGACCCCCTCGCCGTAGGCGACGCACCTCCCGCTGTGCCAGAAGGTGAGCTGGGTCAGGCCGTCGACGTACTTCTCGAACTCCCAGGCGAGCCGGGACTTGCCGACGCCGGGCTCGCCGTCGATGACGAGGAGCGCGGGGCCGCCGCTCTCGGCGGCGCCGTGGAAGAGCTCCTTGACCAGCCGCAGCTCGCGGTCCCGTCCGACCAGCGGTGCCTCCAGGCCGTCGGCCCGCTGGGCGCCGCCGATGCTCGCGACCACGGCCCGCACGGCCCACAGCGGGACCGGTTCGGCCTTGCCCTTCAGTGTGTGGGACCCGACGTCGACGTAGGTGATCGCCGAGGAGGTCAGCAGCCGGGTGGTCTCGTCCACCCAGACCTGGCCCGGCACCGCGGCGGTCTGCACCCGCGAGGCGGTGTTCACGGCGTCGCCGGCGACCATGCCCTGGTGGGTGGCGCCGATGGTGACGGCCACCTCGCCGGTCACGATGCCGGCGCGCATGGAGAGCCCGGGCGCGCCCTGGCGCTCGCCGAGCGCCTCGACCGCCGTGGTCAGCTCGAGCGCCGCGCGCACGGCCCGCTCGGCGTCGTCCTCGTGGGCGGTCGGCACGCCCCAGACGGCCATCACGGCGTCGCCGATGAACTTCTCGATCGTGCCGCCGTAGCGCTCCACGATCAGCCGGCAGTCCTCGAAGTAGGAGGAGAGGAGCTCGCGCACGTCCTCGGTGTCGCGCGACTCCGAGAGCGTCGTGAAGGAGACCAGGTCGGCGAAGAGCACGCTGGTCACCCGCCGTGCGGCGACGGGCACGGGCTGGGCGCTGGGTCGCGCGGTGGCCGTCGCGCCCGCCCCGGCCCCGGCCGCGACCGGTTGGCTCGCACCGCAGCTGCTGCAGAAGCGCGCGCCGGCGAGGAGGACCTCGCCGCAGGAGGTGCAGGCGGCGGACGTGGGCGCGCCGCACTCGTGGCAGAACTTCGCGCCCTCGGCGAGCCCTCCCGCACCGCACGACCGGCAGCTGCCCGCAGCCGTCATGTGGCCAGCCTACGAGAGACGATGTCCTCCGCGGCGACCCGCGACTCGTCGCTGCCGGCGAGCGCACCGAGGAAGACGCTCCGGGTCAGCGCGACCAGCACGGTCTCCTCGGTCGCGGTGACCGTCGCCGTGCGCGGTACGTCGCGCAGCAGGCCGATCTCGCCGAAGAAGTCACCGGCGTGCTCCTGCCGCAGGACGGCGCCGTCCTGGGTGATCTCGACCGCGCCGGACTCGATGACGTAGAAGCGGTCGGAGTCCTCGCCCTCGCGGAGCACCACGTCGCCGGGCCGCACCGTGGTGCGCTCCAGCTGGCGCGCGAGCGACTCGAGCGTCGCCGGCCCGAGCGGGGAGAACAGCGGGACGCCGCGCAGAAGGTCGAGGCCCTCGGGCGGGCGGAGCCGGGAGTCGAGCCGGCGGGTCGCCGGGAGCAGCAGCAGGACCGGGACGCCGACGACGAGCGCGAGCACGGCCAGGGCGGTCTTGAACCCGAGCTGGTCGACGGCCCAGGGCATCAGCGCGGCGCCGAGCGCCATCGACCCGATCAGCACGCCCTCGAACGCACCGAAGACCCGGCCCAGCACCTCGTCGGGGGTGATGCGCTGCACGATCGTGTAGAAGGCCACGTCGACCAGCGGGTTGCCCAGCCCGAGCAGGAACATCGTGACGACGACCACCGCGGTGACCGGCTGCCAGGCGACCAGCAGCAGCGGCAGCGACCAGAGCAGGGTGCCGAACGCCAGGTCGGAGGCCTGCCGGTTGCGCCGCGCGCTCGCGATCGCGACCAGCCCGCCGAGGACCGCTCCGACCCCGAAGAGGGAGTTCACGTAGCCGACGCCTTCCGCCCCGGTCGCGAAGACCTCGACGGCGAGGATGACGGTGAACACGAGCGACGCGCCCGCGATCAGGGTCTGCGCGGCGATGATGAACGCGACCAGCCGCAGGTCGCCGCTGCGCCCGATCGTCGAGAACCCGGCCAGCATCTCCGCGAGCACGCCGGGCTTCCCGTCGTCGCCGGGCCCTTCGCCGGGCCCTTCGCCTGGCTCGTCGCCCGGCTCGTCCGGGTCCGCGGCGGTGGCGCCCGGGAGCGGACGGACGCCGAGGACGAGCAGGGCCGACAGCCCGAAGGTCGCGGCGTTGAGCAGGAAGACGGTCTCGACGTCGGTCAGCGCGATCATCAGCGCACCGAGCGCGGGGCCGACGAAGAACGCCAGGCTCTCGATGGTGCTCGACACCCCGTTGGACGCGGTGAGCTGTTCCGGGCCGTCGACCAGCGACGGCATCAGCGCGGCCTCGGCCGGCCGGAACGCGCACCCGATCAGGGCGACCAGGGTGGCCAGCACGAACACGGGCGCGGGCGGCGTGCCGGCGTACAGGCACGCGGTCGCCGCGCAGACCAGGACCACCCGGATCAGGTCGCTGGCGATCATCACCTGCTTGCGGGGGAGCCGGTCCGCGAGCCCGGCGGCGAGCGGGGAGACCACCGCCATCAGCAGCAGCCGGATCGCGCCCCAGATGCCGACCGTCTTCGCGCCGCCGACGTCGTAGGCCCAGACGATCACGGCCGTGGAGTAGGCCCAGTCGCCGATGCTCGACCCGGCGAACGCGAGCTGGATCCGGCGCAGGTTCCGGTTGCGGAACACCGACCCGATCGACGCGCCCGTCCCGGACACGGCGGACCTGATGGTCCCGACCAAGCCCGTGGGTGCTGCGGTCTCGACGCTCACTGCACCCCCTCGGACGCACGCGTCTGTCGCGGGGGCGTTCCCCCTCGACTCCCTCGCATCCTCGCGGGCCCCGGCCGCGGTTGCCCATAGTCAAGAAGGGCCATCGACCCGGCGGGCTAGAGCAGGTTCTCGGCCTCGGTCAGCACCGAACGCAGGATGCTCTCGATCTCGTCGAAGTGCTCCTGGTCGCAGATCAGCGGCGGGGACAGCTGGATCACCGGGTCGCCGCGGTCGTCGGCACGGCAGTACAGGCCGGCGTCGAAGAGCGCCTTGGACAGGAAGCCGCGGAGCAGCCGCTCGGACTCGGCGTCGTCGAAGGTCGTCTTCGTCGCCTTGTCCTTGACCAGCTCGATCCCGTAGAAGTACCCGTCGCCGCGGACGTCGCCCACCAGCGGGAGGTCGAGCAGCTTCTCCAGGGTCGCCCGGAAGGCGCCCTCGGTGTCGCGGACGTGCTCGTTGAGCTGCTCGCGCTCGAAGATGTCGAGGTTCGCCATCGCCACCGCGGTGGAGACCGGGTGCCCGCCGAAGGTGTAGCCGTGCATGAACGACTCCGTCCCCTTGCTGAACGGCTCGAAGAGGCGGTCGGTGGCGATCATCGCGCCCAGCGGGGAGTAGCCCGAGGTGAGGCCCTTGGCGCAGGTGATGATGTCGGGCTGGTAGCCGTAGCGGTCGGCGCCGAACATGTGGCCGAGCCGGCCGAACGCGCAGATCACCTCGTCGGAGACCAGCAGCACGTCGTACTCGTCGCAGATCTCGCGGACCCGCTGGAAGTAGCCCGGCGGCGGCGGGAAGCAGCCACCGGAGTTCTGCACCGGCTCCAGGAAGACCGCGGCCACGGTGTCCGGGCCCTCGTACTCGATCATCTCCGCGATCCGGTCCGCGGCCCAGATCCCGAAGGCCTCGGCGTCGGCCGCGGAAGGACCGCCCGGGCCGCCCTGGAACTGCTCGGGCGCGCGGTAGAGGTTGGTGTTCGGGACCCGGAAGGTGCTCGGCACCAGCGGCTCGAACGGCGCCTTCATCCCGGGCAGGCCGGTGATCGACAGCGCCCCTTGCGGGGTGCCGTGGTAGGCGATCGCGCGGCTGATCACCTTGTGCTTGGTCGGCTTGCCGGTGAGCTTGAAGTAGTTCTTCGCCAGCTTCCAGGCCGACTCCACGGCCTCACCGCCGCCGGTGGTGAAGAAGACCCGGTTCAGGTCGCCGGGCGCGTAGCCGRCCAGGCGCGCCGCCAGGTCCATCGCGCCCGGGTGGGCGTAGGACCAGATCGGGAAGAAGGCGAGCTCGGCGGCCTGCTTGGCGGCGGCCTCGGCCAGCTCGGTGCGGCCGTGGCCGGCCTGGACGACGAAGAGACCGGCCAGCCCGTCGAGGTAGCGGCGGCCGTGCGCGTCGTACACGTAGGCGCCCTCGCCGCGGACGATGGTGGGGATGTCGGCCTTGTCGTACGACGAGTGCCGGGTGAAGTGCATCCAGAGGTGGTCCCGGGCCGCCTGCTGGCGGGCCGCGTCGTCGCTGCTGGTGTTCTGGTCGGTCATCTCGATCTGCTCCCTCGCGGGCCGCGCCGGATCTCGGCGCCGGGCACTCGCTGCGGCTCAGTGTGCCAAGGCGCCCCGAGCCGATGCAAGTGAATCCGCACCCGACGGCGCATTTGAGGGTTGCTTTCGAGAGATTGACGACCTCTGTGCAACGGATTTCGTTGTGAGTGCTTGACGGGTCCCGGGTGAGTCGTTTGACTTGCCCCATGTCTGACCTGACCTTCTCGAACATCGTCAACGGCGAGGCCGTGAGTGCGGCCGACGGAGCGACGTACGACGTCGTCGACCCGAGCACCGGGGAGGTCTACGCGCAGGCGCCGATGTCCTCGGAGGAGGACGTCGACCGGGCCTACCGGGCGGCCGCCGCCGCCTTCGAGTCGTGGGGGAGCACCACGCCGCAGGACCGCGCCAGCGCGCTGCTCCGGATCGCCGACGCGATCGAGGCGCGCACCGACGAGATCAACGCGGTGGAGTGCCGCGACACCGGCAAGCCGCTGCACCTGACGCTCAGCGAGGAGATGCCGTACGCCTCCGACCACTTCCGGTTCTTCGCCGGCGCCGCCCGCGTCCTCGAGGGCCGCTCGTCGGGGGAGTACATGGCCGACCACACCTCCTGGATCCGGCGCGAGCCGGTCGGCGTCGTCGGCCAGGTGACCCCGTGGAACTACCCGCTGCTGATGATGATCTGGAAGATCGCCCCGGCGCTCGCGGCCGGCAACACCGTCGTCCTCAAGCCGAGCGACACCACCCCGGCCAGCTCGACCCTGCTCGCCGAGCTCTGCCAGGAGTTCCTGCCACCGGGGGTCCTCAACGTCGTCTGCGGTGACCGCGACACCGGCCGCGCGCTGGTCGAGCACAAGATCCCGCAGATGGTCGCGATCACCGGCTCCGTCCGGGCCGGCATGGAGGTCGCCGGGTCGGCGGCCACCGACCTCAAGCGGGTCCACCTCGAGCTCGGCGGCAAGGCGCCGGTGATCGTCTTCGACGACGCCGACATCGCCAAGGCCGCCGAGGGGATCGCCGGAGCCGGTCTCTTCAACGCCGGCCAGGACTGCACCGCGGCCACCCGGGTCCTCGTCGGGCCGGGGATCCACGACGAGTTCGTGGCGGCGCTGGCCGAGGCCGCCCAGGGGATGCCGACCGGGATGCCGGACAGCGAGGACACCTACTACGGCCCGCTCAACAGCCAGGCCCAGCTCGAGAAGGTCTCCGGGATGGTGGACCGGCTCCCGGACCACGCCAGCCTGGTCACCGGCGGGTCCCGCAACGGCAGCACCGGCTACTTCTACGACCCGACCGTGCTCTCCGGCCTGCGCCAGGACGACGAGCAGGTCCAGCAGGAGATCTTCGGCCCGGTGATGACCGTGCAGAAGTTCACCGACGAGGCCGAGGCGCTGCGCTGGGCCAACGGCGTCGAGTACGGCCTCTCCTCCAGCGTCTGGACCAAGGACCACGCCCGCGCGATGCGGATGTCGAAGGGCCTCGACTTCGGGGTCGTCTGGATCAACACCCACATCCCGTTCGTCTCCGAGATGCCGCACGGCGGCTTCAAGCACTCCGGCTACGGCAAGGACCTGTCGATGTACGGCCTGGAGGACTACACCCGGGTTAAGCACGTGATGTCCTACATCGGCGAGTGAGCGCCGCCATGTACGGCACCTCGCTGCGTTGTCGTCGCTCGACGTCCGCTCCGCTGCGCTCCGCTGAAGGACGCCCGCGCTCCTCCGCCTTGCGATGCACCGCACCTGACGACGCTCACGGGCCGGGGTTTCTGCCATGAGGATCCTGCTGGTCGGCGCCGGCGGCGTCGGCGGCGCGTTCACGGCGATCGCCGCGCGGCGCGACTTCTACGAGGCGATCGTGGTCGCCGACTACGACCTGGCGCGGGCGGAGAAGGCGGCCGCCGCCGACGGCCGGTTCGTCGCCGCGCAGGTCGACGCCTCCGACGCCGACTCGGTCTCGGCGCTCTGCCGCGAGCACGGCATCACCCACGTGATGAACGCGGTCGACCCGGTGTTCACGATGCCGGTCTTCTCCGGCGCGTTCGCCGCCGGCGCGGACTACCTCGACATGGCGATGTCGTTGTCGAAGCCGCACCCCGAGCTGCCGTACGAGCAGTGCGGGGTGAAGCTCGGCGACGAGCAGTTCGCGGTCGCCGACGACTGGGTGGACGCCGGCCGGCTCGCCCTGGTCGGCATCGGCGTCGAGCCGGGTCTCTCCGACGTGTTCGCCCGGTACGCCGCGGACCACCTCTTCGCCGAGATCGACGAGCTCGGCACCCGCGACGGCGCGAACCTGGTGGTGACCGACGACGACGGCAACGAGATCTTCGCGCCGTCGTTCTCGATGTGGACCACGATCGAGGAGTGCCTGAACCCGCCGGTGATCTGGGAGGCCGGGCGCGGCTGGTTCACCACCGCCCCGTTCAGCGAGCCCGAGGTCTTCGACTTCCCCGAGGGCATCGGGCCGGTCGAGTGCGTCAACGTGGAGCACGAGGAGGTGCTCCTGATGCCGCGCTGGGTGGACTGCCGGCGGGCCACCTTCAAGTACGGCCTCGGCGACGAGTTCATCAACATCCTCCGGGTGCTGCACACCCTCGGCCTCGACAGCACCGAGAAGGTCCGGGTCAAGGCCGCTTCCGGTGGGCACTGCGAGGTGAGTCCGCGCGACGTGGTCGCGGCGGTGCTGCCGGACCCGGCGACCGTCGGCCCGCGGATGCGCGGCAAGACCTGTGCCGGGCTCTGGGTGACCGGGACGGGCAAGGACGCCGACGGCAACCCGACGGGGCCGCGGTCGACGTACCTGTACCACGTGGTCGACAACACGTGGACGATGACCGAGTACGGGCACCAGTGCGTCGTCTGGCAGACGGCGGTCAACCCGGTCGTGGCGCTGGAGCTGCTCGCTACGGGGGTGTGGGCAGGCTCCGGCGTCCTCGGGCCGGAGGCGTTCGACGCGGTTCCGTTCCTCGACCTGCTGACGGCGTACGGCGCACCCTGGGGCATCCGGGAGCAGTGACCCGCGCCGGGGCGGACCAGGGCACGGCGTACCCCCAAATGGCGTAGCGAAGTCACCCTCCCAGGGGAGGTCCCTGTCGGCCCGGCTTCCTACGTTGGTGAGGTGGGGCACTGAGCGAGGGGAAGGCCATGGGACGGGACACGACTACCCGCAAGGCACGGCTGCGCCTGCTGGCGACACTCGTCGCAGCGGCGACCGCGGTCGTCATCGGCATGAGCGGCGCGAACAGTCCGGTTCTCGCGGCGCCGGGCGTCACCACGGTCTCGATCGACGGGTCGTCCCGCACGGTCGACGGCCAGGACGTCTACCGGGCGAGCAATTTCCTGGTGATGTACACCCCGGCGTTCGGGGCGAGCACGGGGACCAACCAGTACGGCTTCGAGGCCGCGGTGGTCAACGGCAAGGTCACCCAGGTCGCCGACGGCGTCGGCAACATGGCGATCCCTGCCGGCGGCTACGTCCTGTCCGGCCACGGCACCAGCCGCGCCTGGCTCAAGGCCCGCGCGCAGGTCGGCGACACCGTGACGATCAACGGGAACACCGGCGGCGGGACGCCGCTGCTGCCCGACGTCGGCATGCGGACGCTGCGGCTGTTCAGCATCGCGTTCCCGACCAGCGGCCAGTTCGCCGGCAAGAAGCTGCTGAAGTTCCCCGCCGTCACCGCGAACGTCGGTGACGGACCGCTGGAGATCCGCGGGGTCCGGTCGACCTCGTCGAGCACCGACTGGGTCGGCACCCAGTTCGTCCGGAACACCGACGGCAGCACCACGACGCTGCCGCCGTCGCCGACCGCCACCTTTGTCTTCGGCGGCGACGGGCACAACCACTGGCACATCAAGGACTTCGACAGCTACGAGCTGCTGAACTCCAGCGGCACGGTGCTCGAGGTCGGGGAGAAGCACGGCTTCTGCTTCGAGGACAACACCTCCTACCGCAACTGGCCGGGCAACTCGGCGCACCCGGCGTCCCCGGCGAACCCGGTCTACGTGCCGCCGGCGATCTGCAACGTCGGCCAGCCGCAGGCGACGAACATCCAGCACGGGCTCTCGGTCGGCTGGTCCGACACGTACCCCTCGACGCTGCCGGACCAGGCCATCGACATCACCGGCATCCCGAACGGCGACTACACGGTGCGGGTCACCGCCGACTGGCAGCACCTGTGGGCCGAGACCAACGAGAACAACAACTCCGCGACCGCGAAGATCCGCATCAACGGCAGCTCGGTGACGCTGCTGAGCGCGACCGACGGCCTGTAGCCCCGGACCCCCGCGGACAGCGGGGCCGCTGGGGTGCTCCAGCGGCCCCGTGCCACCCGGATTCACCCCAACCGGGTGAGCCCCGTCCGCCGCTGCACCGGTGATGCTCGACCCAGGGTCCGGACGGCCGGGTCCGCTGAGGAACGGAGTCGGAGATGGACAAGCGCAGGCTGGCATCGATCGTCTCGATCGTGGTGGGCGCCGTCATGGTCGTCGCCGGGATCGTGGTCTACGTCGTGGTGAGCAACACGCTCGCCGACCAGAAGATCACCACGTCCGAGGACGCCTGCCTGCCGAACAAGGAGGTCAAGGGCCCGTTCACGGCGTACTGCCAGGCGCGGGTGATCGACAAGCACACCAAGAAGATCACCGGCGGCAAGACCTACGCCGAGCTCGCCCAGGACGACCCGAACCGCTCGACGGCGATGACCAGCTCGTTCCTGCAGGCGTCGCTCTTCACCTCGGTGGTCGCCTTCGGCGTGGCGTTCATGGCCGCGGTCCTCGGCGTCGTCCTGGTGCTGATCGGCATGGCGCTGCGCGAGGGCTCCGCCACCAGCGGCGCCGCTCCGCCCACGGAGCCGGCCGCGGCCTGAGCCCGGCTGCCCGGGTCAGCCGACCGTCGAGGCCACCTCCGCGAGGACGTCCATGGCCTCGTGGAGGAGGGCGTCCGGCGCGACCAGCGGCGGCAGGAAGCGCAGGATGTTGCCGTAGGTGCCGCAGGTCAGCGTCAGCACGCCGGCCTGGTGGCACCCCGCGCTCAGCCGCGAAGCCGTCGCCGCGTCCGGGTTCGTGGTCCCGGGCTCGACGACCTCGATCGCGATCATCGCGCCGCGGCCCCGCACCTCGCCGATCGGGGGGAACGTGGCCGCGAGCTCGCGCAGCCGGCCGGTCAGGAGCGCCTCGACCTCACGGGCCCGGGCGTTCAGGTCGAGCTGCTCCATGGTCGCGATCGCCCCGAGGGCCGCGGCGCACGCGACCGGGTTCCCGCCGTACGTGCCGCCGAGGCCGCCGGCGTGCACGGAGTCCATCATCTCGGCGCGTCCCACCACGGCCGCGAGCGGCAGCCCGCCGGCGACGCCCTTGGCCACGGTGACCAGGTCCGGGACCACGCCCTCGTGCTCGCAGGCGAACCAGGCGCCGGTGCGGCACATCCCGGACTGGATCTCGTCGGCGACGAAGACGATCCCGTGGTCGCGGCAATAGTCCGCGAGCGCCGCCAGGTAGCCGGGCGCGGGGACGACGAAGCCGCCCTCGCCGAGCACCGGCTCGATCACCAGGCAGGCGACGTTCTCCGCGCCGACCTGCTTGTCGACGACGTCGATCGTCCGGGCCGCGGCGGTCCGGCCGTCCAGGCCGTCGCGGAACGGGTAGGACATCGGCGCCCGGTAGACCTCGCCGGCGAACGGCCCGAAGCCCTGCTTGTAGGGCATGTTCTTCGCGGTCATCGCCATCGTCAGGTTGGTGCGGCCGTGGTACGCGTGGTCGACCACGACGACCGCGCTGCGCCCGGTGTGCACCCGGGCGACCTTGACCGCGTTCTCCACCGCCTCGGCGCCGGAATTGAACAGGGCGGCCTTCTTCGCGTGCTCGCCGGGGGTGAGGTCGGCGAGCCGCTCGCAGACCTCCACGTAGCCGTCGTACGGGGCGACCATGAAGCAGGTGTGGGTGAACGCGGCGACCTGCGCGGAGACCCGCGAGACGACCTCCGGGGCGGCGTTGCCGACCGTGGTCACCGCGATCCCGGAGGCGAGGTCGATCAGCGAGTTCCCGTCGACGTCGACGACCACGCCACCGCCGGCGGCGGCGACGTAGACCGGGAGCACGCTCCCGACGCCCGCGGCCACGGCGGCGGTACGACGCTCGTGCAGCGCCCGCGACGCGGGCCCGGGGATCTCGGTGACCAGGCGGCGCTCCTGCGGCAGCTCCGGCCCGCCGACCGCCGGGATGTCCTGGGTGATGCTCATCGGGTGCCTCCGTGACGGGATACGTCGTCGAATGTGGGATCGACGGCAGTATCCGCCGCGAGTCAGTCGTGACGCAACTGAATCCGCAGGCAGGTCCCGGTCAGGAAGTGCGCACCAGGTCCTTGCCGACGAGCTCGGCGAGGAAGGACTCGATGTCGGGCCGGCAGACCTCGGTGCTGACGTCGTACTCGGCGGCCACCAGGCCGGCCAGCTCCTCGACGGTGCGCGGCTCGGCGAGGTGGTTCCACAGCGACGCGGCGACGTCCTTCAGGCCGTAGTACTCGCCCTGGTCCAGGCCCATCATCACCAGCTCGCCGTCCATCTCGACGGCCCGCAGGTCCGGGCGGCGGAGGTAGCGGGGGCTGTCGGTCATGCGGTCTCCTGGGACGTGAGGGCGGGGGAGAGGTCGTCGTCGACGAGGGCGAGGATCGCCGCCGCCGTGGACTCGGCGGTCATCGTCGCAGCGGGTCGCAGCACCCGGGTCAGGCGGGCCCGGCCGAGCAGGGCGGCGCACTGCTGGAGGTGCGCGGCGGCGCCGTCGCCGAGGACCAGGTCGTTGCGGTAGGTGTGCTCGTGCAGCAGCGAGAACGCCACCGCGCCGTGCGCCGGCTCCAGCCGGAGATCGTCGCCGGCGTGCTTCTCCAGCACGAACACCCAGCGCAGCGGCAGCGGCGCGAGGGCGCCGCGCTCGAGCGGGACCTGGAACTTCTCGTGCGCGTCGTGGATCCGCTCGAGGTCGGCGGTGGAGCGCCCGAGCCGGTCCAGCGCGTCCTCCCACAGCTTGATCCGCGGGTAGCCGGGCAGCGCCAGCCCGGCGCCGTCCACCGGCACCACGTCGTCGGACAGCACGTCGAAGCCGCGCCGGTCGAACTCCGCGGCCAGCGTCGACTTGCCGGCGCCGGAGTGGCCGACGACGACCGCGCACGCGTCCCCGATCCGGAACGCGTTGCCGTGCAGCACCAGCGCGCCGCGCAGCATCATCGTCGCGCCCATCGCGCTGCCGAGCAGGAAGACGCGGACGGCCTTCGGGTCCGCGTCCGGGAGCGGGTCGACGACGATCTCGGTGCCGCGCCGGGCCTCGTAGCGGCCGACGTCGGGGACCTCGATCCCGCAGACATCGCCGCGCCGCCACAGGCCGAGCGGGGAGAGGTCCGCCGCTTCGGCGGCGTCGAGCGTGCCGAGGCGGATCGTGACGTCCGCGCCGCTGGCGTCGGCGGTGGTGTCGATCCGGGCGGCGGGCCCGAGGTCCGGGAGCGGGATCTCGCTGTCGATGAGGAGGCCGTAGCAGGAGTAGCGCCGCCAGCTGCTCACGACCGCTCCTCCCTCCGCGTCCCTCGGATCTGGTTCATCGGTTCATCGGGGGTTCCACGCGAACGAACCCACCTCGGCGTACACCTTCGTGGTGGCGCCGGTGACCGTGCTGTCGCCGGCCACGACCCAAGCGTGAGCCACCAGCGCGCTCCCGTCCCGGCGAACGCCGAAACAGACCCGGTGTGGGATACGTCTCGCGACCAGGAACGCGCGGGCGGTCAGGGCGCGCGGGTAGCACTCGGACTTCCACGGGGTGTGCTCGGCGGCCGCGTCGACGACCACGCCGATCCGGCGGGCCCGGGCGGAGTCCTGCGCAGTGAGGGGGCGCTCGGCGGCCGGTGCGGCACGGCTCGCGGCTCCGGTGCCCTCGTGGTCGCCGAGCAGGCGTCGTACGACGCGGAACGGGACCACCAGGATGAGAAGGCGGCAGAAACCCAACAGGGACCAGGCCGCGACGAGGCGGAACTGGTCCCTGCGTCCGAGATGGACGAAACCACGCACCGTGCGTCCGAGTCCCATGGTGTGCGGCCCCAGGTGGACACCCGGAGGTGTCCCGATAAGGGCTAGGCCTGCTTCAGCTGCCCAGACCCGGGAACAGGTCGATGCCCACGTGAACCGCGCCGCCGATGTTGATGTCGAGGCCACGGGTCTCGCGGAGGCTGAGCGTCTCGAGACGAGGTGCGCTGTAGGCCTTGGCGGAACCAATCATGTTGGTGCTCCTGTCGGTAGATCCCTTCTCGGCCACATCAACGACCTGTCCGTACCGAGGTCACGCGGTGCCCGCCGTTGCCCGCCCGTTGCCCGCGCGCAACCTGCCGGGGCGACGCGCGGGTGAACTTGGACTTTCCGGTACTCCGGCCCCCGAGCTTGCCTACCCTTCTCGCGTGCCTCCCGCCCCTCCCGCCCACGACCGGGCCCACGACCGGTCCCACGACCGGTCCCACGACCGGGTCCGCGCCCTCGTGCGCGCCGCGCTCGTCGTCGAGGGCGGGCGGCGACCGGAGGCCGTCGAAATGCCCGAAAGCACCCGCGATGTCCTGGCTGTCGTCGCGCGGCACCGCGTGGTCGACGTGCTCGCGCAGCACGCCGGGGCGCTCTCCCTCGACCCCGACCTGAGCGCCGCGCTGGCCGCGCTGCGCGACCACGACCGCCGTCGGCGGATGATCCAGGTGCTCGAGATCGGCGACGTCCAGACCGCGCTCACCGGGGCCGGGATCCGGTCGCTGGTGTTCAAGGGACTGCCGCTGGCGGTCCAGACCACTGGGGACCCTGGGGCTCGTGGGGTCGGTGATCTCGACGTGCTCGTCGACCCGGCCGAGGTCGCGGCCACCTCCGACGCACTGGGCGCTCTCGGCTACCGGCTGCGCTCGGACGCCGCGGTGCTCCGGCCGGGCACCTGGGCCTGGCGGCACGTGCTCCGGTCCAGCGCCTCGCTCTCCTTCGAGGGCCCCGGTTCCAAAATCGACCTGCACTGGCGGCTCGACCCGACCCTCGACGGCCTGCCCGGCTTCGCCGAGGTCTGGGACCGCCGCGCGCGCGTCGACATCGGCGGCGTCCAGGTCGAGACCCTCGGGTACGTCGATCTCCTCCCGCACTCGGCCTCGCACGCCGCCAAGGACCACTGGCGCTGGCTGCGCAGCCTGGTCGACGTGCACCGGCTCGCCGGGATGCCGCAGACCTGGGAGGGCCGCACCCGCCCACCCGGGCGGCTCGAGATCGAGACCCTCGCCGTGACCCGCCGCTCCCTCGGGCTGCCCCCCGGGGTGCCGGCAGACGTGCTCGCCCGGGTCGACCGCGTCCCCGAGCGCCTCGTCGCCGTCGGGATCCGGGCCCAGGACCGGCCGGTCGACCCCGACGGCCCGGCGCCGGGACGTGAGACCTTCCAGCAGCTGCGCTACATGGTCGTCGCCAGCGCGACCCCGCGCGACCTCGCGCACGCCGCGGTCGCCACCCTGCTCCCCGAGAAGGTCGTCTTCGGCGTCGAGGCCGGGAGCGCCTGGACCGGCGTCCCGAAGGCGCTGCTGGCCCGGCTCGGCCGGACCCGGCGCCGGGTGCTGGCCTGGTTCCGCCGGGACTCCTCCCCGGCGTCCGCTCCGGCCGCGGAGGAGCCCACGACGGTGGGGTCCGCGCCGTGATCGCGCGCGCCCGCCGCTGCCTGGCCCTGATGGTGCAGACCGTCGGACCGGCCCGGATCGGCGTGCTGCTCGCGCTGCAGTTCGTGGTCGCGGTCCTCGAAGCCGCCGGCCTCGTCCTCATCGTCCCGGTCATCCAGGCGCTCGGCGGCGAGGACTCCCTGTCGCTGCCCGGGTTCGACCTGCACCTCTCGCTGCCCGAGGCGTTCGCGCTCGTCGTGGCCGTCGTCCTGCTCCGCGCCCTCGGCCAGTGGGCCTCGGCGGTGCTCGCCACCGACGTCCGGCTCGCCACCGTCGACCGGCTCCGGCTCGGCCTCCTCGACGACCTGTACGCCGCCGAGTGGTCCTACCTCTCCGGCCAGCGGCGCAGCCACGTCGTGCAGCAGCTCACCACCGACGTCGAGCGCGCGCACAGCGCGTTCGCGATGGTCTTCCGGCTCATCGTCGGGACGCTCATCCTGCTCGCCACCGGCGCCGTCGCGGTCCTGCTCGCCCCGGTGATCGGGCTGATCGCGGTCGGCGGTGTCGTCGTGGTCGCCGCGCTCGCGTCCCGGTCGACCCGCAGCGCCGCGGCGCTCGGCCGGACCATGACCGACCGGCTCGCCGGCTTCGGCGCGGCACTCACCGACTCGCTCGCCTCCGTCCGGGTGATGCGCGCCCACGACGCCGCCGGCGCCTGGTCGACCCTCGTCGGCACCGAGGCCGCCCGGGTCCGGGAGACCCGTCGCGCGTTCGTCGCCCGCGGCACCGCGATCTCCTCGACGCTCGGCGTCGCGGCCGTGTTCGCGGTGCTCGCGATGATCCTGCTCGGCCGCGAGGCCGGGCTCTCCCTGGCCGAGCTGGCCACCCTCGCCGTCGTCGCGACCCGGCTCCTCGGCTCGGCCCAGACGCTGCTCGGCTCGGCCCAGGCCTTCGCGAACGACTCGCCGGCCGTCCAGCGGCTCGAGGAGTTCCACGCCGAGGTGCTGGCCCACCCCGAGCGCGTCCCCGAGAGCGCGGTCCCGGCCGCGGTCGTCGTCGAGGGAGCCGGCAAGCGCCGCGCGCCGGTGCTGCTCTCGCTGCGCGGGATCGGGGTCAGCTACGACGAGGACGGAGCACCGGGATCGGAGGTGCTCCGCGACGTCGACCTCGACGTGCCGGCCCGCGGGCTGGTCACGATCACCGGCGCGAGCGGCTCGGGCAAGAGCACCCTGCTGGACGTCGTACTGGGACTGCGGGCACCGCAGGCCGGCCAGGTGCTCGTCGACGGTCTGCCGCGCACCGACCTGGCAGCCTGGCGGGCCCGCCTGGGGTACGTCCCGCAGCAGACCGTGCTGGTCCCGGGGACGGTCTTCGAGAACCTCGCCTGGTCGCTCCAGCCCGGCCGCACCCTGACCGAGGGCGACGCCTGGGACGCCCTCCGGGCCGCCTCCGTCGACGACGTCGTCCGTGCCCTCCCCGGCGGCCTGCACGCCCGGCTCCAGGAGATCGCCGAGCTCTCCGGCGGCGAGCAGCAGCGCCTCAGCATCGCCCGCGCCCTGGTCCGCCGCCCCGAGCTCCTCGTCCTCGACGAAGCCACCAGCGCCCTCGACCGCACCACCGAGGCCCGCGTCCTCGACACCCTCCTCGACGGCACCCGCGCCGTGCTGATGGTGACCCACCGGAGCCTGGACGGCCGGGAGAGCGCGGTGCTGCACCTGGACGACGGGCGCGCCGCGGAGGTCTCGCTGGTCGACGGTTGAACTTCCGCGCACGGAATTGGAACGATCAAGTCGAGTTCGGTTACGGTCGTTCCGTGCGAGCGATCCGACGATTCACCGTCCGTCCCGTCCTCCCGGCCGCCCTGGCGCCGGTCCTCGAGCTCGTCACGAACCTGCGCTGGTCGTGGGACCCCGCGACCCAGGACGTCTTCGCGGCCATGGACCCCGACGCGTGGGAGGCGGCCGCTCACGACCCGGTCAAGCTGCTCGGCGCGCTGAGTGCCGAGCGCCTCGACGAGCTCGCCGCCGACCCGGAGTTCCTCGCGTCGCTCGCCGCAACGCACGCCGACCTGGGGGAGTACCTGCGCGGCGACCGCTGGTACCAGAAGCTCCCCGCGGACGGCGGCGAGCGGCCGCGCGCGATCGCCTACTTCTCGCCCGAGTACGGGATCACGTCCGTGCTCCCGCAGTACTCCGGCGGTCTCGGCATCCTCGCCGGCGACCACCTCAAGACCGCGAGCGACCTCGGCATCCCGATCGTCGGCGTCGGGCTGCTGTACCGGCACGGCTACTTCCGGCAGTCGCTCTCGCGCGAGGGCTGGCAGCAGGAGACCTACCCGGTTCTCGACCCCGACGGCCTGCCGATCACGCCGCTGCGCGAGGCCGACGGCAGCCACGCCCAGATCTCCCTCGCCGTCCCCGGCGACCAGCCGCTGCTCGCCCGGATCTGGGTCGCGCAGGTCGGCCGGGTCCCGCTGCTGCTCCTCGACTCCGACGTCGAGGCCAACCCGCTGCCGCTGCGCGAGGTCACCGACCGGCTGTACGGCGGCACCGCCGAGCACCGCCTCCGTCAGGAGCTGCTCCTGGGCGTCGGCGGCGTGCGCGCGCTCCGGGCCTGGTCCCGGATCACCGGCGCCCCCGAGCCGGAGGTGTTCCACACCAACGAGGGTCACGCCGGCTTCCTCGGACTGGAGCGGATCCGCGAGCTCAGCGTGGCCGAGGGCGGGCCGCACCTCGACTTCGCCGCCGCGCTCGAGGTCAGCCGCGCCGGCACCGTGTTCACCACGCACACCCCCGTCCCCGCCGGGATCGACCGGTTCCCGCGCGAGCTGATCGCGCAGTACTTCGGTGCGAACAGCCCCGTCCCCGGCATCGACGTCGAGGACGTCCTGGCCCTCGGTGCGGAGGACTACGACGGCGGCGACCCGGGCGTCTTCAACATGGCCGTCATGGGCTTCCGGCTCGCCCAGCGGGCCAACGGGGTCTCCGAGCTGCACGGGCACGTCAGCCGCGACATGTTCAACGGGCTCTGGTCGGCGTTCGACGCCGACGAGGTGCCGATCGCGTCGATCACCAACGGCGTGCACGCCCCGACCTGGGTGGCCCGCGAGGTCTTCGAGCTCGCCGCACGGCTCGGCGCCGACGTCTCCTCCACGGGTGACGGCGAGGTGGGCGACCAGGTCTGGTCGGTCGTCGACAAGGTGCCCGCCGACGAGCTCTGGGCGACCAAGCGCGCGCTGCGCAGCCGGCTCGTCGACGACGCCCGCGGGCGGCTCCGCCGGTCCTGGGAACGACGCGGCGCGGCACCGGCCGAGCTCGGCTGGATCGACTCGGCCCTGGACCCGGACGTGCTCACGATCGGGTTCGCGCGCCGGGTGCCGTCGTACAAGCGGCTGACGTTGATGCTGCGCGACCCCGAGCGGCTCAAGCGGATCCTGCTCCACCCGGACCGACCGGTCCAGCTGGTCATCGCCGGGAAGGCGCACCCCGCCGACGACGGCGGCAAGGCGCTGATCCAGGAGATCGTCCGGTTCGCCGACGACGCCGCGGTCCGGCACCGGATCGTCTTCCTGCCGAACTACGACATCGCGATGGCGCAGCCGCTGTACCCGGGGTGCGACGTCTGGCTCAACAACCCGCTGCGCCCGTACGAGGCGTGCGGCACCTCCGGGATGAAGGCCGCCCTGAACGGCGCGCTCAACCTGTCCATCCTCGACGGCTGGTGGGACGAGTGGTACGACGGCGACAACGGCTGGGCGATCCCGTCCGCCGACGGCATCGCCGACGAGCACGCCAGGGACGACATCGAGGCGAACGCGCTGTACGACCTGATCGAGAACGAGGTCGCGCCGCGGTTCTACGACACCGACGCCTCCGGCGTACCGGTGCGCTGGATCGAGATGGTGCGCCACACCCTGAAGTCGCTCGGCCCGAAGGTGCTCTCCACGCGGATGCTGCGCGACTACGTCGAACGGCTCTACGTCCCGGCCGCCGGCTCGGCGCACGCGATCAACTCCTCGTTTGCTGGCGCCCGCGACCTCGCGGCGTTCAAGCAGCGGGTCCGGGCCGGCTGGAACGAGGTCCGCATCGACCACGTCGAGTCCTCCGGCGTCTCCGAGACGCCTGCGGTCGGCGGCGCCCTCGACCTGCGGGTCTTCGTCTCCCTCGGCGCCCTCGCCCCGGACGACGTGACCGTCGAGGTCGTCCACGGCCGGGTCAAGGGCGAGGACCACCTCCGCGACATCCGCGTCACCCCGCTCGCCCTGGCCGAGAGCTACGAGGGCGGCCGGCACCGCTTCGAGGGCCACCTCGTCCTCGACCGCCCCGGTGCCTTCGGCTACACCGTCCGCGTCCTGCCCCGCCACCCGGGGTTGGTCTCGGTGGCGGAGTTGGGCCTCGTCACGCTCGCGTAGGGCGGTCGGTTTCCCAAGGGGAGAGGGGAATCCGACCCGATAGCCCGATGCGTCGGGTCGGAAGCGTCAGTATTGGGCTGGGCGACCATCCACAACCGCTCGCGCCGATCAGGTTGTCAACATGGCTCGTCGGCGTTCCAGCGGTCGGACCGGGGCCCGGCGATCGTCGAGGCATGCACGAGCTACTCGAACTGCACGAGCACGGTGTCTTTCTACGCCGAGAGGCACTGGGATTCGGGTACCACGATCGCGACCTGCGGCACTGGCTGTCGCTGGGCCTCGTCGAAAGGATCCGCCACGGCGCGTACGTCGCCGCCGATCGGTGGACAGGGTTGTCGGACCTCGAGCGGCACGTCCTGCATGCGCATGCGGTGATGCTGACGCATGGCGGGGATGTGGCGCTGAGTCACGTGTCCGGGGCGGCGCTGCACGGGATGAGCCTGTGGGGCAGCGATCTCCGCCGGGTCCACGTCACGCGAATCGGCGCCGGCGCGTCCCGGAAACACACGGACGTTGCCTACCACGACGGGTCGAGCGGAGGCGACATCATGACCATCGGCGGCTCGCCCGTACTGGGGCCCGCGAGATGTGCTCTCGGGACCGCGGCGCTCTCGAGCGTCGAGAGCGGGATGGTCGCGCTCGACTCGGCGTACCGCCTCGGACTGTGCGACCCGGACTCGCTTCGTGGCATGTTCGACGGCATGCGCGGCTGGCCGGGGACGGCGCGGCTCCAGGTCACGCTGCGGCTCGCCTCTCCTGGAGCTGGATCCGTGGGCGAGTCGCGCGCGCGGTACCTGTTCTGGGCGCACGGCATTCCGAAACCCGAGCTGCAGTTCCCGGTGTACGACGGAGGCGATCTCGTCGGCATCAGCGATTTCGCCTGGCCCGAGTACGGCGCGCTCGGCGAGTTCGACGGGCGGGTCAAGTACGGGCGCTATCTCCGGCCGGGGGAGTCGGCGGGGGATGCGGTCTTTCGGGAGAAGGTCCGGGAGGACCGACTCCGTGAAGTGACCCGCTGGCGGATGATCCGGCTCATCTGGAACGACCTCTACGCTCAGGCCGCGACGGCGAATCGGGTCCAGGAGTTCCTGATGGTCGGACGGCGCCGGCGCTGACGTCCAGTACGAAACATGCGCGTCCAGCCCAATGCTTCGGGCTGTTCTGTCGGATTCCCCTCTTCCCTTGGGAAACCGCCGCCCCTCACCCCTGCTGCAGCACCACCACAGACTCCGCGCCGAGCACGAAGCGTTCCCCGGCACGGAGCTCGGTGCCGAGGGGGAGGGAGGAGTCGGTGGAGAGGACGACCTCGCCGGACTGGACCCAGGCGTTCTCGGGGAGGCTGACCTCGCAGTCCTCGGTGGACCCGTTGAACCAGATCAGGAACGACGCGTCGCGCTGCTGCTCGCCGCGGGGGCCGGGGGAGCGGAGGGGGTCGCCGGAGACGAACATGCCGACGACGCGGAGGTCGCCGTCGTGCCAGTCGTCGCCGGACATCTCGCGGCCCTCGGGATGGATCCAGGCGAGGTCCTTCGGGCCGCCCAGGATCGCGGGCCGGCCCTCGAACCAGTGCCGCTGGCGCAGCGCCGGGTGCTCGCGGCGGATCCGCAGCGCGGCGCGGGTGATCTCCCACATCCCCAGCCAGGCGTCCTCGGGGCTCCAGTCGACCCAGGAGATCTCGTTGTCCTGGGCGTACGGGTTGTTGTTGCCGCCCTGGGTGCGGCCGCGCTCGTCACCGGCGGTGATCATCGGGACGCCGTTGGAGAGGCAGAGGGTGACCATCAGGTTGGCCGCGATCCGCTGGCGTCGCTCGACGATGGCGGCGTCGTCGGTCGGCCCCTCGACGCCGCAGTTCTGCGACCGGTTGTTGTCGGTGCCGTCGCGGTTGTCCTCGCCGTTGGCCTCGTTGTGCTTGTGCTCGTAGGAGACCAGGTCGCGCAGCGTGAAGCCGTCGTGAGCGGTGACGAAGTTGACCGACGCGTACGGCGACCGCCCGTCGTCGGCGTACAGGTCGGAGGAGCCGGCCAGCCGGGTGGCCATCGTCCGGATGCCGTCGGAGTGGCCGCGCCAGAAGTCGCGGACGGTGTCGCGGAACTGGTCGTTCCACTCGACCCACGGCGGGGGGTACTCGCCGACCCGGTAGCCGTCGCCGGAGGCGTCCCAGGGCTCGGCGATCAGCTTGGCGTGCCGCAGCGCCGGGTCCTGGCCGATCGTGGTGAGCAGGTGCCCGGTCATGTCGACGGAGTAGCCGGAGCGGGTCAGCGCGGAGAGCAGGTCGAACCGGAAGCCGTCGACGTGCATCTCGGTGACCCAGTAGCGCAGCGAGTCCAGGATCAGCCGGAGCGCCTGCGGGTTGGTCGCGGCGACGGTGTTGCCGCAACCGGTCACGTCCCAGTAGGTGTCGTCGAAGCGGGCGTGCGCCGGCAGCTCGTCGTCACCGTCGCCGGGCGCGACCCGGTGGTACGTCCCGCGGTCGTCGAGACCGCGGAAGGAGTACGTCGGACCGAGCGCGCCGGCCTCGGCGGTGTGGTTGTAGACCACGTCGAGGATGACTTCGATCCCGGCGGCGTGGAAGTTCTTCACCATCTGCTTGAACTCGGTGACCTGCTGGCCGCGGTCGCCGCTGGCCGCGTACGCGCCGTGCGGGGCGAAGAAGCCGATCGAGTTGTAGCCCCAGTAGTTGCTCAGCCCGAGCTCGGCGAGGTGCGGCTCGGAGATGAACTGGTGGATCGGCAGCAGCTCGACGGCGGTGACGCCGAGCTCGGTCAGGTAGCGGATCACCTCGGGGGAGCCGAGGCCGGCGTAGGTGCCGCGCAGCTCCTCCGGGATCTCCCGGTGCAGGGCGGTGAACCCCTTGACGTGCAGCTCGTAGATGACGGTGTCGCGCCAGCGGCGCCGCTGCGGCGGGTCGCCGTCCGGGCCCCAGTCGAAGGGGTCGTGCACCACGACGCTGCGCGGCACCGACGGCGCGGAGTCGAGCTGGCTCGGGCTCTCCGGGTGCTCGAGGTCGTGCGCGAAGACCGCCGGTCCGGGGACGACGCTGCCCGAGACGGCCCGGCCGTAGGGGTCCAGCAGCAGCTTGCGCGGGTTGAACCGCAACCCCTGGGACGGCTGCCACGGCCCGTTGGCACGGAAGCCGTACCGGGTGCCGGGCGCGATCCCGGGGACGGCGCCGTACCAGATCCCGAGGGAGTGCTCGGTGAGCTGGTACGCCGTCTCGCGCTCGGTGCCGTCCTCGTCGTCGGTGAAGACGCAGACCCACATGGCGGTCGCCGCGGGCGCGCTCACCGCGAAGTTGGTGGACTCCTCCGACCAGGTCGCGCCCAGCGGCCAGCTCCGCCCTGGCCACACCGGGGCGGTCTGCTCGGGGCTGGTCCACTTCCAGATCTCGTGCGCCACGCGGTCGATCATCGCAGGGACCGCCGACCGGTGCCGCCGCCCCCTGGCGCCGGGGCCGACTTCTCGCGCAGGATGGCCCGGGGGCGGTTCCTCGCCCCCCTACTCGGACCAGGGGGCACGCATGACCAGATCGACCCGCACCGTCAGCACGTCCGTCCTCACCGCCGCGGCCGCGAGCGTGCTCGCGCTCACGGCGATCGCAGCGCCGCAGCCGGCGGGCGCGGCGAAACCGTCCGGACCGTCGACCGGGACGGCGCGGATCTTCATGGTGAACCCGGTGCAGTCGAGCGGCGACCAGTCCCTCACCGACGACGACGACTCCGCCGCCGCGGTCCCGGCCAGCGCGTACACGATCGCGCCGCTCGCGAACCTCGACGGCTCCGGCTACCTGCGCGGGAAGTGGGCCGTGGTGGCGTCGGCGACCGGCACCCCGGCGTACAGCGCCAGCAACGACTTCCGTTACGACCGCAGCCAGGACCAGTTCGAGCAGGTGATGGCGTACTACTGGGTCGACCGGGCCCAGACCTACCTGCAGTCGCTCGGCTTCGGCTCCACCCTGCCGGCCGTCCTGGCCCGGCCGTTCGACGTCAAGGTCGACCAGTACGGCGGCGACAACTCCTACCAGACCGACAAGCCCTTCCGGATCCGGCTCGGCAAGGGCGGCGTCGACGACGCCGAGGACGCCGAGGTGATCGTGCACGAGTACGGCCACGCGGTGCACGCCGACCAGGTGCCGGGCTTCGGGGCGAGCGAGGAGGCCGGGTCGATCGGCGAGGCGTGGGGCGACTACTTCGGCGTCACCGTCGGGCTGGACGCCGCGCAGCAGCTCGGCTGGCCGGTGAAGGCCAACCCGGCCTGCCCGATGGACTGGGACTCGACCTCCTACACCGACGCGCCGCACTGCATCCGCAGCTTCGCCGCCGGCCTGACCGTGGCCGACAAGATCGGCGAGGTGCACTTCGACGGGCAGATCTGGTCGCAGGCGCTCTGGGAGATCCGCGGCGACTACGTCGGGCTCCGCAAGGGCACCCGCGCCTGGGACACCACGCTGGTGGCCTCGCAGTTCCGGTACGCCCCGGACACGTCGTTCTCGGCGGCCGCGAAGGCGACGTACCAGACCGCGCTGGAGCGGGACGGCGCGAAGGCGGCGGCCGCGGTGAAGGCCCGGTTCGCGGCCCGTGGGATCACCTTCTGAGGGGGCCCACTAGGGTCACCTCACACGCTTCGACGGAAAGGTCTGACATGGGTGAGTTCGTGCGTCTGGAGGTCGCCGACGGGGTCGGCACGATCCGGCTGGACCGGCCGAAGATGAACGCGCTCGACGCCGCCATGCAGGAGGAGATCCGGGCCGCTGCCGCGGAGGCGACCGAGCGCGACGACGTCAAGGCGGTCGTCGTCTGGGGCGGCGAGCGGGTCTTCGCGGCCGGCGCCGACGTCAAGGAGATGGCCGACATGTCCTACACGGACATGATCAAGCGCTCCTCCGGCCTGACCTCCGCGTTCACCGCGGTGGCCAGGATCCCCAAGCCCGTCGTGGCCGCGATCAACGGCTACGCCCTCGGCGGCGGTTGCGAGCTGGCGCTCTGCGCGGACATCCGGATCGCCGCCGACAACGCCACCCTCGGCCAGCCGGAGATCCTCCTCGGGATCATCCCCGGCGCCGGCGGCACGCAGCGGCTGAGCCGCCTGGTCGGCCCGAGCCGGGCGAAGGACATCATCTTCTCCGGCCGGTTCGTCAAGGCCGACGAGGCGCTCGCGATCGGCCTGGTCGACCGGGTCGTCCCCGCCGAGGACGTCTACGGCGAGGCGGTCGCCTGGGCGAGCCAGTTCGCGAACGCGGCGACGTACGCCGTCCGCGCGGCCAAGGAGGCCATCGACCGCGGTCTCGAGGTCGACCTGGAGACCGGCCTGGAGATCGAGCGGCAGCAGTTCGCCGCCCTGTTCGCGACCGAGGACCGCAGCATCGGGATGGGCTCGTTCGTCGAGAACGGCCCCGGAAAGGCTCAGTTCGTCGGGCGTTGAGCCGGACGCGGCGGGTACCCATCCCTTAACCTGCATCCCAGTCCCGCGCCGACCGGCTGCGGACGGACGCACCCGAGGAGAGCCTGGCGTGGCGAGAGTTGTGAAGTCGGACGAGCCGCTCCCCGAGCACGCCACGACCCGGCAGGCGGAGATCGACCAGATCCGGACGACGCTGGCGAAGGTCGTCCGGGTGATCTGCCTGGTCTTCTCGGTCGTGCTCGCGCTCGCCGCCTTCCTGGTGGCCGCCCAGGACGTGGTCAGCCCGGACAACGTGCTGGTCAAGTTCGTCCTGGACTTCGCCAAGGTCATCGACGGGCCGTTCAGCCCGGACAACGGCGTCTTCGCCTTCCACGGCGAGAACGCCCAGACCAAGGACGCGGTGGTGAACTGGGGGATCGCGGCCATCGGCTGGCTCGCGCTCGGCCGGCTCGCGCAGCGCTGGATCGCCCCGAGATCGGCCCGCTGACCGGGTCGCTGACCGGGTCGCTGACCGGGGCGCTCGGGACCCCGACGTAAGGTCTCCTCGTGGCTTCCCCCCGGGGTCCTCACGGCCCGGGTCCGGGGCTTTTCCTGCTGTGACTGAACCCACGCGAGACGGTGTGGGAGCAGACCTAACTCGCTAGTAGTCTCTTGCGAACTCAACACTCTGATTCAGGAGGGGCTCCCCGGAGCCGTGACCAGCATGAACATTGTCGTCTGTGTGAAATACGTACCCGACGCGACCGCGGACCAGGCCTTCGAGGCCGACAACACGGTCGACCGTGTCGCCGTTCCCGGCCTGCTGTCCGAGCTGGACGAGTACGCCGTGGAGCAGGCTCTCCAGCTCAAGGAGAAGAACGAGAACCCGGACTCCGTGACGGTCACCGCGCTGAGCGTGGGCCCGGAGGGCGCCGCTGACGCCATCCGCAAGGCCCTGCAGATGGGTGCCGACAGCGGTGTCCACGTGGTCGACGACGCGATCGCCGGTTCGGACGCGCTGGCCACCTCCAAGGTGCTCGCCGCCGCCGTCTCGAAGATCGGCTCCGTCGACGTCGTCGTCTGCGGCATGGCCTCCACCGACGGCGCCATGTCGGTCGTCCCGGCGATGCTGGCCGAGCGTCTCGACCTGCCCCAGGTGACGTTCGCCTCGGTCGTGGAGTCGCAGGGCAACCAGTTCCGGATCAAGCGTGACGGCGACGCCGCCACCGAGGTCATCGGCGCGGTCGCCCCGCTGGTCCTCTCGGTCACCGACCAGACCGGCGAGGCCCGCTACCCGTCCTTCAAGGGCATCATGGCCGCGAAGAAGAAGCCGCTGGACGCCTGGTCGCTCGGCGACCTGGGCCTGGACGCCGGTCAGGTCGGCCTCTCGGCCGCGTGGACCGCCGTCGAGTCCACCGAGGCCCGCCCGCCGCGCACCGCCGGCGAGATCGTGACCGACGAGGACGGCTCGGGCGCCAAGGCGCTCGCCGAGTTCCTCGCCGCCAAGAAGTTCATCTGAGCCAGGAAGGAACAGCAGACATGAGTGAGATTCTGGTTCTCGTCGACCACGTCGACGGTGCGGTGAAGAAGCCGACCAACGAGCTCCTGACCATCGCCAAGCGCCTCGGTTCGCCGTCGGCCGTCTTCATCGGTGCCGCCGACAAGGCCGCCGGTGTCGCCGAGACCGTCAAGAAGTTCGGCGCCGAGAAGGTCTACGTCGTCGACGACACCGAGGTGAAGGGCTACCTGGTCGCCCCGAAGGCCGAGGTCCTGCAGCAGATCGCCGCCCAGGCGAACCCGGGCGCCGTCCTGATCACCTCCTCCGCGGAGGGCAAGGAGATCGCGGGTCGTCTCGCGGTCAAGCTCGAGTCGGGCCTGATCACCGACGCTGTCGACGTGCAGGCCGGCCCGGATTCAGGGCCGGTCACCACGCAGTCCGTCTTCGCGGGCAACTTCACCGTCCAGGCGAAGGTCACCCAGGGCACCCCGATCATCACCGTGAAGCCGAACGCGGCCGCTCCGGAGGAGACCGCGGGCGCGGGCGAGGTCGTGCAGTTCGCGGCGACCATCTCCGACTCGGCCAAGAAGGCGCAGATCGTGGCCTCGCAGCCGCGTGAGTCCTCGGGCCGCCCGGAGCTCAACGAGGCCGCGATCGTGGTCTCGGGCGGCCGTGGCACCGGTGGCGACTTCTCGTCGGTCGACGCTCTCGCCGACTCGCTGGGTGCCGCTGTCGGCGCCTCGCGCGCGGCCGTCGACTCCGGCTGGAAGCCGCACACCTTCCAGATCGGTCAGACCGGCAAGACCGTGTCCCCGCAGCTCTACATCGCGGCGGGCATCTCCGGTGCGATCCAGCACCGTGCCGGCATGCAGACGTCCAAGACGATCATCGCGATCAACAAGGACGAAGAGGCGCCGATCTTCGAGCTGGTCGACTTCGGTGTGGTCGGGGACCTGCACTCGGTGCTCCCCGCCGTCACCTCGGAGATCAACCAGCGCAAGGGCTGACCTGCTGAACCTGAGCAGCATCACCGTGCTGACCTCTGGGCCGGTCAGGGTCGCCGCCGCGAGCATCGCGGTCGGCGCCCTGACCGGCTCGGTCGTTCTCACCCTGATGCGGGTGACCACGCCGTCGGCCGTCTGGTTCGTCGCCTTCACCGCGCTGGTGCCGTTGGCCGTGCTCGGCTACGCCCTCAGCGCGGTACTCCTGCTCCTGCTGCGCCGGCGCAGCACCGGCGGGCTGCGGCGCGGTCTCGGTACGGCCGCGGCCGTCGCCGTCGCCGGCCTGCTGTTCCACTCCCTGCTCGTCGCGCCCGCCTTCACCGGCGCGCACGCCGCCCTGGCCGCCGGCGGGCGGCCCGACCTCAGCGTGATGACGCTCAACCTGCGCTTCGGCGAGGCCGACGCCGCCCGGGCGGTGGCACTCGCCCGCGAGCACGGCGTGGACGTGCTCGTGCTGGAGGAGGTGACCCCGTCCGCACGCGAACGGCTGCGCGCAGCCGGGCTCGACGCCCTGCTGCCGCACGCCGCCGGCTCCACGTCGGTGACCGCGTCCGGGACGATGGTCTTCTCCGCCTACCCGCTCAGCGGCGTCACCCGGCTCCCGGTCCGCAACGGCGCCTGGCGGGTGCAGGTGGCGGCGTCGGAGCCGTTCACGCTGTTCGCCGTGCACACCAGCCAGCCGCTGCACGGTCCCGCGCGCTGGGAGCGCGACTGGGACGCCCTCGACCGGGCCGTGCGGGCCCAGGCCGGGCCGCGGCTCGTCGTCGGTGACTACAACGCCACGCTCGACCACCGCCCGGTACGCCGCCTGCTCGACGCCGGGTTCGCCGACGCCGCCCGCACCGCGAACGCCGGCTGGCAGCCGACCTGGCCCACCCGGCAGGTCACCAAGTACCGCAGCCCGGTCGGGCTGATGGCCATCGACCACGTGCTGCACAGCGCCGACTTCGACGTCGCGAGCACCGCGACGGCCGAGGTGGACGGCACCGACCACCGTGCGCTGCTCGCCCGGATCGTCCGGTGAACCGCCTGCGCGGGCGCCCCCGAGGGCCACGGAAGTAGGCTGGACCCGCCATGACCGTGTACCTCGACCATGCGGCGACCACGCCGATCCTCGCCGAAGCCGCTGCGGCGATGACCGCGCAGCTCGGCAGCGTGGGCAACGCCAACTCGCTGCACGCCTCCGGGCGTGCCGCGCGCCGGGTCGTCGAGGAGTCCCGCGAGACCATCGCGCGGGCCCTGGGCTGCCGTCCCGGCGAGGTCGTCTTCACCTCCGGCGGGACCGAGGCGGACAACCTCGCGCTCAAGGGCCTGTTCTGGTCGCGCCGCGCCGCGGACCCGGCCCGGACCCGGATCCTCGCCACCACCGTCGAGCACCACGCCGTCCTGGACCCGCTGCACTGGCTGGCCGAGGAGGAGGACGCCCGCGTCGAGCTCGTCGGCGTCGACCGCCTGGGCCGCCTGGACGTCGAGGCCTTCCGGGCCGCCGTCGAGACGAACCCCGACGACGTCGCCCTGGTCTCGGTGATGTGGGCCAACAACGAGGTCGGCACGGTGCAGCCGATCGCCGAGGTCGTCGAGATCGCGCACCGGTACGGCATCCCGGTGCACACCGACGCGGTCCAGGCGATCGGGCAGGTGCCGGTCGACTTCGCCGCCTCGGGCGTGGACGCGATGACGATCACCGGCCACAAGATCGGTGGCCCCTACGGCGTCGGCGCCCTGCTCGTACGGCGCGAGGTCCAGCTGACCGCGCTCCTGCACGGCGGCGGCCAGGAGCGCGACGTCCGTTCCGGCACGATCGACGCGCCCGCGATCGCGGGGTTCGCGACCGCGTGCGAGCTGGCCGTGAAGCACCAGTCCGAGCTGGCGGTCCGGCTGAGCTCCCTGCGCGACGAGCTGGTCGCGGGTGTGCGCGGCGTGGTGCCGGAGGCGTCGTACAACGGGGACCCGGTCTCCGACGTCGCGCACCGCCTCCCCGGCAACGCCCACCTGACCTTCCCCGGCTGCGAGGGCGACTCGCTGCTGATGCTCCTCGACGCCCGCGGGATCGAGTGCTCGACCGGGTCGGCCTGCAACGCCGGCGTCCCGCAGCCCTCGCACGTCCTGCTGGCGATGGGCTGCGACGACGAGCAGGCGCGCGCCTCGCTGCGGTTCTCCCTCGGCCACACCTCCACGCCGGACGACGTGGAGGCGCTGGTGGCCGCCATCGGGCCGGTCGTCGAGCGGGCCCGCGCCGCCGGCCAGACCTCGAGGTCCGTGCCCTCGTGAGGGTCCTGGCCGCGATGTCGGGCGGCGTGGACTCGGCCGTCGCCGCCGCCCGGGCTGCCGAGGCCGGACACGAGGTGACCGGGATCCACCTGGCGCTGTCGCGCAACCCGCAGTCGTACCGAACCGGCGCGCGCGGCTGCTGCACGATCGAGGACTCGAACGACGCCCGCCGCGCGGCCGACGTGATCGGGATCCCCTTCTACGTCTGGGACCTCTCCGACCGCTTCCACGAGGACGTCGTGGAGGACTTCCTGGCCGAGTACGCCGACGGCCGGACGCCGAACCCGTGCCTGCGCTGCAACGAGAAGATCAAGTTCGCCGCCGTACTGGAGCGCGGGCTGGCGCTCGGCTTCGACGCGGTCGTCACCGGCCACTACGCCCAGCTCCGCACCGGAGCGGACGGGCTGATCGAGATGCACCGGGCGGTCGACGGCGCCAAGGACCAGTCCTACGTGCTCGGGGTGCTCACCCAGGACCAGCTCGCGCACTCGCTCTTCCCGCTCGGCGACACCACCAAGCCGGAGATCCGGGCCGAGGCGGAGCGCCGCGGCCTGCAGGTGGCGGCCAAGCCGGACAGCCACGACATCTGCTTCATCAGCGACGGCGACACCGGCGGCTGGCTCGACGAGAAGCTCACCGAGCGCGGCCACGTGGTGAACCGGGGCGGCGACATCGTCGAGTCCGGGAGCGGCGAGGTGCTGGGCAGCCACGCGGGCTCGTGGCGGTTCACCATCGGCCAGCGCAAGGGCCTGCGGATCGGCACCCCGGCCGCGGACGGCAAGCCGCGCTACGTCCTCGACATCGAGCCCGTCACCGGGACCGTCACGGTGGGTACCCGCGCCGAGCTGGCGGTCACCGGGCTGGAGTGCGTCAAGCCGCTCTGGTGCGGCACCGAGCCGACCGCGCCGCTGGAGTGCACCGTCCAGCTGCGCGCGCACGGCGAGGAGCACCGCGCGGTCGTGCTCCCCGGCGAGCACGGCTTCTCGGTGACCCTGCTCGACCCCGCGTCGGGGATCGCCCCCGGCCAGGCGTGCGTGGTGTACGACGGGACCCGGGTGGTCGGCAGCGGGACGATCGCGGGCACGGCTCGTTAGCGGTGAGCGGCGTCGGTTTCCCAAGGGGAGAGGTGATTCCGCCCGGACAGCCCGATGCTTCGGGCTGGAAGCGTAAGTATCGGGCTGGAGGCCGAACGCCGCCGCGGGCGGGTCGGCCCCTTTCCGCTCAGTTCTTCGGAGGCAGGGGGAAGAACATGCTGGTGCGGGCGGCGTACTCGGGGTAGCCGGGGCGTTGCATCATCGTCTTCTCCAGCAGCTTGGCGCCGGTGGCGAAGACGAGGAAGTAGGTCATCGCGACGGGGGAGAGGATCGTGAGGACGCCGGGCCAGGCGGAGGCGCAGACCAAGAAGATGCCCCACCAGACGCAGGCGTCGCCGAAGTAGTTCGGGTGCCGGGTGTAGCGCCACAGGCCGCGGTCCATCACCGGGCCGCGGTCGGGGTCCCTCTTGTACGCCGCCAGCTGGGCGTCCCCCACGGACTCGAACACGACCCCGAGGAGCCAGAGGGCGACGCCGAGGACGACGACGGCGTCGAGCCCGTCCCCGGCGACGGCCGCGACCTGGACCGGCATCGAGACCAGCCAGATGGCGCCGCCCTGCGGGATCCAGACCCGGACCAGCGGGCCGCCGCGGCCGGAGCCGAGGAGCTCGGTGTAGCGCGGGTCCTCGCCGTGGCCGAAGGACCGCCGCAGGATGTGCCAGGAAAGCCGCAGGCCCCAGAGCGCGACCAGGGCTACCAGCAGCCAGCGCCGCCAGGCCGGGGCCTCGCCGAGGAGCGCGCAGACCAGGGCGACCGCCGCCAGGGCGACTCCCCAGGTGACGTCGACGACCGAGACCCGGCCGGTGACGCGGGCGGCGTACGCGGTGATCGCCATCGCGAGGACGCAGACGACGGCGGCCGCCGCCGTGACGACGAGGAAGTCGGTCACCAGGGACGCACCGCCGGGAGGTCGTGCGGGGCGCCGGGGCGCACCGCGAGGATCTGGTCGACCCCCATCCTGCCGTCCCGGAAGGCCATCCGGCCGCCGACCAGGTAGAGCCGCCAGACCCGCAGGTACTCCTCCGGGACCAGCGTGCGCAGCCGCGGGACCGCGGCCTCGAAGCGCTCGACCCACGCGTCCACGGTGCGCACGTAGTGCTCGCGCAGGGCGTGCACGTCGCGCACCTCCAGGCCGCCGGCCTCCAGGAAGTCGACGGTCTCGCCGACGGGGCGCATCGTCATGTCGGGGGCGATGAAGGACTCGATGAACGGGCCCCCGCCGGGGTGGTCGCCTCCGCCGGTGCCGGCGCGGGACATCTGCTGGACGAGCACCCGGCCGCCCGGCCGGACGGCGTCGTGCAGCACCTCGACGTACGTCGGGTAGTTGGCCTGGCCGACGTGCTCGCCCATCTCGATCGAGGCGACCGCGTCGAACGGCTCCGGGGCGGCCGAGGCGACGTCGCGGTAGTCGCAGAGCCGGATCTCGACCCGGTCCCGCAGTCCGCGCTCGGCGATCCGGTCGTCGATGAAGCGCTTCTGCTCCTCGGCGATGGTGACGCCGAGGACCCGGGCGCCGAAGTGCTCGGCGGCGTACAGGGAGAGCGAGCCCCAGCCGCAGCCGACGTCGAGGAAGGTCTTCCCCGGGGCCAGGCCGACCTTGCGGCAGACCAGGTCCAGCTTGGCGGCCTGCGCTTCCTCCAGGGTCTGGTCCTCGCGGGTCCAGTACGCCGAGGAGTACGCCATGTGCTCGTCGAGGACCGCGGCGTAGAACTCGTTGGAGAAGTCGTAGTGGTGGCTGATCGCCAGCCGGTCCCGCCTCCGGCTGTGCAGCCGGCCCGATACCTGGGCCTGGGAGGCGGGAGCCGGCGGGCGCCCCCGGAGCGCGCCCAGCCGGAGTGCCGTGCGCGCAGCCCGCGCGAACGACGCCGGGCCGGGACGGACCCCCGTCAGCCCGCGCGCCGACACTTCCGACCAGACGTGGCTCAGTGCCGTGTCGAGATCGCCGGCGACGTCGATCTCGCCGGTCACGTAGGCCTGGGCGGCACCGAGCTCGCCCGGGTTCCAGAGCAGGCGGGTGATCGCCTGCGGGGAGTTCAGCAGGACCAGCGGCACCGCGGGGTCCTCGGGCCCGGCCTCGGAGCCGTCCCAGGCGCGCAGCCGGACCGGGAGGTCGCCGCCGGCGAAGGGACGCAGGACGCGCTCGATCTCCTGGGCGGCGCCGGTGGCGGGGGTGGTGGTAGAGGTTGCGGTGGTCATGTCCGTCACGCCATCTCGCCAGGCTCGAGGGCCAGGGAGTCGCGCGTGAACGTGAGCTGCTGGACGTCGATGTAGCCCGAGGCGAAGCCGGCCCGGGAGTACTCCAGGTAGAAGTGCCACATCCGCAGGAAGGTCTCGTCGAAGCCCAGCGCCAGGACCCGGTCGTGCGCCGCCGTGAACGCCTCGTCCCACTGCCGCAGCGTCTCGGCGTAGTGGCTGCCGAAAGTCGTCCGTCCGGCCAGCCGCAGCGCGGTGTGCTCGCGGGTGACCTGGTCCAGCTGCTCGGTCGAGGGGAGGAAACCGCCGGGGAAGATGTACTTGTGGATCCAGGTCCACGTCCGCCGGGTCGCGAGCATCCGGTGGTGCGGCATCGTGATCGCCTGGAGGGCGACCGTCCCGCCGGGCGCGAGGACCCGGTCGATGACGCCGAAGTAGCTCGGCAGGTACTCGCGGCCGACCGCCTCGATCATCTCGACCGAGACGACGGCGTCGTAGGTCCCCTCGACGGCCCGGTAGTCGAGCAGGTCCACCTGGACGAGGTCGGCACGCAGCCCCTCGGCGGCGACCGCGTCGGCGAACCGGGCACGGGCCAGGGCCTGCTGCTCGCTGGAGAGCGTCACCGAGCGGACGGTCGCGCCTCGGCGCGCCGCCCGGATCGCGAGCTCGCCCCAGCCGGTGCCGATCTCGAGGACCCGGCTGCCGGCCCGGACCCCGGCGGCGTCCAGGATGCTCTCGATCTTGCGGCCCTGGGCGGCCTCGAGGTCGGAGCCGGGGGCCGGCGGCGCCAGGGTGACGCGGTGGCCGTCGGTCACCGAGTCGGTGTCGAACATCGCCGAGGAGTAGCTCAGCGTCGGGTCGAGGAAGGTCGCGAACAGGTCGTTCGACAGGTCGTAGTGGTGCGCGATGTTGCGGCGGGTGTTCTGCTCGCTGCCGGTGTGGTGCCGCGGCGGCCGGGCGACGTACGCCGCCCGCAGCTTCTGCATCCAGGCCGGGACGAGCTCGCCGATCTCCGCGCACAGCACGGACAGCGTCGCGCCGAGGTCCTCGGCGTCCCAGGCCCCGGTCATGTAGGACTCGCCGAAACCGATCAGCCCGTCGTTCCCGAGCCGGTTGAAGAACTCGGCGGGACGGTGGATCACCAGGTCCGCGGGCGACCCGTCCAGGGAGACCGTGATGCCGAGGCGGTCGGTGACCCGGAGGAAGATCCGCCGGGCGATCGCGGCCGAGACGGCCGCCTTCGGGCCGTTGCGCAGCGGGCTGATGTCGGCCCACCGGTCCTGGACCGGAGTGACGAGCGTGGAGGTCATCGGACACCTTCTTGGATCTCGGGCTGCGCGTGCGGCGGGCGGGGTCGGACCCGCAACCTGCGGGCCCAGAGCCAGACACCGTGCATTCGGATCAGGACGGCCCCCCGGATTGCCGCCGGGGCGGACCGGAGCGGGCCGGACGCGCTCGCGGTACCCCGCAGCGAGGCGTCGAACACCTCGCCGGCGGCGGTGATCAGGCGGACGCAGATCGTGAGGTCGTCGCCGGGGACGGGGACGACGAGCTCGTAGTGTCCGTCGACGCCGTGGAACGGCGAGACGTACATCTGCTTGGCGACCCGCGCCCGGCCGGCCTCGTCGGGGTGGACCAGGTAGGCGTGCCGGTCGCCGTAGGTGTTGTGCACCTCCACGACGGTGGCGGCGAGGTCGCCGGCGGCGTCGAAGCACCAGAACACGCTGATCGGGTTGAAGCAGTAGCCCAGGGCCCGGGCGTTGGCGGCCATCAGGATCCGGCCACCGGTGACGCGGATGCCTTCACCGGCCAGGAACGCCTCGACGTTCTCGCGGATCGGACGGGCCGGGTCTCCCAGGTGGTCGCGGGCCTCGAAGCGCGCCAGCACCCCGTGGTCGGGGAGCGCGTCGAGGTCGACGAGCCACAGGTGCGTGCGGTTCCGGAACCGGTGCTTGAGCGGGGTCCGCCGGGTGTGCCGGACGACGCTGTCGTAGATCCGCGGCGTGGTCACGTCGTCGTCGCGACGGGCACGGTCCGGAGCGGTCGGCCAGGAGAAGCCGAGCCGCTCGGCCGCCCGGGCCCCCGACCAGGCCCCGTCCTCGTGGAAGCCCCAGCCGTGCCAGGCGCCGGCGAAGACGAGCCGCCCGGAGTCGATCTCCGGCAGCCGGCGCTGGGCCGCGACCGAGGTCGGGTTGTAGATCGGGTGGGCGTAGTCGCGGTGCGCGATCACCTGGTCCGGGTCGACGAGGTCGGCGGCGCCCAGGGTGACGAAGTACCGGGTGCCGTCCTCGGCGACCGGCAGCCGCATCAGCCGGGTCATGTCGTAGGTGACGGTGACCGCCCGCTCCCCGGGACGGTCCCACTGGTTCCAGGACGCCCAGGCCCGCCGGTGGCGCGGCATCACCGTGCTGTCGGTGTGCAGCTGGGCGGTGTTCTGCGAGTACGGCATCGCGGTGAGCAGCTCGCGCTGCAGGTCGGTCGGCTCGGCGAGGATCCCGAGCGCCTGGTCCGGGTGCGTGGCGACGACGACGGCGTCGAAACGGTGCACCACCCCGTTGCCGTCGGTGATCTCGACGCCGTCGGCCGTCTCGGCGAGCGAGGTGACCTTGGTGTCGAGGAGCACGGTGCCGCCGCGGGCACGGAGGGTCCCGGCGACGCGGTCGACGTACACCTGGGAGCCGCCGGTGACGGTCCGCCACTGCGGCGACCCGAAGACGCCGAGCATGCCGTGGTGCTCCAGGAACGAGAACAGGTAGCGGGCCGGGTACTCCAGCGCGATCGCCGGGTCGCAGGACCAGACGCAGGCGACCAGCGGCGCCATGAAGTGCTCCCGGAAGTACGCCGTGAAGCGTCCGGCGGCCAGGAACTCCGCCAGGGTCTGGTCGCCCTCGGCCTCCGAGGTCGCCAGCAGCCGCCGCGCGCGGCGGTGGAAGCGGGGGATCTCCAGCAGCATCCGCAGGTACGCCGGCCGCGCGGCGTTGCGCCAGGTCGGGAACAGCCCGGCGGGCCCGAGCGCTCCCGCCCACTCCAGCCCTCGGCCGCCGTGGGCCTGGTCGGAGCGGACCGACATCGACATGTCCGAGGGCTGCGTCGGGACGTCGAGCTCGGCGAAGAGCCGCAGCAGCGTCGGGTAGGTCTTCTCGTTGTGCACGATGAACCCGGTGTCGATCGCGACCGGTCCCGCGGGCGTCGGCACGGTGTGCGTGTCCGCGTGCCCGCCGAGGCGGCCGTCGGCCTCGAACAGGGTCACCTCGGCGTCGGCCGAGATCACGTAGGCGGCCGTCAGGCCAGCCACGCCGCTGCCGATCACAGCGACGTTCCGGGGGCGCGGGCTCATGCCGGTTGCTCGAAGGCGAACACCGCGACCGGGGCGGTGGTCGGGTGCTCGGAGCCTCCGGCCGGTTCGACCGTGATGCCGACAGCCGTGGCGTCGTCGGCGTTGCCGTCGAGCACGACGGCCTGGTCGGCCGCCCGCGGCATCAGACCGGCCGGCACCATCACGCCGTCCTTCTGGAGCCAGAGCTGGTACACGCTGCCGCTGGGTGCCGGGGGCATGTCGCGGGTGACGAGCGCGGCCTTGCCCTGGGAGACCGAGCGGTAGACCGTCGCCCGGCCTCCGTTCGGCAGGTCCAGCACGACCCGCTTCGCGTCCGCGGCACGGACGATCCGGTCCGCGGCGCTCAGCGTCTCCGAGCTGTCGGAGCCGTTGACCTGCTGCAGCACCACGGCGCCACCGCCGGCGATCACGGCCACGGCGGCAGCGGCCGCCAGGACCCGCGTCCAGCGCGGGCGCCGCCGGGCGGCGAGCTCGTCGGTGGGCCCGTCGGTGGGCCGGTCGGTGGGCCCGTCGGTGGGCCCGTCGGTGGGCCCGTCGGTCTGGCCGAGCGGGGGCAGCGGCCGGACGGTCTTGATGTCGGCGAGCACCCGGTCGCGGAGCGCCGGTGCGGGCGTCGCGGTGGCGAGCTCACCGAGCAGGGTGGCGGCCTCGGTCAGGCTGGCCACCTCGGCGCGGCACTCGGCACACGCGGCGAGGTGCTCCTCGAAGCGCTCCCGCTCGTCGGCGTCGAGCGCGTCGACCGCGTAGGCGCCGGAGAGGGCGTGGATCTCGTGAGGGGTCCCGGATGTGTTCACGACCCAACTCCCATCGCGTCACGCAGCCGGATGAGTCCATCGCGGATGCGGGTCTTGGCTGTGCCGACCGGTAGGTCGAGCAGGGTGGCGACCTCGGTGTGGGTGTACCCCCCGAAGTAGGCGAGCTCCAGCGCCTCGCGCTGGACGACGGTCAGCTCCGCGAGCGCGGACCTGACCCTCCTGGCCTCCATCGACGCCTCCACCGCCTCGGCGGTGGCGTCGTGGTCGACCTGGTGGCTACCGCGGTGGTACGCGGTGTCCTGGCGGCTGACGGCCTCCGCGGCGCGGACCCGGTCCACGGCCCGGCGGTGGGCGAGGGTCATCAGCCAGGAGAGGGCACTGCCCTTGGTCTCGTCGTACCGGCTCGCGGTGCGCCAGACCTGGAGGTAGACCTCCTGGGTGACCTCTTCTGCCTGGGCCCGGTCACGGACGACCCGCAGCACCAGTCCGAAGACCCGCGCCGAGGTCTCGTCGTAGAGCCGGGCGAAGGCGCTCTCATCGCCTCGGGCGGCCTGCCGGAGCAGGTCGGCGAGGGTGCTCGTGCCCGTTCCCCCCGACGCCGGGGCGCCGGAGGGAACGGGGCTGAGGTGCGACACGGTTCAGGTCCTTCTCTGTGTACGTCGTGACCAGTCTGGGTCAGGACGCCGGCATCAGGACAGAGTCGACGACGTAGACGGTCGCGTTCGCGGTCGGGATGTTGCCGCAGAGCACGGTGGCAGGACCGCCGGCATTGTCGACCTTGACCCCGTCCATGGCGTCGCCGGTGACGGTGATCGTGTCCCCGGCGAGGGTCTTGTGCGTGCCGGCGACCTGCTCCGGCGACAGCTTCCCTGCGACCACGTGGTGGGTCAGGATCTTGGTCAGGGTCGGCTTGTCGGCCAGGACCTTGTCCAGGGTGGCCTTCGGGATCTTGGCGAACGCGTCGTCGGTCGGGGCGAAGACGGTGATCGCGTCGGCGGAGTTCAGGGTGTCGCCGAGACCGGCGACACCGACGGCCGAGACGAGGGTCTTCAGCAGCGGGTTGTTGCTCGCCGCGGTGGCGACCGGGTCGGTCGCCATGCCGTTGAACGAGCCCTTGCCGTCGGCCGGGATCAGCTTGCAGCCCGCGCCGAAGGTGTCGGCGCCGGCGTTGGTCATCGCGTCGGCGGCGGTCGAGGGGGTCGGGTCGGCGGCCGACTTGGTGTCGGTGTCGTCGCTGCCGCAGGCGCTCAGGCCGAGGGCGAGGACGGCGGCGACCGTGGCGAGGGCGCCGGTGCGGCGGATCAGGTGCGAGTTCATGGAGGAGGCCTTCCGATGTGCTTCGGGCGGTGGTGCTCTGTCGGGAGTGATTCGGAGCCACGGCCCGGGCGGATGGGGCCGCCACGAGCTTTTTTCTCAGGAGACCGTGACGGCGATCTCCTGGACGCCGCTGGAGCCGTCCGGGAACGAGTTGGCGCGGACCGGGGTCTGCACGGTCCCGTCGAGGCCGGTCGCGCGGACCGCGATCATGTGCGCACCCGGCTTCGCGTCCCAGGCGAGGTACCACTGCCGCCAGTAGTCGACGCCGGCGTCCGGGCCGAGGGTCGCGGGCTGCCACGGGCCGCCGTCGATACGCACCTCGACACCGGAGATCCCGCGGTGCTGCGCCCAGGCGACGCCGCCGATCGCGGTCCGTCCCGCCTTCAGGTCGGCCAGCGGTCGCGGGGTGTCGATCCGGCTGGAGATCTTGATCGGGGCGTCGGTCGCCCAGCCGCGCTTCGTCCAGTACGCCCGCTCCGCGTCGTACGTCGTGACGGTGAGCCGCTCGAGCCACTTGGTGGCGCCGACGAAGCCGTAGAGCCCGGGGGTCACCAGCCGGGCCGGGAAGCCGTGCGCGCGGGGCAGGGCCTGGCCGTTCATCCCGATCGCGACCAGGGCCGGCCGGCCGTCGGTGAGCGCCTGGATCGGCGTGCTGATCCGGAAGCCCTCGACGTCGGTGGACAGCACCTGGTCCGCGTCCGGGGACACCCCGGCGCGGTCGAGCAGGACCTTCACCGGGAGGCCGAGCCAGCGGGCGGCGCCGACGAGCTTGCCGCCGACGGTGTTCGAGACGCAGGTCAGGGTGATGTCGTGCTCCTCGACGGCCATCGCCATCAGCTCGTCGTAGGTGAAGGAGAGCTCGCGGTCGACCATCCCGTCGACGTGCAGCCGCCACGAGTTCTGGTCGACGAGCGGGACGGCGAGCTTGGTGTCGACGCGGTAGAAGTCCCGGTTGGGCGTCCGGAACGGGGAGATCCCGGGGTGCTGCTCCTCCAGCCCCGCCGGGAGCGGGGGCAGGGGGGCCGCGGCGGTCGGCAGGACGATGTCGGAGATGCGGGCGCGGGCCCGCACGATCCACTGACCGGCTCCGGCCGCCGCCGCCGCGCCGAGGAGCGCGAGGCCGGAGCCGATCAGGAACCCTCGGCGCGAGCTGCCGGGCCCGCCGCTCGAGGGAGCCGCTGCGTCGGGTTGTCCTCCCGCGCGACGCAGCGACCGGACCAGGAACATCAGGGTGAGCGGACCGACCACCGCGGCGACCAGGGCGGGCCGCACGTCGCTCAGCGCCGCGTCCGGCCGGCGCAGCGCGGCGGTGGCGGCGAGCGCCACCAGCCCGACCTGGATCGCCACCCCGACGGAGAGCCGGCGGGCGGCGACGACGCCGGAGAGGGCCGCCAGCAGCAGCGTCACCACCAGCACGTTGCCGATCAGGATGGTCTTGTCGGCGGTGCCGAAGTTGCGGACCGCCCACTCCTTGACCGGGGTCGGCGTGGCGTCGATGACGGTGCTGCCGACCGCGAGCACGGGGGAGGACTGCGGGTCGGTCAGGGCGGCGGTCAGGTGCGCCGCGGCCATCCCGAGAGAGGCGGCCAGGACGCCGGCGAAGGCGTGGGCAGCACCGAGGACGGTGGGACGCGGGAGTCGGGGCACAGCAGGGATTCGGTGCCGGGGGCCGGACGGATGGGACCGGGCCGTAAGGTCACGGGGTGACTGTCGCGACCGGGGTGGGTTCGATGCCGGGCGAGGACTTCGCCGAGGCGCTCAGGACGGTGCTCGGCGAGCTGCCGGACCTGCCGTACCTGCCGGAGCTGCCGGCCCGCGGGGCGGTCGCCGCGATGACCGGGCGCACGCTCGCCGTGGTCGCGGAGCTCGGCTTCGACCTGCAGCCCGCGGGATGGCGGCTGACCGACGCGCCGGGGATCGACCACCGGCGCGCGCGTTCGCTGCTGGCCCAGGACCTGGACGTGCTCGAGGAGCAGACCCAGGGCTACGAGGGCGAGCTCAAGGTCCAGGTCGCCGGGCCGTGGACGCTCGCCGCGACCGTCGAACGCCCACGCGGCGACCGGCTGCTCGCCGACTTCGGGGCCCGGCGCGAGCTCGCCCAGGCGCTGGCCGAGGGGCTGCGCGTGCACCTCGCCGACGTGAAGCGCCGGGTGCCCGGGGCACGACTGCTGGTCCAGGTGGACGAGCCCGCGCTCCCGGCCGTCCTGGCGGCCCAGGTCCCGACCGCGTCCGGCTTCGGCCGGCACCGCTCGGTGGACCTCCCGCGCGCCTCCGAGGCGCTGGGCTGGGTGTTCGACGCGGTGCTGGCGTCCGGTGCCGTCCCGGTCGCGCACTGCTGTGCCGCGGACGTCCCGATCGGCCTGCTGCGCGGGGCCGGCGCGCAGGCGGTCTCGCTCGACCTCGCGGTGCTCGCGGCGGCGTCGTACGACGAGCTCGGCACGGCGCTGGACGCGGGGGAGCGGGTGCTGCTCGGCGTCGTCGACTCCGTCGACCCGGTACGCCGCGGAGCCGACCGCCAGGTCGTGGAGAAGGTGCTGCGGCTGCTGGACATGCTGGGCTTCGACCCCGAGGAGGTCGCGCCGCGGCTGGTCCTCACCCCGGCCTGCGGTCTGGCCGGCGCGACCCCCGGATACGCACGGGAGGCGCTGGCTCTCGTGAGAACCAGCGCCTCCGCGCTCTCCGGTGGTTGAGGAAGGCCGAAGGCCTGTCTCGAGACCGGTTTCGTCAACCAGGGCTGGAGGATCTCAGCCCACGTGCACGCCCTCGGGGGCGTCGGCGCCGTCGGTCGCGAGCTCCTCGTGGGACACGTTGAGGAAGATCCACACGATCAGCGAGGCCGTCCAGATCATGAAGGCGCCGACCAGGAAGGCCATCGTGCCGCCGGTCGTGAACGCGGCCTGCCCGAGGATGTGGCCGGAGGCCTCCTTGACGTTCTCCGGCACGGCGCCGCCGCCGACCTTCGCGATCGCCGCACCGAGGTCGGCGAACTTGTCGTTGGTGAAGTGCACCGCGATCGTCGACAGGGTCGCGAGGCCGAGCGCACCACCGACCTGCTGCATGGTGTTGAGCACGCCGGAGCCGATGCCGGAGTCGCGCTGGTCGACGCCGTGGACGGCCGAGAGCGTCATCGGGATGAAGGTCAGCGCCATGCCGAACGCCATCAGGGCGATGAACGGGAAGATCGCGGTCCAGTAGTTCACGGTGTCGCCGAGGTAGACGGTGGTGGTCGGGTCCTTGGCCTGCGCGCCGATCTGCCGGAGCAGGTTGACGGGCGAGTCGTCGACGTTGATGCGGCTGAAGTTGAACAGCGCGACACCGGCCAGGAACGTGCCGGTCCCGGCGAGGAAGCGCGGGTCCAGCCTGGCCATCAGCTTGGACGCGATCGTCGCGCCGATCACCATCGCGAACGGGAACGGCAGGAAGGCGAGGCCGGCCTGCAGCGGGGTGTAGCCCATCACGTTCTGGACGAACAGCGAGAGGAAGAAGAACATCGAGAACATCGCCGCGGGAACGATCATCATCGTGACGAACGCGGTCGCGCGGGTCCGGTTGGTGAGGATCCGCAACGGGAGCAGCGGGTGCTCCACCCGGCGCTCGACGGTGATGAAGAGCGCGAGGAGGCCGAGGCCGAGGGCGAGGAAGATGATCGTGCCCGGGTCGCTCCAGCCGTACTGCTGCTGGCCGGCGCGGCTGATGCCGTAGACCAGGGAGATCAGGCCGAAGGTGCCGGTGATCGCGCCGGGCAGGTCGAGCTCGCCGGGGTGTGACTCGGACTCGGCGAGGAGCTTCGGCGCGAAGTACGCCGCCGCCAGGCCGATCGGGACGTTGATGAGGAAGGTGAGCCGCCAGCCGTCGATGTCGACACCGAACAGCGTCGGGGTCAGGCCGGTGAGCCAGCCGCCGAGGAGCAGGCCGATCGCGGCACCGATGCCGGACATGGCGGCGTACACCGAGAAGGCGCGGGTGCGGCGCGGGCCGGCCGGGAAGTTGGTGGTGATCAGCGCGAGCGCGGTGGGGGAGGCCAGCGCGGCGCCGAGGCCCTGGAGGCCCCGGGAGCCCAGCAGCATCAGCTCGTTCTGGGCGAGGCCGCCGAGGCCGCTGGCGATGGCGAAGATCGTGACACCGGTCATGAAGATCCGGCGTCGGCCGTAGAGGTCGCCGAGCCGGCCGCCGAGGAGCAGCAGACCGCCGAAGGCGAGGGCGTAGCCGGTGACGACCCACTGCAGGCTGCCGGCCGAGATGTCGAGGTCCTTGCCGATGAACGGCAGCGCGATGTTCGCGATGGTGCTGTCCAGCACCACCATGAGCTGGGCGACGCAGATGAGCACGAGCGCCCATCCGAGGTGGGTGTGCCCACCGTTCTGGGACTGCGGGTCGGTCCCGGTGGTGTCCGCCTGGGTTGCGGAGGTGTCGGTCATGAGGTCTTCCTTGCCTTTACTGGTCCCGGTCGCACGAGGGGTGCTGGACGGCCGGGAGGATCACGTGGTCGACGACGCGTTCGATGGTCGCGTCGTCGGGAGGGATGCCGAGGACGAAGCTGCGGTGCAGCAGGATCCCGGCGAGTGCGGGTCCGATGACCTCGAGGTCGACGTCGGCGCCGATCTCGCCGCGTTCCCGCGCGCGCTGGTAGATCGCCTGGGTGACGGCGATCTTGGGGGCGACGAACTTCTCCCGGAACAGGGTGGCGAACTCCGGGTCGGTGGCCACGGCGGTGAGCACGGAGCCCATCACCACGGTGCCGGCCTTGTTGAGCCCGTCGTGCCCGCAGAACGTCGAGAGCAGGTCGGAGCGGAGGGTGCCGGTGTCGTGGTCGCCGATGTGCGGGGAGGACTTGGCCCGGACGAGCGCCTCGACGACGAGGCTGGCCTTGGTCTCCCAGCGGCGGTACAGCGTGGCCTTGCTGGCGCGGGCGCGCTTGGCGACCGCGTCCATGGTGAGCCGGTCGTAGCCGACCTCGGTGATCAGCTCGACGCAGGCGTCGAGGATCTCGTCCTCGCGCTGGCCCTCCACGCGAGGGCGGTTCCTGGTGAGGCTCGTCATCACGATGTGGGCCCCCCTTTCCTGCGATGAAACGGAACGGTTTCGTTCCATCGAGAGACTAGACCGGTCGTGGACCAGTCGCAACTTTCTTTTACGGGCCCGGAAAACGAGAACGAGTTCTATCGCCGCTCAGCCGCCGTCCACATGGTCCGAGAATGCCCGTTTCGGCTTGCGTAACCGCGATTACCTAGCCGCGGACAAGTTTCAGTTCCTTTGTGGTGACCGCCGGTTTTCGACTGCTAGACATCGCCCCGCGCGGGCACATGTGTGTCCGCCGTCACACGTCACTGCTCACCCACGAGGGGCTTGGTAATGCGCGTAGGCAGCACACATCGAACGGCGGCAGGAGGACGCGTGGGGGCGCGTCTCTCGGTCGCCACCGTCCTGGCGCTGGTCGCCGGATCCGTCCTGACCGTGGTCGCCGGCGTACCCGCCGCGACCGCGGCGCAGTCGACGGCGTCCGGCGACAACGTGCCCGTCTGGCAGACCGGGTCCAAGTGGACCTACACCGACGTCATGAACGACTACGACCCCAACGGCACCAACATGAACGTCAACGAGACGATCAGCTACGAGGTGGTCGGCCGGCAGACGTTCCTGGGCCAGGACGCCTACAAGCTCAACGTCACCGGCTCGATCGACGGCTGCTCCGGCCCCGCCGTGAACGGCGGCAGCTCCGCGACCGTCTCGGGCTGCAAGAACAAGTCCGGCACGCAGGGCATCACCGGTACCCGGTACGTCCGCGTCTCCGACCTCGCGCTGCTGCAGGACTACCAGCACATGGACATGACCGCGACCGCCAACGCGGGCATCACGGTCAGCGTCGACATCAGCATCGACATGACCTACACGCCCACCGGCACCGGCTGGAAGATGTTCGACTTCCCGCTCAACGCCGGTGACGGCTGGACCGCCAGCGCCGGGATGGCCTACAACGGCGGCTACTCCTACACCGCGCCGGTCGTCGGCTCGGCCAGCACGCCGTACAACTCGGCGAACAGCGGCGGGCCGCGCACGTTCAGCAACAGCCCGGTGAACGTGACCAGCACGACGGTCAACGCCGCGGGCAACGCGAACCTCCCGGTCAAGAAGATCGTCCAGGGCGACGCCAACGGCCTCTACCGCGAGTCCTACTGGTCCCCGCAGTACGGCAACGAGGCCAAGTTCATCTGGCGCCAGCCGCTGAACGAGGGCCCGGTCTACACCCGGACCAGCACGCTGACCTCGGCGGTGCTGCCGTCCGGCAACGCGATCTCCGCCCCCGCCGTCTACAGCTGCGCCAACAACGTCGCGCTCAGCGGCACCGTGGCCGGCGCAGGAGCCGGGGTCACCGTGACCGCGCGCCTGGACCAGTCGCAGATCGCTGCGGGCCAGGGTGCGACCGCGACGGCGACCACCGGCGCCGGCGGATCCTTCTCCGTCTCGCTGCCGACCGGAGTCGCCAGCGACAACCTGAACAAGACCGGCGCCCAGCCGGCGCGCGCCAGCTGGGGCGTCTTCCTCAGCACCCCGGGCGCCATCGGCGCCACCACGGTCGTGGTCGCCCCGAACACGTGCTCCTCGATCGCCTACACCGGTGCCACCGCTGGTGACTCCGGCTCGTCGGTCACGGTGTCGGCGCAGCTCGCGGTCCCCGCGAGCTCGGGCCTGGCAGCCGGCAGGACGGTCACGTTCAGCCTGTCCGGCGGCGCGTCCGTCGACGCCACCACGAACGCGCAGGGCGTCGCCACGGCGACGCTCCCGGTCACCGGTGGCAAGCGGACGGCGACGATCACGGCCTCGTTCGCGGGTGGTTCCACCATCGACGCGGCTTCGGCCAGCGCGCCCTTCGCGGTGGACCAGGTGCTCACCACGACCGGTGTCGTGGCGAACCCGGGCACCCAGGACGCCAACGAGCCGGTCACGTTCGTCGCCACCGTCACCCCGGACGCCGCGGTGAACCTGCCGGGCACGGTCCAGTTCCAGGTCGACGGCGCCAACTTCGGTGCGCCGGTCGCGCTCTCGAACGGCACCGCGACCAGCGCCGCCTACGTCACGGGTGATCTCGGGTTCCACAACGTGAGCGCCACCTACGCACCCTCCGGCACCGTGTACGTCGGCAGCACGGGTGCCACGCAGTTCCGCATCCGCGCCCCGCGGTCGGCCAGCACCACCACGCTGACCACCTCGGACGCCACCGCGGTCGCCGGCCAGCCGGTGACCCTGTCGGCGCACGTCGGGCACGACGCGGGCAGCGACCCGCTGACCGGCTCGGTCGTCTTCACCGACGGCAGCACCGTGCTCGGCGAGGTCGGGCTGGACGCCAGCGGCAACGCCTCGCTGGAGACCGGTGACCTGGACTTCGGCGACCGCAGCATCGTGGCCACCTACTCCGGTGACGAGCACTACTCCGTCAGCGCGTCGGCGCCGTCCCTGGTGCACGTCGCCAAGGCGGACGTGGACGTCACGCTGACCCGGTCGCCGCAGGTGTCGGTGAGCGGTGAGTCGGTCAACGTGACCGCCACCGTCGCGGCCCAGAGCCCGAGCGTCGGCGTGCCGGCCGGTGCGGTGCAGCTGCTCGTCGACGGCGCCGCCTTCGGCGACCCGGTCGACCTGACCGGCGGGGTGGCCACCTTCCCGGCGCTCACCCACCTCGGTGCGGGCAACCACACCCTGGCCGTGAGCTACCCGGGCAGCAACCGCTACAAGTCGGGCTCGGCCTCCAAGAGCCAGCTCGTCACCCGGGCGGACACCACCACCTCGGTCATCAGCGGTCCCTCGCCCCAGGTCGAGGACCAGACGGTGACGATCACCGCGACCGTGGCCGCCGAGGCTCCGGGCTCCGGCTCGCCGACCGGCAACGTGCAGTTCTTCGCCAACGGCACCAGCATCGGTGCGGCCGCCCTCGAGCAGGTCGACGGCACCAACCAGGCGACCCTGCAGATCGACACGCTCGCGCCCGGCACGTACGACGTCACGGCGTCCTACGGCGGGGACGTGGACTTCATCGCCAGCGGTTCCGACGCCGTCGAGCAGAAGGTGATCCAGGCGACCTCGGTGGTGGCGACCACCACCACGGTGGCCTCCTCGAAGAACCCGTCGACCTTCGGCGAGCTCATCGGGTTCACCGCGCACGTCGTGGCCGAGGACGGCAGCGCCCCGACCGGTGCGGTGCAGTTCTCCGTCGACGGCGCCGAGATGGGCGCTCCGGTCGAGCTCGACGCCGACGGCAACGCCGAGAGCGCGACCTTCGGCTCCCCGGAGCCGGGCGACCACTCCGTGATCGCGGCCTACGTCCCGGTCGGCGGCTACGCCCTGAGCGGAGACGTGCTCACCCAGGAGGTGCACGCGGCCTCCGCGACGGTCGCACTGACCTCGTCGGACGCGCACAGCGACCAGGGCCAGGCGGTCACGTTCCACGCGACCGTCAGCCCGGCCAGCGACGGCACCGGGACCCCGGGCGGCTTCGTCCAGTTCCGGGTCGACGGCTCCCCGGTCGGCGGTGCCGTGGCGGTGAACGGCGCCGGCGAGGCCACCAGCCCGTCGGTCGCCACCCTCACCCCGGGTGACCACGCGGTCACGGCCGTCTACTCCGGTGACCGGCACTTCGTCCCGGGGTCGGCGACGCTCACCCAGCAGGTCGGCCTGATGGCGACCAGCACGGCGCTGACCGCGTCGAGCGCGTCGACCACGTACGGCGGCTCGGTGACGTTCACGGCGACGGTGACCCCGGCGTCCAACGCGCTGGGTGCCCCGACCGGCACGATCGCGTTCGTCGAGGGCGGCACCACGCTCGCGACGGTCCCGGCCGCGGCGGTGGGTAGCACCGCGAAGGCGTCGTTCACCACGGCGTTCGGTGCCGGCACGCACACCGTCAAGGCGGTGTACTCGGGTGCCACCGCGTTCGCCGGCAGCACCTCGGCGCCGACGACGGTGACGGTGGCCAAGCAGGCGACCACCCTCAAGGCCGACGCAGCACTGGTCAAGCTGACCGGTGGCCTGGGGCTGAACCTGGGCTGGCTGCAGGCCAGGCTCACCACCCCGGCCGGTCCGCTGGCCGGTCAGCCGGTCGTGTTCACCATCGGCACCACCACGGTCTGCACCAGCACGACCGACAGCGCCGGTGTCGCCGGTTGCAACGCCCTGCCCCAGCTCCTCGCCCTCACCCTCGCCGGCGGCTACAAGGCCACCTACGCGGGCAGCGCGAACTACCTGGGCTCGTCCGACACCGGAAGCACGATCAAGTGACCGGCGCTACCCGGAGAAAAGGAATCAACGTGCGTAGATTGATCGCCGCGTCAGCGGCTACCGCCACGGCCCTGGGGCTCGCCCTCGTGGCTGCCCCGGCAGGTGCGACCATCACGACCCCGAGCAACGGGGCCACGGTGGGCGGCATCCTCACGATGAACGAGACCGGAGCGACCGACGGTTCCGCGTGCATCTCGGGCTCGGCCCCGCAGACGCAGGTCCGGCTGTTCAACTCGGCCAACACCGCGGTCTTCAACCAGACGAAGTCCGGTACCGGTGCGGCGCTGTACACCGTCGACACCCACACGCTGCCGAACGGCGCGTACAAGGTGCAGACGGACATCCGCAACCGGACGGGCACGCTGTTCTGCGGCAACAACACCGTGACGAACACGGCCAACATCACCATCCAGAACACGGTGGCGTTCACCTACACCGGCCCGACGTCGGCGCCGCAGAACACCACCGTGCCGCTCTCCTTCACGCTCACCGACCCGAACAACGCCAACGCGCCGCTGTCCGGGTTCACGCTGAGCGTGGCGCTGACCGGCGGTGGTTCGGTGACCGGCACCAGCAACGCGCAGGGCCAGATCTCGGTGAACCTGCCGATCGCCGGCCCGCCGCGCTCCGGTGCCACCCTGAGCGTCACGTACGCCGGCACCTCGTTCTGGGCGGCGAAGACGATCAACGTGCCGTTCGACGTGCAGAAGAACGCGTCGACCGCCACGCTGGCGCAGCCGGGGCCGGTGGTGCACGGTCAGCCGACCAGCTTCACGGCGACCGTGGCCGCGGTGACCGGCAGCTCCACGCCGACCGGAACCGTCCAGTTCAAGGTCGACGGCCAGGACTTCGGGTCTCCGGTCGACGTGGGCAGCGGCACCGTGACCTCGCAGCCGACCGACAGCCTGAGCACGGGCAGCCACACCGTCGTGGCGGTCTACTCCGGTGACTCCAACATCTCCGGCCAGACCTCGGCGAGCAGGACGCAGGTCGTCGGCAAGGCCGACGTCCTCACCACGCTGACCCGGTCGCCCAACGGCGGCACGGTCAGCGGTCAGGCCGTGACCTTCACGGCCCAGGTGGCGGCGCAGGCGCCGGGCGCGGGCAACCCGACCGGGGGCGTGCAGTTCAACGTCGACGGTCAGCCCTTCGGCACGGCCGTCGCGCTGTCGGGTGACACCGCGTCGCTGACGGTCAGCAACCTGCAGCCGGGCAACCACGACGTCGTCGCCGTCTACAACGGCAGCGCCGACTTCAACACCAGCTCGTCGGCGCCGCTGACCCACGGCGTGAACAAGGCGAACACGAGCCTGGCGCTGACCAGCTCGGACCCGGCCGCGGTCTCCGGCCAGCCGCTGACCTACACCGCCGTGGTGGCTCCGGTCGCCCCGGGCGCCGGCACCCCGACCGGTCAGGTGCAGTTCACGGTCGACGGCGACGCGCTCGGCGCCCCGGTGAACCTGGTCGGTGGCCAGGCCACCTCGCCGGTGACCAACCTGAAGGTGTACAGCCACCAGATCGCCGCGAACTACCTCGGCGACTCGCGGTTCGGCGGCTCCAACAAGTCGCTGACCCAGGCCATCGCGCCGGCGCACACCACGACGGCCCTGACCACCTCGCCGAACCCGTCGGTGTTCGGTCAGGCCGTGACCCTGCACGCCGAGGTCATCCCGGACGCTCCGGCGACCGGTGGCCCGGAGGGCACGATCCGGTTCCGGATCGACGGCGGCGTCAACAACGGCGGCCAGGACCTGTACGTCGACACGGTCGGCGGCGCGGCGACGGCCTCGATCAGCTCGCTGTCGGTGGGTTCGCACTCGGTCGTCGCGACGTACCTGTCGGGTGACCTGAACTTCACCACCAGCTCCGACAGCGACACCCAGGTCGTCAACAAGGCCGCCACCAAGACGGTGCTGTCCAGCAACGTCCCGACCTCGGTGTTCGGCCAGCCGGTCACCTTCACCGCCGCGGTGTCGGTCCTGGCCCCGGGCGCAGGCGCCCCGACCGGCGAGGTCGTCTTCACCGACGGCTCCACCGTGCTGGCGACGGTGCCGCTGAGCTCGGCGTACCAGGCCACCTTCACCACCGACGACCTGGCGGTCGGCCAGCACGCCATCACCGCGACGTACAGCGGCGACGGCAGCTTCCAGACCAGCAACGGGTCGGCGGCGCAGACGGTGAAGAAGGCGCAGACCACCACGGTGGTGACCTCGTCGAACAACCCGGCCCTCACGGGTCAGGGAGCGACGTTCACCGCGGTGGTGGCCCCGGTCGCCCCGGGTGCCGGGGTCCCGACCGGCACCGTCCAGTTCACGGTCAACGGCCTCCCGGTCGGGGGCGCGCGCACGCTGGTCGACGGGTCGGCCACGAGCACCTCGTTCATCGGGCTGACGCCGGGCACGTACAAGGTCAAGGCCGTCTACAGCGGCGAGACCCGGTTCGCCGGCAGCTCGGGCCTGCTCGACCAGGGCATGGGTCAGACGGTCAACCAGGCCGCGACCTCGCTGTCGCTGTCGACGGACGCCGCCACGCCGGCCTACAACGCTCCGGTGACGTTCACCGCGACGGTGAGCGCGGTCGCCCCGGCGACCGGCAAGCCGTCGGGCGTGGTCCGGTTCTGGGAGGGCGACGTCCTGCTCGGCTCGAACAGCTTGACCCCGGCGTCCTCGGGCAACACGGCCACGGCCGAGTTCGTGTCCAGCACGCTGACCCCGAACGGGCACACCGTCCGGGCCGAGTACGTGGGCAACTTCAACTTCGCCGGCGCCGAGGGTCAGACCTCGGTGTCGGTGGGTCGGGTGCCCACGGTGACCGGGGTCTCGTCCTCGGCCAACCCGGTCACCTTCGGGAGCCCGGTGACGCTGAAGGCGACGGTGTCGGAGTCCCTTCCGGCCCAGGGTGAGCCGACCGGTTCGGTCACCTTCAAGGAGGGCTCGACCGTCCTGGGTACCGGCACGATCAGCACGGTCGGTGGCGAGCAGGTGGCCACCGCGACSGTGTCGGGCCTGACCGGTGGGGCGCACGCGATCACCGCGGTCTACTCCGGTGACACGGTGTTCGCGAACAGCACCTCGGCCTCGTTCACCCAGAACGTGAGCCAGCAGGCGACGAAGATCCTGCCGGGTCWGCCGTCCTACGTCGCCGGCGAGGGGATCCCGGCGAAGAACGGGTACGTGCGGGCCAAGCTGGTCGACGCCTCGGGTGCGCCGCTGGCGGGCCGGACGATCACCTTCACCAACAAGCCGACGGCCACCCGGCCGGCCTACGTGCTCTGCACCGCGGTCACCGGAGCCGACGGCATCACCGGAGCCGACGGCA